>JBBRDP010000219.1:0-5786 GCA_038203795.1 Gemmatimonadales bacterium
AGAAATGGGACGCATCCTGAAAGACGGTATCACGGCCGACGAGCTCGAAGCCGCGAAGTCGGCGTGGTTGCAGCAGCGTGAGCAGATGCGCGCCAACGATGGTCAAATCACCGCCATGCTCTCCAATCAGGTGGTCACCGGTCGCACCATGGCGTACGAAGCGGAGCTCGATGCCCGTGTGCGAGCGCTCACGGTCGCCGATGTGAACGGTGCCCTGAAAAAACATATCGACCCCACGAAGATTTCCAGCGTGAAGGCCGGTGACTTCAAGAACAAACCGCCCAAGGCGGTGATCACACCGTAGTCTGTCGGGTGCTCAGCGACTCACGAGTTGGGCATCGAAAATGCCGACTCGTGGCTCGCCCGCAGTTATCCCAGCGCGCCGCAAAACAACGCGTCAACGTTGATAATTAGCGGCACCGCAACGCCCACAGGTTGCCACACAAACTCGGTTTCCACCACCACATCATCAGCGTGCGCGCGCACAACACGAACCGTCCGCGTTTCACCATCCACGATCCAGTACTCAGCCGCGCCGATGCGGAGGTAGGACGCACGTTTCTGCAGTTGGTCGCGGCGCGAGGTGGTAGGCGAAAGCACCACGGCGCGCGGTCTGAACTGGTCACCAAGTTGGTGCGCCCGCACGTACGGCCCCAGCAGTGATCGCAGTCGCGATGCGAGCAGTGCATGGGATGGAGACGGCGGCGGTGTCACGAACAACTCTCCATCGAGCAGTTCGTAGGGATTGCTGTCATCCGGTAGGCGATGGAGCTGGTTGATCGTCCACCCTTAGCGAACGCTCGGCGACGCAGCCGAGTCAAGCGGCGACGCCACCCGCTTCAGCCGCGAAAACGGAAACCGGTTGCACCCCGTTCTCGGCGTAGATCGATTCGCCACCCGCGTGGCCTCGGCCTCGGCTGGCGTGTTCGCCTCGTACGCGCTCAAACAAAACGCCATCGTGTACGGCGCCATGTCACGCAACGACATCCAGTCGATGCGCGTGTACAGCCCGCCGCCCGACCGGTTCGTCGACCCGTTGCGTGCGATGAAATACTGCGAGTCGGTGTGCCACGTTTGAATCTCGTACGTGCTGTGCGTGCCATGTCGCCACGCCGACGCGCTCACGTGGTGCGTTGAACCGTAATCATCTTCAAACGTGCCAAGCACTTCGTCGGGCGGCGTGCCAAGCACTTCGTCGGGCGGCGTGCCAGGCGCAATCGTTGCTGGCGCACTTGGTGCCGTTGGGACATCGCGGTCGAGGACAACCGGCGCGTCGACGACCCGTGTTCGACTCGAGTTGCATGACACGGCAAGGACGAGTAAAAACAACATCGGAAAACCTCGACGCGTGCTCAGCGCGCACGCTCGTGTCTGCCAGCGCAAGAGAGGCGCTTCACCCTACACGCTCGTGTCCTGCAAACCCCAATCGCGCGTTCACTGCCATGCGCTGTTCGAGCGTCATGCCACTCCAATCGCGGATCTCGTCGAGCGTGCGTCCGCATCCCCGGCATCGATTCGCAAGGTCAAGCTGGCACAGCTTGATGCACGGCGATTCGGCGGTCGCGCGTGCGACCGGCTTGCGCCCGGGTCCGGCCAAGCGCGCCGTCCGCTCATCCCGTCCTGCCGCGTCGCCCGAATTGTGATTCGATCCCGATCCGTGCATGGTCATCTCTCAAAGTTAGCCGATGCCGCAAAATCCAAGCTTGACAGAACGCCCAAACGCCCCATACTGTCCGTGCAATACTGGTTTGCACTCACGTGTGAATGCAAGCCAGCAAGCTCAGCTACAAGACATAAGCTCTGGTCGCTGCATCTGGTGGTTCGGATGTGGCGTGAAAAGGGAACCCGGTGTGATTCCGGGGCGGCCCCGCCGCTGTAAGGGAGGACAACGGAGCATGCAGCCACTGCGGTCAGTTTGACCGTGGGAAGGCGGCTCCCGCGGTTGATTCCCGAGCCAGAAGACCTGCCAAAGCCCGGAGTCCGCGCGCACCCTCGAGGGAGGATGAGCCGGGGATTGCGTACGGCCCCCAGTGGTCGTACGTGGCCGAGGGCTCCTTGCATCAACAGCAAGGAGCCTTTTCTGTCGCCGGCGGTTTTCGCCGATCACGACGGGCATCGGTCGTTCCTCGGGGGTGCACTTACCGCTATACCGCGCCACGAGGCACCCCCGATGACCGCTACACTTGCCGCACCGCTCCACGCCGTAAAGTCCGTCGGCAGCTACGCACCACCCGCACCAATCAGCGCGCTCACCGAGGTGGTCAAGCGCGACGGCCGCCGAGCGCCCTGGGATCCGGATCGTATTACGCGCGCCATCGCGTTGGCCTTCTACGCGTCGCGCACCAACGACGCCCTTAATCCGCAGGCCAACGACGCGGCCGCGCGTTTCGGACTCGGGTTTACCGATTTCTCCGAAGTGTGCGCGATCACGCAGCTGGTGATGAACACCGTGCAGCGCAAGGCCAATACTGACGCGCCCACTGTCGAAGACATTCAGGACGTCGTCGAAATGATGATCGCGGCGCGTGGTCACTGGGACATCGCCAAGCGCTACGTGATCTACCGCGCCTCGCGTTCGCAAACGCGCATGATGCAGCACAGCGCCAGCGGCCTCGAAGACTACATCTTCATCTCGCGCTATTCGCGCTATCGCGCCGAGCTCGGACGCCGCGAAACGCCGGCCGAGGCCTTCACGCGCGTGATGGACATGCACCGCGCGCACTTCGCCGATCGCCTCGACCTGCCGGTTGTCGGCATGGGCAACCGCTCGCTGCGGGCGCTGCTCGATGACACGGAGCAGGCGCTGCAGCGCCGCGCGATCCTGCCATCGATGCGTTCGCTGCAGTTTGGTGGTACCGCCATCGAAGCCAACAATGCGCGCATGTTCAACTGCGCCTTTACGCACATGAATCGTCTCGAGGCGTTTCGTGAAGCGTTCTTTTTGTTGCTCTCGGGTACGGGCGTTGGATTCAGCGTGCAGCGGCATCACGTCGCACAACTCCCAATCTTCCCCGTGCGTGCGGCCGAGAACGAGCTGCCGGTGGTGCATTACGCGGTACCGGACAAGCTCGAGGGTTGGGCCGACGCGCTGCACGCACTCATTGTGAGCTATCTCGATGGCACAAAAATCGAGTTCAACTACAGCGCCATTCGCGCGCGCGGGATGCCGCTGCGCACCTCGGGTGGGCGGGCGCCCGGCCACTTGCCGCTCAAGAAAGCACTGACGGCCGCCGAGCGTGTGCTCGATCAGCTGTCCGGCCGCGCCCTGCGACCCATCGAAGTGTACGACATCATGATGCATGTCGCGGTTGCCGTGCTCTCCGGCGGCATCCGGCGCTCGGCCACCATCTGCCTGTTCTCGTCAGACGATGAAGAAATGGCGGCCGCGAAAACCGGTAACTGGTTCGACACCAATCCGCAGCGCGGCAAGTCGAACAACTCCGCCGTGCTGGTGCGCAGCACTGTGAAAGAGCAGGACTTCGCGCGGTTGTTCGAGTATCAGAAAGAGTTTGGTGAGCCCGGATTTTATTTCGTTGACGACCCTGAGTACGGCGCAAATCCGTGCGTGGAGATCGGACTGGCGCCGGCGCTCACCGTAAACGAGCAGTCGCGAGCGCAACTCATGGCGTACGGCCACCACGATGTGGCCACAGGGACCCGGCTCTCTGGCTGGCAGATGTGCAATCTCACCACCATCAACGGCGCACTCTGCGACAGCGAAGCGGATTTTCTTTCCGGGTGTCAGGCTGCGTCGTTGCTCGGCACGTTGCAGGCCGCGTACACGGACATTGCCTATCTCGGACCCGTCACGCGGGTCATCAATGAACGCGAGTCGCTGCTCGGCGTGTCCATCTGCGGTATTCTCGAGCGTCCGGCCGTGCTGCTTGATCCGGCCGTGCTCGAGCGCGGCGCGCAGGTGTGTCTCGATACGAACGCCGCAATCGCGGAACATCTGGGCATCAGTCCCGCCGCGCGGCTCACGTGTGTGAAGCCCGAGGGCACAGCCAGTCTGGTGCTGGGTGCGGCATCGGGCATTCACCCGCATCACGCGCGTCAGTATTTCCGTCGTGTGCAGGCCGCGCGCACGGAGCCGTTGTATCAGTGGTTCAAGCAGCACAATCCGCACATGACGGAGACGTCGGTGTGGGATCCACAAACCACCGATGTGATCACGTTCCCCGTGTCAGCGCGCGACGACGCCATTCTGCGCGAAGAAATCGGTGCGGTGCAGTTCCTTGAATACGTGCGGACTGTGCAACAACACTGGGTGTGCGCAGGCCAACGTCACGATGAGTTTAACCCGGGCCTGCAGCACAACGTGTCGAACACGGTGACCGTTCGGGATGACGAATGGGACACGGTGCAGCAGTTCATCTGGGACAACCGCGAGTATTTCGCCGGGATCTCCCTGCTGCGCGAGGCCGGCGACAAGATCTACGCGCAGGCGCCACGGGAAGCGGTGACCACAGAGGCCGACATCACGAAGTGGAATGCGCTGCAGTATCGACCGGTCGACTATACGGCGTTGTCGGAGCACACCGACGTCACCACGCTGGCCGACGTGATCGCCTGTGCCGGCGGGTCGTGTGAGGTCGTGTGAGATCGTGTGAGATCGCGCGAGATCGTGCGAGATCGTGCGGATCGTGTGAGGTCGTGTGAGGTCGTGTGAGATCGCGCGAGATCGTGTGAGATCGTGCGAGATCGTGTGAGGCACGCTCGGGTTGACTCGCCGGTGCCGCCAACGGCGTGTCAACCCGCTACAGCTGCGACTTGATGGGCAGCATCACGGCCTCAAGCAGCCGCTCGCGCAGCGGGCGTGCGGTCCACATGTCCAACGTGTACGCCGTCGCCCGTTGCAGATCCTGCTCGAAGACGTCGATCATCGCGTGCGCAAATCCGTGATCGTACACGTTGAGGCTTGCTTCATCGTTCAGACGCAGTGAGCGAATATCCATGTTGGTGGAACCGACTGATACAAACTCTGCATCGATCACGACGAGCTTGGTGTGCAGCATGGTGGGTTGATACACGTAAATCTCCACGCCAGCGCGCAAGAGATCGCCCCACACCTGCTTGCTGGCAACGCGCACCGAGAACGAGTCAAGGTGCGGGCCCGGCAGCAGTATACGTATGCGGACGCCACGCGTGCGTGCCGCCATGAAGGCCTCGACCAGCAGGTCATCGGGTACGAAGTACGACGCCGCGATGTCGATGCGTTGCGCCGCCGCCGCGATCGCCAGCAAATAAAGCAGATGCATGCTTTCGCTCCCACTGGCCGGCGAGGCGATGAACATTTGTGCCTCGAGGGCCCCGACATCCTCAATAGCCGGAAAGAAAGGCGCTCCGTTCAGCACCTCTCCGGTGGTCTTGATCCAGTTGTCATTGAACGCGGCCTGCAGTTGCGCCACAACCGGCCCCTCGACACAAAAGTGCGTGTCGCGCCATTCCTCCGGCGACGCGGCGTGTCCCTGCCACTGATCAGCGATGCCGACACCGCCCGTAAAGCCGACGCGCCCATCGATCACCAGTAGCTTGCGGTGCGTCCGGTTGTTCATGCGGCCCAGATTGTACCAACGCAGTGGCCGGTACCGGTGCACATGCACGCCCGCAGCCTCCATGCGCGCGAGCAACTCGCCGTCCATCTTCACACTGCCGGCCCAGTCCAGCGTGACGTGCACGGGCACGCCGGCCGCCGCGCGTTCCGCCAACGCCTCGCTGAACTCGCGTCCCACGGTACCCGACCAGTAGATATACGTCTCGAACGTGATCGATTCGCGGGCCTGCCG
>JBBRDP010000220.1:0-5776 GCA_038203795.1 Gemmatimonadales bacterium
GACGCAACGGTGCGCATTGCCGATGTTCCAGCGAGCAATGGCATTGTGCACGTGATTGACCGAGTGCTCCTGCCCACCGACGCGCCGTCGCCGAATGCCAACAGCGCGACGGCACTCATCGACTACGCGATTGACCGTGGCGCCCCGCTCTACAACGACGGGCAGCCGGGTGCGACGGTCGCGGTGTATGAGGTGGCGATTACCGCACTGCTCGAATCTGAGTGCGGTGCACTCTCCTCGGCTGTACAGCGCGAACTCCGAAGCGCGCTTCGCGCGTCACGCACGGATGCACGAGAGCGCGCGACGTTATTACGTCGCGCGCTCGACACGGCCCGAATGGCGACCAGCGATCGTATGACAAGCGCTCGCTAGTCTGCCAGCCAGGGCGCCGTGCTTGAAGCACCATGCCCGGCGCCCGCTGTGATCTCGAGTCTCCCGCTCTCTGGCTACGCCAGAAACCGCCGCGCTACCTGCTCCAGCCGGTCATCACCTGCTGCCTCAGCGGCCACGAGCATCTCTTCCACATACGATCGCAACGTCGGCTCGCCCCAGTAGTAACCCGTCGCACGCTCGGCGAGCTGCGTCTCGCCCACACGCGCCCCTTCGAGCAGCGCGCGCGCGGCGGCCCGATCAAAGCCGGGATCGTCGCGCGGAGGCAGGTCATAGTTGCGCCGAGGCATCTCTCCTTCGGCGTCATCGCGAAGGAAGGCGCGTGACATGGGCTATCGCTTGGTTGGCTTGGAATCGGGCGGGCGCACGGGGACTTCACGCTCATTGGCGCCCCAATCCCGCTTGCGTGAACCGCGGCTCGCGCTCTGCGTGTTCTTGTCCTTCGGATCGGGCTTGGTGGGCGGACGCTTTCGTCCCGCGCCGCCCTTGCCGCCCTTCACGAGGTGCTCACGGCGGTAGTCACGTACGTGCGAACACACCCAGCGCGCGCCGAGGAGAACGTGCAGCGACGGTCGCTGGGCAGGTGGTCGAGATCGGGCTGCATACCATCAAGTATGGCTGACGCGAGCACAGTTCGCCAAGTGGCCGTTGCCGTTTTCGCGCCTTCGCGTCTTTCGCGCTTTCCCCTACGCTGTTGGAGTTGCAGTTCCTCGGCACCAACACAGCAACTCCAACTGAGAAAAAGAAGGCGCGAAAACGGCCACAGCAACAACGAACTACTTCACCCGAGCCTTCGTCATCATCTCATCCACCTGCGTAATGACTGCCGTGCTCCCTGCGGCGTCACCAGCGGCTTCCAGTGAGCCCGCGAGATACTGGCCCGTGATCAGATAGAGCACCGGAATGCCTGCCGACGCGTCGTCGATCCAGCCGTTCTCGGTGATCAGCGCCTTCATGCCTCCGTACTCGCCCCACAGTGAACGCGTCGACGCTACGTCGAGCTGTTCGTTGCCCCGCAGCGGAATGAAGTTGATCGATGGTTCCGGACGCTTGCTCACCAGCTTTTGCGTCAGTCCGTAGTTGAGCAGGTTACCCCCGAAGCCCAGCACGGCGGCGTATCCTCCGTACGAGAAGAACAGACCACGCTCCGGATACGAGTGCTTGATCATGTACAGCACCAGCTGCTGATCACGCAACAACATGTCGGTGCTGATCGTGACGTCCATACCATCATGCACAAAACGCTGTGGTTGCGGCAGACCAACGATCGGTGGAATCGCATCGATCTCCGCGCGCGTCAACGGAAACAGTGGCTTGGTGGGCATCGTCCACTCACGATCCCGATACAGTGCCGGTCCCGCAGCCTTGTCGTACGGCTCGAGCTTGCGATTTTGCAATTGGTGCGCGTACCACTCGGTGCCGAGATACGGGACAACCGCCACCGTCACGTCGAGCCGGATACCCTCGACCGCCTGCGCATACCACAGCGGGAACGAATCGTTGTCACCGTTCGTGATGAGAATGCCGTACGGTTCCACGGAGTTGAGCAGGTCGCGCGCCCATTCGCGGGTGAACGTGTGCTTGTCGCGCGGCGCATCAATTGCGTTCGTGACCAGCGGAATGAGCGCGATCGCCAGAATCGGTGCCGCGAGTCGCAGCCCGCGATCGGAAATTGTGCCGGTGCCGCCGAGTTTGGAACCAAGCCATGTCCACAACGTGGTGAGACCGAGACCGGCCCACACGCCCCACAGCGAGAACGTCCAGAGATAGAAGTAGTCGCGGTCGCGCACTTCGCGATCCACGCTGCCGCCGAGCTCCGGTGCCTGTGAGTGTCCGTACTTGAAGTTGAGGTACACCACCAACGCGATCGTGAGTGTGAACATGAGCCCACCCACGTACCAGAATGTTCGCCGGTCCCGCGTGAAATGCGTCACGCCGCCCACAATACCCAGTGTGAAGAACAGCAGCGCCAGCAACGACTGCGCCTGCGGGGCCTGGTTATACGCATCACGGAACCACTGCCACTTGAAGTACAGCCAGAACATGCCATACTGCGCGGTGATCGGCGCTTTGCGTTCGGCCACATTGTGCCCGGAATACTGTTCGCGGTCAATGTGCGCCTTCACGCGGCGCCACGTGTCCGCGCTGAATGTGCACGACACATTGATGCCGTCCGTGCACGCGGACACACCACCGCTGTTGAGATACGGCTCGTGTGCGGCCCGGATCGGCATGACCATAAACGGTGTGATGCCCACAATCGCCACCGCGAGCGTGCCGAGCAGCAGCCGCCAGCGCAGCAACACCGACGGCTGACGCATCAGCACGAGCAACCCGATCGCCGGCAGCGGCAAAAATCCTGCCGGGTGATTCGCGTAGCCCAGTCCCACGAGATACGCGGCCGTCAGCAGATACCGGTCCGAACTCGACTTCTCAGGCGCATCACTCCAGCGCAACATCAACCAGCTCACACTCGCCAGCCCAAGCAGTGCAACGGTGTACACCTTCTCATTCACCACACTCTGATTCCACACGGTGAATGCGGTGCCGCCAATGATCACACATGTGGCCGACGCCATCAGACGCGCCCAGCGGATGGTGATCCATTTGCGCATCACACCTTCCGCCACGAGGAACCACAGTCCGGCCGACAGCGCGCTCGTCACCGCCGCCAGCAAGTTGATGCGACCGCCGTACTCGAGCGGCAATGGCAACAACCCAAACGCATGCGCGAAGATCACGAACACCGGATTGCCCGGCGGATGCGGCACCCCAAACACCTTGGCCGCCGTGATATACTCGCTCGTGTCCCACATGGCGGTGCTGGGTGCCAGCGTGAACGCGTAAAGTGCAAAGAGCGCCAACGCGACTACGCCGGCGGCCAGCCACGGGGCGTTGGCAAAGCGCTCGTCGGGACCCGTGATTGCCTGCTCACTCTTGCCGAACGACAACAAGGTGGCGGGAATAAGCCCCGCGTATGCAATCGCCAGACAGAGGGCAGAAATCGTGGTGCCACCGCGCCACAAATCGGCGTATCCCACCACGAGGGCGAGCGTCGTAAGCGCGGCCAGAAGCGTTGTACGCCCCTGACCGGTTGATGTAAGTGCTGACATGTTGTTGGACAGAGAAACGAAATGAATGACGAATCAGAGTGACGTGTCGGCCAACGCCTGCTCTCTTGGCCCGAAAGCTGGTTCAGAGAGTGGCGTGCGCACCGGCACGCGCTGCGCATCGTCCACGACGAAGGCGAACGCGTCGGCCACCGCATGGCGCGATACCACGGTACGCATCTCCCAGAGCCCGCTGGCCAGATCCCGCGCCACCGCAAACCGGGTACCCTGCGCACCCGGCAGCGCGGCTGACGCCGATTCCACCAGCATCACCCGCGTGGCCTCAGGCGCGCGAAGCGCGAACCGGACGATGCGCATCGTGTCGTACAAAGTATCATGCAGGGCGCGCCGCACGCCCCCCGCCGTCACGAGTCGCGTTTCATCGGCCACAGGCACCAGCCGCGGAATCACGGTATCGCCGATAATCTCGGCCTTCGCCAGCACCGCCGATGAACTGCGGCTCAAGACGTCCGTCAGCGACGTGACGCCGGTCCAGAGCGTAAGCAGCAGCCCGACCGCCAAGGCGCCGGCCGGCGCGAGCACTCCGCGGCGACGCCAGCGCGTGATCGACGGGGGGAGCGACCAGCGGCGAGGCGCGGGCATGACATGCACCGCCGCCATGATCGCGTCCATCGAGCGGACCCGCTGGGCTGCATCAACCGGACGCAGCTGACGGAGCAGGTCCTGCAGCTCGGCGGGGAGCAGGGGAGTCGGGGTATCAGCCATGGATCACGTCCGTAAGCAGAGTGCGCAGTCGATCACAGGCGCGGTGCACGCGCATCTTGAGCGCCGAGACGCCCGTGCCGGTGATGGCCGACATCTCGGGATAGGAGAGCCCTTCGGTGAAGTGCAACACCACCGCCTCCCGTTGGTCGGCCGGAAGGGAGGCGAGCGCCTGCGCGAGTTCCTCGCGGAGGAAGGTCCGGTCGAGGTCGTCGTCGGGCGCCGAGGCGTTGGCGTCGACCAGCTGCGTGATGACGGCCGCATCGCGCGGCTCCGGCCGGCGCGAACGCTCGCCCAGCCTGGTGCGGCAGCGGTTGACCAGGATGCGCCACAGCCACGCCCGGAACTTGTCCTGTTCCTGGTAGCTGGCGAGGTAGCGATACGCGCGGAGGAACGTGTCCTGTACGGCGTCTTCCGCCTCGGCGTGGCAGCCCAGCAGGTGGGTGGCGTACCGCACGGCGTCATCGTGGTAGCGGTCCACGAGCGCGCGGAAGGCCTCCGTGTCACCGCCCAGGACGCGCCGAACGATCAAGGCATCGGAGAGGGTCATGATGCTGATAACCCCGGACATCGGTCGGCGGTCACACTGGGTCGCAAACGGGTCAGTTACCAGCGGTCTTGCCGGCGGTCTTGCCGGCGGGCGCCAGCACCAGCTGTTCGATGAAGAACTCCATCATGCGGGGCTGCGACAGGCTGGCGTGGCCCGCGTCGGGTCCCACCTGCACGTCGAAGCTCTTGCCGGCCCGCTGCAGCGCCTGAATGAGCTGCATGCTGTTGGACGGATGCACATTATTGTCGGCCGTGCCATAAAAAATCATGAGGCGGCCTTTGAGCTTGTCGGCATACGTCATGGCCGACCCGGCGTCGTAGCCCGCCGCGTTCACCTGCGGCGTGTACATGTAGCGTTCGGTGTAGATCGTATCGTAGTGGCGCCAATCGGTGACCGAACTGCTCGCGGCGGCGGCATGAAATACATCGGGGTGACGCAACACCGCCATCGCCGATGCGTAGCCGCCGTACGACGTACCGAACACGCCCACGCGCGATCCGTCTACGTACGGGCGCTTGGCGATTTCGCGTACACCTGCGGCAAAATCGTCGATTTCCACGGTGCCGAGTTTTTCGTAGATCGCGTCGAGAAAGTGCTTGCCGCGACCGGCGGCGCTGCGGGCATCGAGCGTGAGCACGAGGAATCCGTACTCGGTGAGCGCGTTGGGCGACGCGTACGTTTCGCGCGCACCGTTCGTGGCGGGGCCGCCATACACACTCACGAGCACCGGATATTTTTTGCTTGCATCAAAGGTGCTCGGCTTATGCAGCATGCCATGCAACTCGGTCACGCCGTCAGCGGCTCTGAAGGTGAAGAGCTCCACCGGCTTGAGTCCGAGTGCGGTGGCTTTGCTCACGTCGCTCTGCCGCAGCTCCTTCACCAGCGTGCCGCTCGCATCGCGCAGCGATGACACGGGTGGTGTGTTGTGCGTTTGTGCGACATCCACAAAGTGTTTGCCGTCGGGCGAGAGGTTGACCGTGTGATTGAGCGCCGGGTCGGTGAG
>JBBRDP010000221.1:0-5755 GCA_038203795.1 Gemmatimonadales bacterium
ACCGTGCACCGGCACCGTGCGCCGTCAACCGTAAACCGTCTACCCAAACCGTTCACTGAAAGCGCGATCGCGCCGGTACACGTAGAGGGCGTAATTGGCGGCAACCGTCAACCAAAAACCGTGAACCGTTCACAGCGTCCGGTCATCGGTGGTCGGCATCTCCTTGTTGTCGTGCATGCCGGCGGGGTCGCGTGCTCAGTTCACGGTACGGGTTGACGGTTCACGGTCAACCGCAACTCCCCCATTACGTCCGTTCCGCGTACCGGGGCGATCGCGCCTTCAGTGCACGGTACGGGTGAACAGTGAACAGTTCACGGTGTCCAAGCGGCACCGTGCACCGTCAACCGTGCACCGGCACCGTGCACCGTCAACCGTGCACCGGCACCGTGCGCCGTCAACCGTAAACCGTCTACCCAAACCGTTCACTGAAAGCGCGATCGCGCCGGTACACGTAGAGGGCGTAATTGGCGGCAACCGTCAACCAAACACGCGACCCCCACAGTACGCGCAACGCACGCAGCAACGGCAGCTACCCTAACACTTGCGCCGCTTCGCCAGTCGCCGCCGGCAACGTGTCGCGCACGGCGGCGAGATCCGCTTCCGTCAGGCCGAGCCACTCCAACACTCCGTCCTCGATGCCCTCGGCGCCCACCGTTCGCGTGTAGCCGAGCTGGCACTGCGCGGCCAGATGATCCGCCACGTGCACGAGCGCCGGCAGCACGCGGTCGGCGGCGGGCACCAGCATCGGCGCATGGTGGTGACCGGTCACGAGGGTAAGCGCGTTCGGAAATCCCCAGCTCACGCTGAGCGCGGCGCCGAGCATTTCATGCGTGGTGTGCAGATGTTCGGATTCGGCCTGTGCGAACGTGAGCGGCGTGGGCCCGTCCAGTGCGCGGAGCAGTCGTTCGAATTCGCTGCGCGAAGTCTGCATGGCCACGATCAGACCGATGTCGTGCAACAGTCCGGCGAGCAACGCTTCATCGGGGCTGCCGCGGCGCGTTCGAACGGCCAGCAAGCGCGCCGCTTCGGCCACGGCCACAGAATGATGCCACAGCTCCTTCGCGTCGAACGTGTCGCTGACATGGCCACCACGGAACATGCGCGTGAGACTCGCGGCGATCGCGATGTTGCGAATGGCGGCGAAGCCCAGCCGTACGATTGCCGCGCGCGTAGTGCTCACCGTGCCGGGCAAGCCGTAAAATGCGGAGTTGACCACGCGAAGTACGCGCGCGCCGAGGGCCGGATCGGCGGCCATCAATTGATCAAGCGCATCGCCGGTGGCATTCGGATCATCGGCGAGACGCATGATCTTGAGCGTGACTGACGGCAACGTCGCCAACTGCCCAAGTCGTTTGATGCGCTCCGTCGCCACCGTGCGCGGATCAGGTGTGTGCGGGCTGTCGAGCGTCTGCAACGCATCCGCGTGTACGATTGGAGTTGCGTGGCTCATGCGGTGACCTTGTCGTACGTAGCGAAGTGTGTGGACGGAGCAGAGAGCGCATCAGGGTGCGCGATGGCGGCAAAGATCTCGTCGAAACCGCCTTGCTGCGCGACTCGCGCAATCAGCGCATCGGAAGACATCGGGTGCGCCAACAAAAAACCCTGTCCGTACTTGCAGCCCAACGCCTGCAGCATCGCCGCCTGTTCGACTTCTTCAATGCCTTCCGCCACCACATCGAGTCCGAGATTGTCGGCCAGTGTGACCACGGCGTGCACGAGTGACGCGAAGTCACGACCCCGACTCAGATTCGCGATGAACTCACGGTCGACTTTCAGCACATCAATCGGGAACTCCTGGAGGCAGGACAGTGACGAATGTCCGGTGCCGAAATCGTCCATCGCGAGGCGTACGCCCGCCTGCCGAAACTCGTGCAACAGTTGTGTCGCGCCAGCACGGTTGGCCATGATCTGCGATTCCGTGACCTCCAGCTGGAGTTCCAAAGGCTGCATACCAGCCGCCCGAACGATGGAGAGGGTGCGCGGCACGAGCTCGGGATCGGTGAGCTGCACACGCGAGAGATTCACGCTCACGTAGCGCGGCGCCTGATCGCCGAGCGACGCTTTCCACTGCATGAAGTGCGCGCACGACGTGCGCAGGATCCACTCGGACATCGGCAATATCAATCGCGTCTCTTCGGCAATCGGAATGAACACACCGGGCGCGACGTTCCCGCGCGTGGGATGCTCCCAGCGTACGAGCGCTTCCACACCGGCCAGCGATCGATCGTCGAGTGACATGATCGGTTGATAGGCCAGCGTGAGTGATTCCTCCTCGATCGCGTACCTGAGATCATTCTCGATGGCATGCCGGTTGGCAATCGCTTCACGCATCGTGGCCGAGAAGTGCACGGCGCAGGCCTTGCCTCGGCACTTCGCTTCGTACATCGCGATGTCCGCATCACGAAGCATATCGTCGGCCGAGTCGTAGTGACTGGCGTAACAGGCGATGCCGATGCTGGCCGATGACCGCACCACATGCGGGCCCAGCTGATAGGCGGGTTGCAGCGCCACGATGAGGCGTTCGGCCACTACCATGGCAAGCTCCGGCTTGGCCACACCGTGCAACAGGACGACGAACTCATCACCGCCGAGTCGCGCGACGGTTGTAGCGCGGGCATCGAGCACGAGCGTATCGGAGGCGCGCAAGTTCTCGCGCAGGCGGTCGGCGATCGCCTGCAGCAGCAGATCGCCCACGTCATGACCGAGGCTGTCGTTGATCAGCTTGAAACGATCAAAATCGAGAAACATCAGCGAGAAGCCGGCGTCCGGATTGGACCGCGCGCCGTCTATCGCGAACTGCAGACTGTCGTGCAAAAAGGCGCGGTTCGGCAAGCCCGTGAGTCGGTCGCGCCGCGCGGCGCGTTCGAGCTCCACGAGCAGATGCCGGCGTTCGATGGCCGAGCCCACGCGCGCCCGGAGTTCGGCAGCAAAGAACGGTTTGCGGATGTAATCCTGCGCGCCGGCGGAAAAGCACGACGCCAGAATGGCGTGACTATCGCTGCCCGTGACCATGATGACGGGGACGCGCGACAGCACGGGATCAACGCGCAACTCGTTGAGAATATCGAGTCCGCTGCGCTCCGGCAGATCGTAGTCGAGCAGAATGAGATCGGGTGTGCAATCACGGGCGCTCGCCAGTCCGGCGTTCCCGTCACCAACGACGCTCATTCGCACACCGAGCGGGCGCAGCATGGCTTGCACGAGCACCTGCACATCCGGATCGTCGTCGATGAGCAGCACGTGGGAATCGGAGATCGAGCGTGTGTTAGGGCGGATCATTGGGTCACGTCACGCGGTGCAGCAGCCGCACCGATCAGGTTGACACCGCGCTGGATCGCGCGGCATATGATGAGCAGACGCTCCAGCGCCTGCTGCACGAGTTGGCGATTTTCGTCGAGTGTGGCCAGTGCTTCCACTTCGCGGGCGGCCGAGGTGAGCATCGGAAATCCGTAGCTGGTACCAGTCCCCTTGAGTTGGTGCGCCACGCGCGCAATCTCGGCGATGTTGCCGGCGTCCCGCAGCGCCACCAGCCGGTCGACGCGTGCTTCCAGATTGCCGACAAACGACACCACGAGTTCCGACATGTCCGGATCGTCAGCGAGTTCGCTGACGATGACATCCGGCTCGTCGGAAACCTCGCTGACGATGACATCCGGTTCGTCGGAAAGCTCGCAGACGAAAACATCCGATTCGTAAAACTTCGGCTCCGCCTCAGGGAAGATTTCCGACTGGTGCGCTGACGTACCGCCGAGCCAGCGCGCCACGGTAGATAGCAACACGACACGATTCACCGGCTTACTTGCGTAGTCGTCGCATCCGGCCGCCAGGCATTTCGCGCGATCCTCCGCCATCGCGTGCGCGGTCAGCGCGATGATCGGAATTGTTGCGCCCTTCGCGCGCAGCGTGCGCGCGAGCGTGTACCCGTCCATCTCCGGCATCTGCATGTCCGTGATCAGCAGATCGAAGGTGCTTCCGGTGCGTTCGGCGGAGAGCAGCAGTTCCAGCGCAATCGCACCGTTGTCGGCAATCGTGACGTCCGCGCCGGCTTTGGTGAGATAGTGTGTGAGCAGGCGCTGGTTGTCCGGTCCATCCTCCGCGAGCAGAATGCGACCGATGAGCGGAGCGGACAACGCGCCGCGTTGCGATTCTGCATCGCCCGACGTGGAGACTTCGTCGAGCTGATTCACCATCGCCGCATCCGTCGCGGCCACGAGGGGCAGGTCGATGGCAAAGACGGTGCCCTTGCCCGGCGCGGTCGACTGCATCACCACATCGCCACCCATCAGCGTGGCGAGTCGACGAGAGATCGTCAAACCGAGTCCGGTCCCACCGTGTCGACGGGTGACGGAAGCGTCAGCCTGCGTGAACGGCTGGAAGAGCGCAGCGGCCTGCTGGCGTGTCATGCCCGGGCCGGTGTCCGCAACGGCAATGCGCAGGCGCGGCGGTTCACCGTTCGTGTGCACGACGCAGGCCGTGACATCGATGGCGCCGACGGCCGTGAACTTGGCCGCGTTGCCAACGATGTTCATCAGAATCTGACGCAGTCGCGTTGGGTCAGTGACAATACGATTGGGCACCGGCGACGCGAGCCGTGTGCGCAGCAGCACGCCTTTTTCCGACGCGCGCGAGCGCATCAAACTGTCCACTTCCATCAGCAACGCCGGGAGCGACGTCTCCATTTCCTCGACTTGCATTCGCCCGGCCTCGATCTTGGAGAGATCGAGAATGTCGTTGATGACCGTCAGCAAATGCTCACCGGCACGCCGGATCGTATTGATGGCGTCCATCTTCAACGAGGCGTCGGACGATGCCAGCATCTCATCACGCAGCACATCGGTGTAGCCCAGAATCGCAGTGAGCGGCGTACGGATCTCGTGGCTCATGTTCGCCAGAAACTCGCTCTTGGCGTGACTCGCGAGCTCGGCCTGCGCCGCCATGTCGTTCGCGCGTGCGGTAGCGTCTTCAAGAATGTCGTTCGTTTCGACGAGTTGCTGATTGGCCTCTTCCGCTTCAGCACGCGCGCTCAGCAATGCAGACTCGGCGGCTTTCTGTGACGTGATGTCGAATCGAATGGACACGTAGCGCTCCACACGGCCATCCGCGCCGATATGCGGCACGATGGTGCTGTCCACCCAATAGAGCGACCCGTCGCGGTGCCGATTGCAGATCTCGCCGCGCCAGGCGATTCCGCTGGAAATCGCACCCCATACGTCAGCCCAGAACTCTGTGGAGTGCACACCGGCGTTGAGCATACTGTGGTCGTTGCCCACCAGCTCGTCACGATCGAATCCGCTGATGCGACAGAATCCCGAGTTCACATCGATGATGCGTCCCGATGCATCCGTGATCGTCAGAATCGAGTGTTCATCGAGGGCGCGCCGGAGCGCGGTGACCTCCCGCAGAGCTTCCTCGGCCGCCAGACGCGCACTCAGCACTTCCATTTCCGCCACACGGCGCGCGGAGACATCACGCGCGGTCGCGAAGATGCGATCACCCTCCAGACGCGCGCGCCATTCGATGCTGCGCCGAGTGCCATCCTTGCAGCGCAACCGATTCTCAAACAAACCGGTGGTTTCACCGGCGCGCATCGATGCAAACTGCCGCTCAGTCGCGGCCCGGTCGTCGGGATGGACGAACGGGAGAAACGCGCGCCCCTCGAGCTCCTCGAGTTCGTAGCCCAGCGTTCGCGTCCACTCAGGATTGACGCGCACAAGAAGACCGTTCGCATCGACAATGCACAGCAGATCGAGACTCG
>JBBRDP010000222.1:0-5753 GCA_038203795.1 Gemmatimonadales bacterium
ATCGCGCAGCCTCGAGCGGTGCGCTCGCGACAGTGGTCGCGCGGATGGATTATGACCTGCGCATGCGCGCCGGCGCGGGTGGGAGCGCCGCATCGCTGCGCTCGTCCGACCCATGGCTCGGGGCTGATTCGATTTATTCGACGCCGGTGACGATGGGTGCAGTCACGGTGGAGGTGATCGCTACGGATCTTGGCGCACGGTTGAACGTGAATCGCTTGTCGGAGACCGAACTGCGCACGCTCTTCGGTTTCGTACTGCGCGATTTTCAACTCGCTGATCAACTGGCCCAGTCCATCACTGACTGGATTGACCCGGATGATCTCCCGCGGGTAGCCGGCGGAGAGCGCGATCAGTATCTGGCCGACGGCCTGATGGTGCTTCCGACGAACGGAGCGTTCCGTGAAGTTGAAGATCTCATTCATGTGCGTGGTATGACCGCCGATATTCTGGCGGCGGTAAAGCCGTTCCTGACCACGCTTGGATTTTCCGCGCGCATCAATGTGAACACGGCGCCGGAAGCGGTGCTGCGCACCGTACCGGGAATGACCGACGTGGTAGTGGCCAACATTCTGGCGATGCGTTCCGCCGGTCGTCGCATTGAATCGCTGTCGTCGATCGCAGCGGCCGTGCAGCGCGCACGATCTGGACGTGCCGGTGGCGGTGGCGGTATTGGCAGCGCTGGCGCGCAGGGCGACCGTGCGCAACAGCAATTGGCGTCACGCGCGGGTGTTGATTCGCGTGACCTGCAACTCACGTTGTTCGTGCGAGATTCCCTCAGCACGCAACCGTCGCGTCTCGTCGCACTCGTGCAGCGCGTCAACAGTAGCTCGGTGGCCCTGGTATGGCAGCAGTGGTGAAGCAGCGCGGCGGTTCGAGTGGCCAGCGAGGGCGTGTGGGCATCGCACTGTCGGGCACGAGCCTGTGCGCGGTGTTCACGCCGCCGGGCGAGAGTCGGCCACGCGTATGGCACACCACGCTCGGTGTGCTGCCCACCGATGCGTCGACAGTATGGCCGGAATTGGTTGACGCGCTGCGCGCACTTTCGACAGCGTCCGGCATCCAGGGCGGACGATTGGCCATCGCGCTGATGCCATCGCTGGCCGAAGTACGCGCCGTGCAGGTACCTCCGCTCGGCGACGAAGCGTTGCAGCAGTTGCTCGCGCGCAACGCGGGGAAGTATTTCGTGACAGCGCGCGGCATACAGATCGTGGGTACGGTCCCGCGCAGTGTTGATCCGACCGCACGTGTTGCGGCAGCGGCGTCGTCACGCGCACTCACGGTGGTGCACGCCTCTGCCGAGGCGGCGGGTTGGAGCGTCGACGCGATGCATCCGGCCGAGGCCGCGTGGGGCGCGGCGGCCGTTGCGTGGACCAAAGGGCGTGCGAACGATTTGCAGCTGCTGGTTGCGCGCGCTGAACACGTGGAGTTGCTGCAGATTGCGCGTGGACAACTTTCTGTAGTACGACGGTTCCGTGCGGGAACGCTCGACATCGAACGCATTGTCGGAGCGTGTTCCACGGTTGGTGGTACGGTGCTGCTGGCCGGCACAGCGGGGCCACGTGCCGAACTCTCGACCGCGCTGGCGTCGCGTGGTGTGGCCGCGCGCACACCGGCTGCGACGTCCGCTGAGTTGCTCGACGACGCCGATGCGCTGGCGGCGGCGTACGCCGAGGCCGCGCTCGCGCCGGAGCTTGTCACCGACACCGTGCGCGTTGCTCGTGCCCGTCGGGTACGATCCCTCACCACGCGCATCGCCGTCGCGGCCGGTTTGTTGTTGCTGCTGGCCGGCGCCTTGCAGTTGTGGGATGTGCGTCGGGAGCTCGCGGTGGTTCGCGCCGAACGCGACACGCTGCGTCCACAGCTCGCCGCAACGCTGGTAGGCCGCGCCACGGTGGAGACCGCGTTCCGGCAGCTCGCCGTGCTGGCCGCCGCCGATCGTGACGCACCACAGTGGTCGGCCGTGATCGGCGGTATCAGCAGCGAACTGCCGCTCGAGTCGTACCTCACCGGCTTTCGCGGCCGCGCCGACACCGTCGGTATTGACGGCCTCGCGCTCTACGCCGCACGCGTCTTCGATGCGGTGGAGCAAGTGCCACAACTGAGCGGCGTGCGCGCGTCGGCGCCGGTGCGCCGCGAGACATCGGCTGAGGGTGAGGCGCTGGAACGATTCCAGTTGACGGCACTGCGCAAGCGAACAGCCAACGACAGCACGACCGGTGGTGCACGATGAGTGCGCGCCTGAATCTGTCACCGCGGGATCGCCGCGCACTCAGCCTTGGCGCGCTCGTGTTACTGCCGTCACTGTTCTTCATTTGGGCTGTGAAGCCGTTTCTGGCGACCCTCAGCGAGTCCCGTGATTTTTTGAGTGTTGAGCGGGCTGCACTGTCACGTGAGCGCGCAGCCGTGAGCGCTGCACAGCGCAACCCCGGCATGCAACAGCTCGCCGATTCGCTGATGCGCGCGATGTCGCCGCGCCTGTTTGCCGGCCGTGATGATGTCATGGCCACGGCGGAGCTGGTCTCGCATCTCGGAGCCATCGCTGCAGAGCACAATGTGTGGCTACAGAATGCCACGACGCGACCGGCCGAGGTTGGCGACGCGGGTGTGAGAACGTTGCACGTGGCACTGCGCGCCGAGTCCGACATCGAAGGCGTCCTGCGTTTTCTGCAGGCGCTGGAGCAGGGCGAGAAGCTGTTGCGCGTGGAGCGCCTCGATATTTCCGTCGCGGCCGGCTCGTTTGTCGAGGACGGCGTGGAACCGGTCTCGATTTCGGCATCGATCATGGGATACGCCATTCCGGAAGCGCCGGCACGTGTACTCGGAGCGACGCCATGATCGATCGCGTGCTACTGTCGGACACGAAATCACGACTCGCGCTCGGTGCGCTGGCGATCGCGATGCTGGCCGTCGCGTGGTCGCTGCTCTCGGCGATCCGCATTGAGCCGACCGGTGAGGCCGCACCGCCGCAATTCGATATTGCGGCGGCACTCGTTGGAGATTCGAGAATCGCACCGGTTGCCATCAGCGATGTCGTTGACCTCAACCTCTTTGCCCCCGATCGCAGCGCGCCGCTGCGCCGCTACAGCATCAGTGGTTACGAAGATGAACCGTTGCCGGTCGATAACGTGGAGGTGCCGAGGCCTGTGGTGCTTGGCACCGCCGTGGGCAGTGGTGCGCGTAGCTTCGCCATGTGTTCGCTGGATGGCGCGTCAACCGTGATCGTGCGCGTTGGCGACCAGTTGGGTGAATACACTGTCCGATCCATCGAGCGCGGCGCTGTAGTATTTTCCACGGCGTCGGGCGAACGGTTCGCGGTTTCTGCGAATCCCTCTTAGAGAGCGAATGTTGATCATGAATGCGTTCACTCGCGCGGCGTTGCTGCTGGCTGTCACCGCCTCGCCGTTGCTCGCCCAACGTGGCAACACCCCACCGCCACGGCGGGATACGGCTGCGCTGCGCAAGACTCCCGATGGTTTTGTGCTCGAGTTTGTTGATCAGGATGTCGCGACGGTGCTGCGTGCAATCGCCGAAGCCGGCGGGCTGAGTATCGCGCTGAGCAACCTGCCCACGGCCCGTGTGTCGCTGCGACTACAGCAGGAGATGACGCGCGAAGCGGCGATTGATGCACTCAAGGCGGTGGCCGAGGGCAATGAGATTACCGTGACCGAGGGCACGTCGGTCATTCGGTTGGTGGGGCCGCCGCGCGTGGCAGCGGCTCCGCGGTTGTCTCCGCAGCAGCAGGCACAGCTGAACCAGCAGAGTCGGCTGCTGAATCTGTATACGGTGCGCCTCAAGCACTCCACGGCATCGACGGTTGCGCCGATGCTGATGAATCTGCTCACCGGCACCGGGAGTGTTGGTGTGGGGCCGCGTACGGTGACCACGCAGCTCGGTGGCATTCAGGCGATTCAGCAGGGAGGCCGCGGCGGAGGCGACTTCGGCGTCACGGCGGGGGGCGCGGCGGGCGTGGTCGGTGGCATGTCCGTTCAAACGCCGAACCAGCAGAACAACGCGGTCCAGAACCGGATCGAACAAGCGATGGTACAGGCCTTTGGTGTTTCACAAAACGCGGGTAACGTCAGCGGCCTCGCCTTCTCTGACATGCGCATCGTACCGGACGAGATGACAAACTCGCTGATCGTGCGTGCGACCGCCGAAGACTTTCAGGCACTGCAGGCGCTTGTACAGTCAGTCGACCTGCGACCGCTGCAGGTCGTCATCGAGGTCACGATCGCGCAGGTGGAGCGCAGCAGTGATCTCGGACTCGGCGTCTCCGGCACCGCCACCCGTCGTGCTGGTGACACGGCAGCGAGACTGCCGGGCAGCGGCACGGCGCGCGACTTTGTGTATTTGCTCACCGGCGGCCGTGGTTCGGTGAACTATGATCTGGCGCTGAATGCGCTGCAGTCGCGCGGCAACGTGAAGGTGCTGGCCCTGCCGATCATCATTGCGCAAAACAACCGTCAGGCGGTGCTCAACGTGGGGTCCAGCGTGCCGTTTGTGCAGGTCACGCAAGCCGGTGGCATTGATCCGAACGCGCGCGTGCAAACCATTCAGTACCTACCGGTTGGCAAGTCACTCACGATCACGCCCACGATCAATACCGACGGGTACGTGAACATGGAGGTCGTGCAGACCAACAACGACGTGAGCAACAACCTTCTGTTCGATGCGCCGATCATCAACGAGCGTGAGGCGTCCACCTCGGTGTTTGTTCGTGATGGTCAAACCACGGTGATCGGTGGTCTTTCCGACAATACGAGCGACGAGACCACCTCGGGCATTCCGTTTCTCAGCCGCCTGCCACTGATCGGCTGGCTGTTTGGCAGTACCACGCGCAGCAACCGTACCACGGAGCTGTTTCTGTTTCTCACGCCACACATCGTGTCGAGTGATGAGGACATCGATCGTATGCGCGAATCGATTCGCGGCAGCAGCGACATGCTCAAGGGCGTGCGTATCGAGGGTCGCATCAACCTGGGCGGTGACACGATCAACGTCGGCGTACCGGATTCGACGGTGAAACGGCGCGTGCCGCCGCCGTCCAACCTGTTCCCGCGTGAGCCGCAGTTCTGATGACGGCCGTGAACGGTGCGCCCGACATCGAGCATTCAGCGACGGCGTTGCTCGAGGTGGAGCGACTCTCACTCGCGCTGTCTGCGGAGTGGCTGGAGCAGAACGGCGTGCTCCCGTTGCGTCTCGACCATGGCGTGCTGCGCGTGGCCACGTGGCTCGAGCGCGTACAACCGATTGTGCTTGATGACCTGCGTTTGCAGTTTGCCGCGGAGCTCGAGATTATGCGATTTGCGGAAAGTGACACACGCAGCACGATTCGTCGCGTGTACGCACAGGATGCAACAACGGCCGAGGGTATGATTGCCGGCATGTCGTCGGAAGGCCGCACCCTCGGCATTGACGATATCCCGCTCGACGATTTGATGCATCTGGCGAATGAAGCCCCGGTGGTGCGTCTGGTGAACTTGCTCATCATCGAGGCACTCGACGCGCGCGCGTCCGACGTACACCTCGAAGGCTACGCTGACGGGCTGCACGTGCGCTATCGTGTAGACGGTGTGCTGCAGCCGGCCCCATCACCGCCGCCCCATCTCACGGCCGCGATTGTCAGTCGTGTCAAGATCATGGCGGAGCTCGACATCGCCGAACGGCGCATGCCGCAGGATGGTCGCATCCGCTTGCGGTTGCAAAACCGTCAGGTCGACGTGCGCGTCTCCACCGCGCCAACGCTGCGTGGC
>JBBRDP010000223.1:0-5648 GCA_038203795.1 Gemmatimonadales bacterium
GTGCTCGCGTCGGTGGTCAGCCTGAATGTGGTGACGAGCCCGCTCGCGATTGGCACGCCGGCCAATCAGAGCCGACGCACGCCCGATCAAACCGCTCCAACACCGACCTGATCCTCATCCCCGACCTGGAGACTGCATAGCATGACAACATCAATCATCGCAGAGACGATCGATCCACAGATCCTCGATACGCTGGGTGCTCGCAGCGACGAGATTTCGAACGGCGCGTCCGCATCGTCGGCACTCACCGCCGCGCTGGCGCTCGGATCGATCCCGGTCGCACTCGCCGCGCTCAGCCGCGACGTGTACGCCCAGGGCACACTGCCCGCCGCCATCAAGAACGTGCTCGACTTTGCGCTGGCGCTCGAGATTTTCGAGAATGAGTTCTACAAGGCGGTGCTCGGCACGAGTGCATCTGCGGGTGTGAATACCGCGTTCGCTCCGGTGCGCGCGTTGGCTGCCGCCGTACCGGGCGCGGTCGCCTCATTGCAGCAAATTCAGAAACATGAAGCCGCACACGTGGCAACATTGCTTGCGACCGGAGCAACCAATGTGTTCAACCTCACCGCCACGAGCTTCGACTTCACTGGTAATCGGAGCGCGCAGGGCGGTGGACCATTTGCTGAAGCGACGACCAACCTCGCCTTCCTGCTGCAAGTCGCACAGGGTGCCGAAGATACCGGCGTTCGCGCCTACAAAGGTCAGGTGGCGAATCTCATGCCGAACCCGACGATCCTGGAAGCGGCGCTGCGAATTCACTCCGTCGAGGCACGTCACGCGGCACGCATTCGCCGCATGCGACGCGCGGCGGCCGGTGCGCCAATCGGCGTGCGCTGGAGCGGTACCGTACGCGGAGGAGAACGTGCTGCGGCAGGCGGCACCACGCTTGGCACCGTCAACCCGACCGTTGTCGGTCAGACATTCGACAAGATCTACGGCGCGGGCGCGAGTTCGCCGTCGGAGAGCAACATCATTCACGCTGGTGTGAACGTGAGCGCGCTGGCCGGCGCGTCCTTTGGGGCGGACGCCGCACAGGAAGCATTCGACGAACCGCTTGATCGCGCCAGTGTCATCGCGATTGTGCAGCCGTTCTTCATTCCAACGATCAGTTGACGTCTCGGCGATTTGCGTGACGAACAATCGGGGATGACATCGAGGCGATGTTATCCCCGATTCGTTTACCGTCTAAGGAGTCGGAAAACCACGTGCCCGCTCGATAGCTCACAGCGCATCCGCAATCCGCGCAATCTCCTCCGCCTCACGCCACGCCGCTTCCAGCGCTGCGAGTTCGCCGTCCATCGCACGGCGCTCCGATTCCTCGTGAAGCGCCATCTCCAGCGCGAGGCGTTCGGCGGGCGGCAGGTAGACAAGCGACCGAGAGCGCTCGTGTTCGGGCGCAGCCTCGTCCAACGCATACCCCTCGCTCCAATCGATGGAGCGTTGACCACGCCGCGACGCAAGCGAGTGAAGCACACGATCCGGCCCGCCGGATGATTCAATCAGCGAGACGGCGTCGCTGACCCGTTCTTTCGTGGAGCCGAATCGGTTGACGGCTGGCAAGAGCTGCTGCGCGGCGCGAACTGCGGCCGAGCCCGTTAGCACGGTTTCTGAACTTGGGTACCACGGAAGCCCCATGCCACCGGGCAGTTTCTCGGAATGGTGGTGAAGAACCAGAGCGAACGAGCCGCCGGTCAGTTCGGGTCGAAGCATCCTCGTGGAGCGCGCATCCTGCCGCTCGACGCGCAGCACCGCACCGCTCTCGTCGCGCACACGCGCCACAACCGTACTCGGACGGCCATGCACTGCGTCACCGCCCAAACGGTAGCCGGGCTCCAGCAGACGTCGCCTGAGCGTATGGAGCACCACAGTCGTGAGGATAGCGCCGCCGAAAAAACTCGCGCCGGCCGCAATCGCCGCCGCCGTCGCGGGTACTGCCAATGCCGCCAACGCGATTTGCCGTCGCCGCCGCCGACCAAACTGATCGCCATATCGCCACGCGGCAAACTCAGGCCGCAGTGGCGCACCAATGCGAATGAGATCGATCCCGCCCGCTGCCCGCGCCAGCGAAATCTCGCCCGTGGCCACGTGCGTACGCGACGCGCGGAACAGGCGCTCGCAGCTTTCCACGCCCTCCCAGCGCTCGTGCATGGGCACAAGGTTCCAGCGGTCGCACGCGCGGCACACCACCCACAACCGACCAGTGCGTTCGTTGAACGCCAGTCGCCGCCCGATCGGCGTCGCTTCAATGATATCGTTGCGCGGAAGTGTGGCGGCGCAGAAGAAGCAGGTGGTGAACACACCCGCGAACCTACCGCGACCGCGCCCGCACCGCCATGGTCACAACCCGAGCCATGGCGCGCTATTCGTCGAGTACAAACGTGACCATCATGTTGACCTGATACTCCGACGGCATGCCGTTCTCCACGCGCACGGTCTGCTCCTTGACCCACGCACTCTTCACGTTGCGCAGCGTCTCGCTCGCGCGTTTGATCCCCTGCTGAATGGCGTCTTCAAAGCTCTTGGTCGACGTCGAGCTGATTTCGGTGATTCTGGCAATGGACATATCACGTCTCCTGGAATGAATGGTGAAGCCGACATGACCGCACCTGTTACGTGATACCCGCAATGTGCGGAGTAGGTCAAGCAAGCCAGACTGTAACATGATCGTCTTGGCAAGCAGCATTGCGAATGCGGTGAAGCATGACATCGCCTCAGTGCAAACGGATCTGGAGTCTCGGACCTGCCCCAATAGTGCTCCGCTGCGCGTTCACGTTCGCCCACGTGCCCACGCCGAGCCGCACCCGGGACCCGAGGCCGAGCAGCGCGGTGACATCTGCGATCAACCCGATGGTCCGATAGGGCTCGCCACCTACGGCGAAACCGTCTTCGTTGATGCCGTCGTCGCCCCACACCATGGCGGGTCCGGCGAACAGCTCGAGGTGAAGTGCGCTGACCTTCCGATGCGTGCCGACGCTGACGCTCACCGCATTGGACGTCACCGTGGAATGGATGTTCCTCGCGCCGTTCAGTCCGAATCGGAAGGAGAAATCTCGGCGCCGGAGGCTCAGGCTTGCGTTGCCGCCCAGCCCGTACGGCAGCGTCATGAGGCTCAGCCCGGCGGTGGCCCACAACGTGGGTTGAGCGTGTGCGTCGGCTGCCCGCGCAGGGACGGGTGTCTGCGCCGCGAGTGGCTGTGCGCACAGGACGAGCAGCGGCAATCGCTTCATCGAGTTCTCCAGTAAGGGGTCACGCCGCCGCTGCGGCAGGCACGCACGTTATCGGAGCAACCGACGGGGTGTTCCTGTGCCCGCAATAAGATCCGACTCGCGGCGGACAGCGGCGATACGTCGGGTGACGTAGTACGGCCGGCTGATGAGCCGAATGATCAGCGCAGGCGGCGACGAGAGGGGCCAGCACGTTCACGGACACGTACGGCGCGAGCATTGGTTACCGCCTTCCGGTTGGAACCAGCGGCGCGATCGAGCTGTGTCCTGTTGCGGACGGCGGCCTCGACACGGTCATCAGCGAGGCCGACCGCGCACGACGCGTCGCCTTGACGCGTGGAGCGACCGCTGGCGTGTCGCTCGGATACAAGGTGTAATGGGTGCTCAAGCCGAAGCGGCCGTAGCGTCGATGGGGCCCGCGCCGCAGTGTCGAGGCGGAGAGCCACGCTCGTCAGCTCACGCGGCGGCCTCTACCTGACGGTCCAAATGCGCGATGAGCTCGGCCGGCAGATTCAATCGATGGCTCAGCGCCTGCAGATACGCGCGCTCGCTCGGCTCGTCAACATCGATGGCCATACGGGAGACGAGATACAATTCCGTGGCTTGCTCGATGCCGCGTGCGTACGCCGCGATTGTGGCGATGTCCGCAGGACGATTGATTGCGTCGAACACGAACGCTTTGCTTTCGGCGTCGAGCCCCATCTGTTCAACTTTTTCGAATAGCGCGCGCTGCTCCACGGCGTCGATATGACCGTCGGCTTTTGCGGCGCCAATCATGGCCTGGATCAACGCCAACTGAAACGGCTGCCCGTTGGCCGCGGCGTTGGCTTCCGGCAAAAAGCTGCGCTCCACCTGACCGAAGTCGGAGGGGCTGGCGACCGGCGCGGTGGCTGCGGCCTTGCCCTGTTGCCAGTTCGTGTAGGCCTTGTAGGCCAGCGCGCCCGCCGCCGCAGCGCCACCGTAACCCAGCACACCTTTAGACATCTTTTTCATCTTTTTGCCGCCGAGCATCATCCCCAGCAGGCCACCCACTACGGCGCCGCCGCCGAAGCCACCGAGGCCCATGCTGCCCAGCTGTTGTTGGGCCGCGCTACCGGTCTGGCGCACGGAGTTGCTGGCGGACGGGCCGAGGAACTGTTGCAAAAGCTTGTTGGCGTCAACCATGAGCGGGCGTGTGGTTCGGGGAACGGGATGGCGCGAGGTACTGCGAAAGCAATCGCAACGTGCGTTACAGAGAAGGGGCGTCGCTATGCAAATACACTCGGCGTGTGCGTGAGTTTTTCAATCAGCGGCCGTCAACGGCTCGGGGAAAAGTTGACCGAATGGGACGCTCCCGTGAAACGCGCGGGGCTACACGGCTAATCCGTTAGTTGGCGAGTGGTGCGGACTGTACGGTGCCGAGCGACAGGTTGACGCTCACGAGATAGGGCATGTGCAGTTTCGCGCCGTCCTGATCAACCTGTTGTGTTCCCATAATCACGAGATGCGTGGGCAGCCACCACGTCGCAAGCGGGCGGCTGAAGTTGGACTCGCTGAGTGGGATCTCGGCGCGCCATACCGTCGCCAACCGGGCATCGAGTCTGGCCAGGGCCACGCGCCCTGCATCGTCGATGCGTGTGCTGTACCACACGAGCACACCCTCGGGATCTTCGAGTACGCGCGCATTGCCGGTGACCGGATCTTTTGCGAAGCGACCGTTGAGGAACGTTGGTGCGTCGGCAATTGGGGTGAACTTTGCAATCCGTGCAAAGCGGTCGTCAAATCGCCTGACAGTGTCAATCGTTGCGTTCAGCAACGTGCGCCGCGCCAGCTTTCCTTCGTTGAGCACGGTGTACGGATAGCGCAGCTTCCGCCCCCAGTCGTCCTTGGCGGCATCGGCTGCTTCTTTCGCCGTGTAGAACCACAGGTGCTTTCCGCCGAGTGTGACGTTCCGCGCGGGTACGTCGCGGAACGGCACGAGCGGCACCATTTCGCGTGTGCCATTGGCTTGTAGCGGACCTTCCGGCGCAATGGGCGGTGGCGGCGGCAGATACGTCTCTACCTTGTGTTCATAGCCGCGCACCACGAACATCCGCGCGTCGGCGGTCATGATCACGAGCCCGCGGTCGAAGCCGAAGTACTTCGCCTCGCTCGGCAATAGTCCCTGCAGCGCCGGATTGATCTGCTGCAGTGTCTCCGCGTTGACGGCGAGGCTGCCGTCGGCGGCGTTCAGTGCGAACGGTGCGTCACCAATCAGCAACCACACGAACTCGCCGTCCTGTCCGAGCAGTTTGGCGTCCACGTCCGAGCCGATCACGAGTGACGACGTTCCGCTCGCATTCGGATCGCCGATGGTGAGCAGGCGCTGTTTCCAGAGCGGCGTCGTGGCCACCGGGTCATAGGCCTGCACGTCGAAGTGGAAGTAGGTATCGGTGCGCGTTCGAA
>JBBRDP010000224.1:0-5639 GCA_038203795.1 Gemmatimonadales bacterium
TGACACGGTGATGGACTTGTCCACGGGCAAGCACATCCACCAGACGCGCGAATGGATTCTGCGGAACTCGCCGGTACCGATCGGCACGGTGCCAATCTATCAGGCGCTTGAGAAAGTAGGCGGTGTTCCGGAGGAGCTGACTTGGGAGGTGTACCGCGACACGCTCCTCGAACAGTGCGAGCAGGGCGTGGATTATTTCACCGTGCACGCCGGTGTACTGCTGCGCTATGTGCCACTCACGGCCAATCGACTCACGGGCATCGTCTCGCGCGGTGGGTCGATCATTGCCAAGTGGTGTCTCGCGCATCACAAGGAATCGTTCCTGTACACGCACTTCCGCGAGATATGCGAGATCATGGCGGCATACGATGTGTCGTTCTCGCTGGGCGACGGCTTGCGTCCCGGCTCCATCGCCGACGCGAACGACGACGCGCAATTCGCCGAGCTGATGACGCAGGGCGAGCTCACAAAAATCGCATGGGAATACGATGTGCAGACGATGTGTGAAGGGCCCGGCCATGTACCCATGCACAAGATCAAGGAGAACATGGACAACCAGCTCGCCTGGTGCCATGAAGCCCCGTTCTACACACTGGGTCCGCTCACGACTGATATTGCGCCCGGATACGATCACATCACGAGTGCGATCGGCGCCGCGCAAATCGGATGGTACGGCACCGCGATGTTATGCTACGTCACGCCCAAGGAACATCTGGGTCTGCCCGACCGCGATGATGTGAAAGCTGGCGTGATCACGTATCGCATTGCGGCGCACGCCGCCGACCTGGCGAAGGGCCATCCGCGTGCGCAGGAGTGGGACAATGCGCTCAGCAAGGCGCGCTTCGAGTTCCGCTGGCGCGACCAGTTTGCGCTCGCGCTCGATCCGGTGACGGCACTCAAGTATCACGACCAGACGTTGCCGGCCGAAGGCGCCAAGGTCGCGCACTTCTGCTCGATGTGCGGGCCCAAGTTTTGTTCGATGGAGCTGACGCAGCAGTTGCGGCAGCAGGCGATGTCGGCGGAAGTGGAAACGCTGTCGGCGCAGGTGGCGGATGGATTGCGCGCGAAGGCGGCCGAGTTCCGTGCGGCGGGGGCACAGTTGTATCAGCCGGTGGCGGGGGACTAAACGCAGAACGGCTGAACACATCTACCGTGCAAAGCCAAACAACTGTTCGTCCTCGTGCGCTTGGCCCGCACACAGCGCACCGAGCAGACCGGCGGCAATCTGACTGAAGACGATGCCGTTGCCGCCGTAGCCGAGCGCCGCGTACGCGTTGGTGTATCCCGGCATGCGACCAATTCGCGGAAGTCCATCCGCCGTTTCGCCAAAAGTGCCGGACCACGCGAACGCCGTGGCCGGCAGTGATTCGCCGAAGACCTTCTTAAGGTAGCGCTCCAGCTGTCGCGTGCGCACGGGCAACAGCGCGTCGCGAACGTCGGAATTTTTGAACGGCACATCTACCCCGCCAATCAGAATTCTCCCGTCGGGTGTGGCGCGCAGGTACGCGTACGGTCGCGCTGTTTCCCAGATCATGACCCCGTTCGCCAATGGACCCAGATCGTTGGTGGGCTGCGTGACCAGAGCGTAGGAACTATGCAGCGACACCACATCGTTGGGCAGCCCCGCGGGCAACTCGTATCCGGTGGCGAAGACAATCGCGGCCGCACTGCACGTACCGCGAACAGTGGATACCAGAATGCGATTTCCGGTTTCGGACCAGTTCGTCATCTCCGTGCGAGCACACACCACGGCACCGCCAACAACAGCGCGCCGCAACACCGACCGCGCCAATCGTACCGGATCGACATTGGCAGCCTGATCCGTTTCGAGCGCCGCTTGCCCCTTCAGCGCATACCGCTCTCCCAGTTCTCCCGCCGAAAGCAGTCGCGATTCCAGTCCATGCTTGGTGCGCAGTGCCGCTTCTCGCCGCAGGCGCCGAGCATCGCCACGCTTCGTGCCCACGTACACGCTCGTGGCGCGCCGGAAGTCGCCGTCGTCGTCGAGCGATTGGGCGAGCGTCTCCAGCTCGTTGATGGCGTCGCTACATCGGCGATAGGCCCGCGCAGCCGCCTGCTCGCCAAGCTGCTCGGCGAGAGCGACCAGCTCGATATCGAGTTCGTACTGCAGCAGCGCCGTGCTCACCGACGTACTCCCCTCGGCGGGTGCGTTGCGCTCCAGCACCACGACTTGACGTCCTTCGCGAACAAAACGATCCGCCAGCAGCGCTCCGGTGATCCCCGCGCCAACAATCATGATGTCAGCGTGCGCGGGCAGTGGCGATTCACCAACATCAAGCAGGCCCTGCCGCAGCAACCAGAACGGTGCGCCTGACGAAACTCGGGCGTGATGGTGAGGTTCCATTTTGGTGACTTAATATGAAGGGTTCACGAACGGACACGGCAATCCCGTGTCAGACACTGGCACACTGCGGGTCACTCGGCGCGGTAAATCCGCAAGTGCACACTACAGCGTTTCGCGAGCGCCGGGGATTGCTCTCAGGGCTCATCTTACGAACTCATGCGTCCGGCGCATTCGGCCAACGAGACGACACAGCGCCTCGGGAGAAGGTGCTGCAGAATCACGGCATCATCGACTGCTCGGTTGCCCCGGCGTATTGCCATCGGGCGCGGCACCCCGCGCGGCGACTATCGAATCGCCGAGAGCAGCCGGGTGCACGTCATCACGCGCGGGTTGCTCGTGAGCGTGGCCGTCACTGCTGCTGCGCCGAGCACGACGTATCCATCGATAGAGCGCGCGCTTTCGGTGATCGCCTGCTGAGGGCCATTGTAGTACAAGTCCAATACGGCGTCTTCCGAAGGGAAACGCGTCAGCGAGGCGCGCGCTTCTTCAAAGCGGGATTGGGTGTGCTCAGGATGACCGAACAACACACCCTTGTCGCTGCCGCATGTGCCCAACGCGAGGTTGCTCAGTGCTTCGTATCGCAGCGTACGAGGCGTACGTGAATCGGTGACTTCGTTGAGCATGCGTTCGCGTGCGGCGCCGAGGGGGAGACGCATCGGCATCGGACCACGCGCTGACGCCCGCACCGAGTGCCCCGCCGCCTTCTGTTACTGCAAAACCAGTTGACAGAGTTCTGCAACGGCCGTACACTACGGGAGAAGCCGTAGTTAATCCCGCTTGGAGCGCTTGCCATGGAACCCGACGTCTATTTCACCCCTCGAGAGCTCGATGTCATGAGCGTCCTCTGGCGAACGGGGTCCGCTACGGTCGCCGAGGTCCGCGATGTGCTCGACGAACCGCTGGCCTACACGTCGGTGCTCTCGGCGCTGCAGACGCTCGAGGAGAAGGGATTCGTGCGGCACGAGGCGGAGGGGCGCGCCTATCGATACTTCCCAGTGGTCGATTCCGATCACGCCGGGTCCAGCGCGATCTCTCGAATTCGAGAGGCGATTTTTCACGGCTCGGCGGAGCGACTGCTGGCCCAGTTGGTGTCGGACCGCGATATGCCACGCGAGGAGTTGGAGCGCATGCGTCGGTTGCTCGATGAGCGGCTTGGCGCGGTTGATGACGAGGGCGGCACGTCGGACGGAGGTGCCGCATGATCACGGCGTGGATGCTGTACTCGCTGCTGCTTGGTGTGATGCTCGCGATTGGCGCGCTGCTCGCTGATCGCGCCGCAGTTGCAGCACGATTGCCGCGACGATTCGCATGGATGGGAGCGCTGACACTGCTGATCGTGCTGACGGCACTGGCACCGTGGCGTGGTGGTCGGCCTGTTGTCGGCACTGGAGTCATACTTCCGGAAGCGACGGTTGTGTCGAATGCCGCTGCGATCCCCGTGGCGGTTTCGATGCGCGCACGTGTAGTTGAACGGCTTATATACCCGACGCGATACGGCATCGATGACCTCAGCGCCCGCGTGCCGGAATCACTTGATCGGGCGATCGGTGCGCTGTGGTTGATCGCCAGCGCCGCTTCGCTGTTCACGCTGCTCAGTGTGCTGCGCAAACTCGATCGCCAGCGCCGAACGTGGCCGCACGCCACGATACATGGGCAGCGCGTGCGCGTCGCATCGCAGCATGGACCGGCGGTGTACGGCGTGTTACATCCGGAGATCGTATTGCCGAGTGCACTGCTCGCTCGCACAGCGAAGGACCAACAGCTGGTGCTGACGCATGAAGAGGAACACCGGCGTGCGCGTGATCCGCTTGTGCTTTCAGCCGCCGCGATTGGAGCGGCGCTGATTCCGTGGCATCCCGTTGCGTGGTGGATGGCGTCGCGACTGCGACTTGCCGTCGAGCTCGACTGCGATGCGAGAGTGATTCGGCGAGGCGCGTCACCGCGAATGTACGGAGAGCTGTTGCTCGCGCTCTCCGAAAGTTTGCCCTCGCGTCGGACCTCACTGCACGCGTTAACACTACTCGATTCCCCTCGTCATCTCGAACGGAGATTACTCGCCATGACTTCACGGACTTCCCGTCGCACGCCGTTCGCCGTTGCTGGTTTCCTGTTGGCCGGCGGCGCGCTGGTGACGGCGGCGTGCAGCACTGAGGTACCAACGGCGGCACAGATTCGAGACGCGGATGCAACCACCGTCGCACAAACGCTGGGACTGCCGGCGGGTTCCGGTGTGCGCTATGTCGTGGATGGAGTGCCCGTCACGGAAGCAGAGGCGAAACGTGTGAAGTCCACAGCGATCGCATCGATCACTGTGAGCGGCGATAGCGTCGCACTGCGCGGCTCGCAGTGGAGTGCGAGTGGAGAGGCGCAGGTTCGCATTGTCACGCATGGTCACGCGTTGCTGCGCGACGCCGTACGCGAGACAGATTCGACGGCGCGTGTGCTGGCGCAGACTGATTCGTCAACGCGATTACTCCGGTCACTGGATACGGCTGCGGCAACCGTTGCGTATGTGACACGTCGTGACAGCGGTAGCACAGTTCTGCGCAGGCGCTCGGAGGTGGGGCGGTTTGACTCCATAGTGTTTGTTATGGATACGATGCGGTACACTGAGTTGCGTGCGGACAGTATGAACTTCACGCGTCGTCCGATCGAGTTTCGTGCTGATTCCATGACGTTTACGTCGCCGTCGGTGGTGTACGGCGCAGAACGCGCTGGTTCGCGGGACTCCACGATACGCGTTGTTCTCGGGCGCGGTGCGCAGCCTTTGGGCGGTGGGCCGCTGATCATGGCGGATGGCGTTCTTGTGGAGCGTCTTGCGCAGCCCGCGAGCGGTGGCCCGCTGATTGTTGTGGATGGCGTCGTCATCTATGACGGCGTGATCACGGCACAGATACTGAACCAGAACGACATTCAGACCATCGAGGTGTTGAAGGGACCGGCGGCCGTGGGCCTGTTTGGTAGTCGTGCGGAGTCCGGCGCGATCGTCATCACGACCAAGCGGAAGCGGCCGTAGGCAGACGGACGCGGTCCACGCAGCCCCCACCCTCCGCAACCCGAGGCGGGCCCCGCCCCGAAGCCAAGGCTTGCCGAACACCCGCCCATGCTGCTGCGTAGAGGGGACAGGAAGTCTCCTCACCCACCGACGCCGCAGGAAGTCCTCAGTGATCCGTCAGCCCATCGCGCGCCATCTCCGACGCGCCCTCCTCACGCTCGCGCTGCTGCCCGTCTCGACAGCCGGCGCGCAGATGATGTCCCTCGACACCCGCGATCCTTC
>JBBRDP010000225.1:0-5601 GCA_038203795.1 Gemmatimonadales bacterium
CGCCAAGCTCCACGTCGGGAGACACAAACCGGCAGCGCCAATGATCGGTGCAGAACGTTTCGGGAAAACCCGCAGGCCACACCTTTACACCGCGATTGGTCACCAGCTTGAGTTGCAGCAGTCCCGCCGACGCGGCCTGCAACTTCGCCGCGAGTGCGTCGGGCGTCGACTCGGTGTCGCAAACAAACACATCCACGCCGCAGCACTCGCGCTGCACACTCGGTCGTACGTACTCGGTGCGAGGCAATGTGCCGCCGCGCAGGTGCACCGGCTGCAAATGGCGCGGCGTGCGCCCGAGTCGCGCGATGACGGCGTCGGCAAAGGCGCGTGTGCCAACGCGTTCCACGCTCACGCCCTCGCGGAAGATATCGCCCGTGTGCACACCGTCTTCGAGCGTGGCGAGCCACGCGTTCTGGATGGTGGCCGCCTGTTCGGCCAGGCCGAGGTGCGCGAGCATCATGCAGGCCGCGTTCATCATCGCGCTTGGATTGGCGATGTCGCGCCCCGCGATGTCGGGTGCACTGCCGTGGATCGCTTCAAACATGCTGATGCGGTCGCCCACGTTGGCGCTGCCGGCCAGTCCCACGCTTCCGGTCAGCTCCGCCGTCACATCGCTGACGATATCACCGTACAGGTTGAGTGTCACGATGACATCGTACAGTTCGGGCTGCGTGGCCACGCGCGCGGTGCCGATATCGATGATCTGCACCTCTTGCTGCACGTCCGGGTACTCTGTCCCGATGCGTCGGAACACATCGGCGAAGAGCCCGTCGGTGAGCTTCATGATGTTGTCCTTCACCAGGCATGTCACCTTGCGCCGGTCGTTGGCGCGCGCGTAGTCGAACGCGTAGCGCACGATTTTTTCGGTGCCCGGGATCGAGATCAGCTTGAGGCACTGGAAGACATCGGTCGTTTGCCGGTGCTCGATGCCCGCGTACAGGTCTTCTTCGTTTTCGCGCACCACCACCACATCCATTCCCGGGTGCAGCGTGGGCACGAACGGGTGAAAGCTGCGGCACGGGCGCACGTTGGCGAAGAGGCCGAGCGTCTTGCGGATGGTGACGTTGAGGCTCTTGTAGCCGCCGCCCTGCGGTGTGGTGATCGGCCCCTTGAGGAACACCGGATTGCGCCGCAACACGTCCCACGTCTCGGCCGGAATGCCACTGGTGTTCCCCGAGCGGTACACGGCCTCGCCCACCTGCACGTGCTCGTATACAAGGCCACAGTTGGCCGCATCGAGAATGCGAAGGACGGCGTCGGTGATCTCGGGGCCGACGCCATCGCCGGCGGCGACGGTGATGCGATGCGACATGATGGCGGGGGTAAGCGAACGCGGTGTCCACGCGAGGGAGCGCCGGAGGCGCGGTATGGTTGCTTGCACGCTAGGAGCTGGGCGTGCTGAGGACAAGGGACGGGGGCGTGATGCCAGCGACGCCGCGCTGCGTGATTGTCCCCCAACTCAGCGAAACATCCGCAGCGTGCCCACCAGCCTCCCGAATCTTCCCTTACCGCGCTTCACTCCGCCGCACCGCATAGACATTCACCACCGGTCGCCCCAGCTCGTCCTCCACGTACAGCGCGACACGGTCACGCCCCCACGAGACCGATGCCCACCTGCCTGCCGGCCAGTCACGCGCGGGCACGCGCACCACATCGAGCCACCGACGGTCTGTGCCAAAGAGATCGAAGGTCACGTAACCGCTGTCGCTCGCCGATCGACGTACCCAGGTACGCCCCGCGCGGTCTACCGAGAACGATTCAAACGTCGGACGCACATCGGGAATCTTCGCCACATCAAACGCCGACTCGAGCGCGGCGCGTGGAGGTGCCATGGGACCGGCGGTCATTTCCAGAATGCGCTGCTCCACGAGCTCGCGTTTCTCCGACGCCGTGACCACGCCACGTGTAAACGGTCGGCCAAAGAGCGCCACGGTGTCCGAGCCCGACTGCGTCACACGCAACAGATAGTCACCCGTCCACGCCGTGACGAATGCGCCGGTCGGATCCGTCTGCACCTGGTCACGAGGATGCAGCGGCACCATGACCGAAAACTGGAGCTGCGGCGCGCGCACGAACCACTGCTCCTCTTCGTCAATTGGTTGCCTGACACCGATGTGTACCGTGTCCATCGGAGCGCCACTAAACCCGAGGCGCAGAAAAGGCTGTGAAGCACCGCCCGATGCGCCGGGCGCACTGTCGCTCTCCTCGCTGAGCATCCGAATCACGGCGCGGTGGCTGCCGTCTACCCCAAGTGATGCCCAGTACCGGCCAGTGGTGGCGTGCGTCGCCAACAACGCGCCGTCGCTCAGTCGAAAGGTGCTGCTGCGCGCGAGCTGAGGATCGTGCACCAGCAACGTGTCACCATGCACGGCCAGCCATGCCGACCGAAACTCCCCGGGCCCTTCACCCTCCCGACCAAAGGTGCGCACATACGCACCGGCCGAGTCATACAGCTTGACCTCTGTCGGACTCCGTTCCGCGACCAATACCGCACCCGTCTCCGTGAGCACCACGTCGCCGGGTGATATCAGCTCGCCAAGTGCACCCTCAGCGGGTTGAATCGTGAACAGGGGCGCGAGCTGCCACTGTCCGGAGTCCAGCGGCGCCGAGCTCATGGTGCGTACAATTCCACCGGGCAGTGTATCGACCGTCACCAATGAGATGGTGCGGTCTGAACTGCCTGTTGAGCAGGCGAGCGTGGCCAGCGTTGCTGCCATGAGCAGGAACGAACGAGGGCGTGCGTATGGTGTCATGCACGATGAGACACCGTGTGTGCGCCATTGGTTGGGTGTGACTTCAACTGCCTGCTGAACGATCATCGCGAACATTGACGTTCGGTGAACAGTTTTCGCGAACCGTAGCCGGTTTTCGCGTATTCGAATACCGTTTCTTCGTTCAGGTCAGCGATTCTCGCCCAAATGACGATGGGTGATAAACATGCCGGTCGCGGCGCACTCGACCCCGCCGTGACCTGACGACACTGCTTGCTCCAGCCATGATGGAATCTGAGCGCTACGCACGGCGTAACTCACGCCACTAACTCACGTCAGTGACCCCGGCCCGTGACTCACGCCAGCACCATCAGGCCGCGCAGCCTGGAAAAATCGCGATCATGGGTGATGAGCGCATCGGCGTTGATGGCCAAGGCACTGGCCGCCTGGATCGCATCGGGCAGCTTCAATCCGAACGCGCCGCGCAGGCGCGCTGCGCTCTCGGCGATATCGCCGGTCACGTCTACCACGCGCCAGGCTTCCAGGACGGCGCGATAGCGCTTGGCCAGCGCCTCCTCGCCGGCCTTCAATGGACCGGTGAGGACTTCCGCGATGGTGATCGTACTCACGGCCAGTTCGATTTCGCCAAGTGCGTGGCGCCGGAACAGCGGCGCGAAGCGCGCGGCGTAGCGAGCGTTGGCCTCAAGCGTGTAGATGATCGGGGCACTGTCTACGAGCAGCAAGGCACCGTGCGCCAGAAGGCTGGCGTCTAGCGGTTCCATTCATCACGCAGCTTGTTGAGGGCCTTGCGACTGTCGCGGCCCCAGAAACCGCGGCCAGTGCCAGCCAGCGCCTGCAATGAGGCCGGCCGCTCTTGCCTCACGTCCGACACCGGCACGACGGCGGCCACTGCGCGGCCGTGGCGCGTGATCAGCGTGGTTCTCCCCTCCGACGCGGCGGCCAAAATAGCAGGCAGCTGCTGCCGCGCTTGCTCGGCGCCCTTCGAGTCCGGCTTGCGTGATCGCTTCATGCAAGAAACGTACAGTCCGTACGGTTTAGTGTCAAACGCTGCTCCACGAGCGCGCATTTCTCCGACGCAGTGACCATGCCACGTGTAAACGATCGGCCAAAGAGCGCCACCGAAAACTGGAGCTGTGGCGCGCACGAACCACCGCTCGTCTTCGTCAATTGGTTGCCTGACACCGATGTGCACCGTGTCTATCGGAGCGCCGCTAAACCCGAGGCGCAGAAAACGCTGTGAAGCACCGCCCGATGCGCCGGCCCTCGCGCATTCTTCGCGCAGCGCTGATGTCCGGCCGCGTTACGTGAGCGCGATACGTCGGCGAAAGAAGCGGCGCGCGATGCGCCACACGAGCACCAACACCGTCAGCGTAACGATGACGGCGAGCCCGTAGCCGTATCGCAGGACGAAACGCACCGCCCCGTACAATCGATCAATCTCCACAAGATCTCGTTCGTTGGCCAGTGCTCCAGAACTGATCTCCTCGCCGATGAGCAACGCGTCCTGATGCGTCAAAGAAAACGCCGGCCAACTGGGCAAAGCCACACCGTTCGGATCACCAGACTTTGCAAAATTCGTCCAATACGCCGACATGACATCCGCGAGATGGCGATCGTATTGCGTCCAAGGCTCTGACTGCAGATCGAGATGACCAAAAACGTATGACATTTCCACGCCGTGACTCGCACCCGGCGCACGGGGCGGAGCATGCGAGAACTGATAGAGGAACACCTGGTGTTTTCCTGCACGGGCATGCAGGCGGGCCCAGGCCCACATGTTCCAACCAAAACGCATGTCGCCCTGGAAGGCGACAAACGAGGCGAGGGCCTCACGATCGTTGGCCGGCTTTTTTGGCCCGATCAGCGATACGACGAAGGAAGGAAAATCCTTGCCGAGCTCACTCGTCATGGTCGCGGCGGTCACCGTGCGGTTGGCCAGGAACGACAGGCCTTCCTCGGTGTTTGAGCCGATCAGTAATGCAACGTCGTTGTGACGCCTCTCCACATAGGCTTGATAGGGCGATTCCGGCAAGACGTAACCGTCGATGATCGGATTGGCGCCAAACGGTTTGGCAATGATCTCGGACGCCAGTCTGCCTCGGAGATCTTGCAACGACGACGCGCCCATTCGCGTTACGAAGCGCTGACCAGCGCGCTCCGCGCCCGTGAGCGTGAACTCAGGTGCGACGTTGAGCGGCTCGAACAACTCTCCGCTTTGTCCGATAGCCCGATGAAACATGCCGCGCGCTAAAGGCGAAGCGATCAACGCGCTTATAGAAATCGACCCTGAGGATTGACCAAAAACGGTCACGTTACCCGGATCACCGCCAAACGCCCCGATGTTGCGTTGCACCCAGCCCAATGCGGCGAGCTGGTCAAGCAGTCCATAGTTTCCCGAGACCGTGTGCTCCGACTCGCGCGTGAGATCCGGATGGGCCAGAAAGCCCAGCGCACCCAATCGATAGTTGGCGGTGACAACGATGACGTTTCGCCGAGCGAGCGCGTCGCCGGCGTAGAGCGGTGTCGATGCCGAACCGTTGACGAGCCCGCCGCCATGGATCCAAAGCATGACCGGCAACTTCTCGCTTACCGTGTCGGTCGGAACCCAGACGTTCAGGTACAGACAATCCTCACTCATCGGCTCCGGCGGCGCATTTTCCGGATAGGAGCCGCGCTGCATGCAGATGGGTGAAAAGCGATCGGCGCTCTTCACGCCAAGCCATGGCACCGGCGGCTTGGGTGCGCGCCAACGCAGTGCGCCGACCGGCGGGGCAGCGAAGGGAATGCCCTTGAACACGACAATGCCGTTCTCACGCACGCCTTCGACCAAGCCGCCATCTGTCTTGACCAACTGGGCCGACGCGAGGGA
>JBBRDP010000226.1:0-5591 GCA_038203795.1 Gemmatimonadales bacterium
CGGCTTCGCAATGAACGATCATCATTTGGGGCGGCCTACGATCGATTTCTGACAACCCATCAGTTGAACGAGAATGGCCTCGACGAGCCGTTCCTCAAAGTGAAGCGGGATAGTGCCGTTGGTCGCTCGGTTTCACTGTGATCCTGCGGTACCTGCTGGACACGAGCATCGTGTCCTCGCCAATGTCAAAACAGCCTGATGCCCGCCTTGTTGCGCTTATTCGTGCGCATGATCACGAATGCGCCATCGCGGCGCCGGTGTGGCACGAGTTGATCTACGGTTGTCGCCGCCTGCCGCGAGGGAAACGCCGCGACACGCTTGAGACATACCTGCAGGAAGCGGTCCTCGCTTCTTTCCCAGTGCTGACGTACGACCGACAGGCCGCCGAGTGGCACGCCCACGAGCGCGCTCGGCTTGAGCGCGTGGGACGACCGGCTTCGTTTGTTGACGGGCAGATTGCCGCGATCGCTTCGGTGCATGACCTCGTGCTCGTGACGGTAAACGTCGAGGACTTCGCCATGTACAAAGGCCTGGCTGTCGAGAACTGGGGGCCGCACGAAAGCTGAGTCATTCGCCCTCCCTCATGCCATCCAAATCCTCCACAATCCCCGCAATAAGCGCGGCCTCGGTCCACTGACGCTGCACATCCGCGTTCACTCTCGAGAGCAGTTGCCGCTCGTGCGTTTCCGTGGCAATCATCTCCAGGCACAGCAGCTGTTCTGGACGCAATGCAGCGATCGTGCCCCGGTGTGGCCCGATGTTCCACCACGAGGAGAAACCGCGCGCATCCGTGTGTTGACCGCTGGATAAATCACGCGCGTAATCATCCACGTTTGTGATCAGTGCGAGTTGCTGTCTCGCGGCGACGATGGCCGCGGACGTGGGCAACAGTTGCATAAGTGGAATGATCTGCGCGAGCGCGCTCCACGCATCCGGTCCACGCAGCTCAAGCTGCACGCGTCCAACTCGAAGTTGCAGCGACCAGTTCGGCCCTTCAGCCTTGATTCTGGCACGCCACGCATCGGCACGTGACACCGAAAGCGTTCCGCCATCGGCTAGTTTTATTACCACCGACCGACGACGCTGCACAGTCCAGATTGCCGTCAGGGCGCCAGCGGACAGCGCCACTCCCATCGCTGCTCCAGCACCACCATCAACAAGTACAACACCACCTGCAATTATGGCCAACGAACCACCCGCGGCGACTACGCCCAGAACGTTTCCCTGGCTGGCGCGACGTTCCATGCGCGCCGTATGACGCGCAAGCATCGACTCGGGGTAGCTGTCACAGTTGAGATAGGTGATGTCAAGCGATCCCGATCGGGCGTGACCGATACCCGCATGCACATCGCGCTGCGACGCGTTCGAAAACACCTCTTTGCACTGGTCAATCACGGGCGCGACGTCTTCCGGGTCAACAAGGTTCCACCGCGCGCATCGCGAGCACGCCACCCACGCTCTCCTGCGCTTTTCATCAAATACAACGTGCGTGCCCACCGGCAGTGACGTGAGCACTACGTTCCGACCCAACGGCCGTCCGCAGAAAGCGCAGGAGGAGTGCACGTCAGGCCTGGTTGTTGATCACTCGTCGCTCAGCGGGCCTCGTGAAACGTCGTCCGACGATGGCCGCGGATGTTCGCTCGACCGGTTGGGCCGGTCATCGGCCTGACCGTCCGACGAGTCTGAGCTCTCATCGCCAGACGCAGCGGCGCTCTCGCCGCGGCGCTTGGCCCCGCCGCGGCGTCCGCGACGACTGCGGCGGCGCTTGGTCGCGCCTTCGCCCGATTCGCCGAGTGCGGCGTCGTCGTGCTCAGACTCGCTCGCTCCGGCGCCGGCGTTGTCGCGCGTCTCCGTGCCATCGGCATCCCGACGCGCATCAGCGCCACCGCGCCTGCGACCGCCACCGGGCCTGCGCGCGCCCGCGGCCCCACCCGCGTCGCTGGCCTCCGCAGCGTCACCAACGTCTCCGGCGTCTCCAGCGTCTCCAGCGTCTCCAGCGTCCCCAGACTCGCCGACCTCTCCGGCGCCACCAGCATCACCCGCCGAGCCGTCCTTCCGGCGTCGACCGCGACGAGTGCGCTTGCGTCTTGGGCGGGCGGGACCTGACGTTGCATCGCCGCTCTCGCCGCTCTCGCCGCTCTCGCCACTCTCGCCACTCTCGCCACTCTCGCCACTCTCGCCGCTCTCGCCGCTCTCGCCGGCGGACGCTATCCGTCCCGTGTTTGCCCGGCCCGACGATACGCGGCCAGCGTTGGCGGGAACCACCTCGGCGCGGCCCGGCTCGGCGTCGGCCGCCGATCCGCCACCGCCGCCAGCGCCCGAGTCATTCTCGTCGCGATATGGAGATTCGTCGCGTCCCTCAACCCCCGCGCCCGCTGTCTCCGCACCCTCGGAATCCGTGCCCTCGGAATCCGTGCCCTCGGCAGCGTCGGCTGCCCCAGCCCGACGCGAACGATCTCGACGGCCGCGTTTGCGACGTGGGCGCTTCTCGCGCGCCGGTGCGCCTGACTCGTCGTTGGTCTCCGTGGTGTCCCCTGCCGCCACGTCCAGCTCGGCTCCCGCGCCGCCACCGCTCTCCCGCTCCGTCGGCCGGTCTGCACCACGCACCTCAGCGGCACGTCCACTGGTCCGTTCGGACGATCTTCCTGGCGTACGCTTGTCTGTACGTTCTGTCGGCGATTCGGATGTACGTTTATCTGTACGCTCCGGTGAGTCCCCGTCACGCTCAGCCGCTCGTTCCGCCGACCGCTCCCGCGGCCCCTTCGACTTGGACCCATCTCGAGCCGCCTGTTCCCGCCGCGGACGACGCTCCGGCCGCTCGTTCACCGATGCGCGCTCTTCCGGCTCGGGCACCGCCTCGTCCAGGTCACTCGGCACATCAACCGTGCGCGCGACCACCTTCACCGCGATGCGCTGTCCGCGGTGGCCCCAGCCCCATTTGGCCAGCGCTACCGCGTCCGGCCAACCGCTGCGACGCGTCTCGCGTGTGCGCACCCCAAACGTGGGCGTGACCGGAATCGTCTCCACTCGACGCGCGTGCGGCGCGGCGCGCAGCAGGAAATCGACGTTGGCCGACCAGCCTTCACCCGCGGACACTGGGGCATCGCCCGCTGATTTAATCAGGTCGCGCAACACCGAAATGCGCACCAGGCGAAAGCTCGTCGTCAGGTCGCGCACATCGCTGATGCCCACAAACGGACGCAGCACCCAGCGCGACGCATTCCACAGGCGGCGGACGGCCACCGGTGCGTCGCCAGCCGTGGTGCGCTCGCCAATGATGAGATCCGCACCACCCTCAAAGCGCCGCAGGAACTCCGGCACCAGCGCTGGTGGATCGGTGAAATCGCCCTGCAACAGCAACAGTCCGTCACGACGCGGATAGCGCGTGGTGCGGGCCACGTGCCGAACGATCGCGTCAACAGCACCGGCGTATCCCAGCCGACGTGTGCCCGAGAGCAGCGTCAGGGGTAAGACACGCGAATACGGCGCCAGCGTTGCGGCGGTCTCGTCCGTGCTGGCATCGTCGTACACGACGACCTCGTACTCCCGCGAGACGTCGGCCAGCACCGTGCGCAGACGCCACAGGAGGACGCCGATCGTGGTGGCTTCGTTATAAGCGGGAATCCCGATGTAGAGCACGCAGGAGTGGTTGACGGGCCGAAGGGTTGACGCGGACGACTCCCGCGCGTCCGATAATAACAGGTATCAAGCCCAAGCGGGGTGATTGCTCCGTAATGGTGGTGTTCAGGATCTCGAGGAGACGCTCATGATGCTGGCCAATGTGCGGGCCCAATTGGGTCGGGAGGACGCGCAGCTTGTGCTGCGACTGCTGTCACACGGGCGGCCGGACGCGGCCCGTGCCGCCGAGAGCACGCTGGCCGATCAGGGGCTGGACCCGCTGCTCGATGATCCGCATCTGCTGCGTCAGCTGATCGAAGCACGCCAGTCGGCGCGCGTCTCACTCCCGTTGTTCTGCTACGTGGTGGTGCGCCACGCACTGCGTCGCAGTGGCGCGGACAATCGCCTGCTGGCTGATTATGTCTCCAGCGTGCTGCTGCATTTCGGGCTGCGCGAAAGGGCCCGTCGCATTGCCGACACGGACGACCAGACGTACGACACGCTGGCCCGCATTGTCGAAGACGTGGAAAGCGCCGACTCGGAGCGGGCCTTTCTCGCGCGCGCCCATTTGGGCAACTACGCGCTCTGGATGAGTGGCCTGTTTCCCGATCACATCGAGCATCGCCGCTTTCGGCGTGGTGGCCCGGATCTGGACTACTACGAGACACTCGGACGGCGCGGGTTCCAGCTCGCGGCCGATCACCGCCTGGCCAACCAACACGGATTGGCGCCACTTTACGGTGCGGCCGCCGAGGCGTTTCCGGCCATGCGCCGAGCCCTGAATGCAGTGAGCGATTCGTTGCTGTTCCGTCACGTGAACAGCCCGGAGCGCCTGATGCGTCAGGTGCGCGATGCGTTCGCCAACGATCGTGCGAGCTGACGCGGGGTATTGAGGGCACGCGCGCCCGACTGGCCGCCAGTTGCGACCAGTCGGGCGTTCGACGTAAGCTGCCCGATTCGCCTCTGGTCATTGCTCTGTACCGTTTTCCGACTGCCCATGTTCGAACAACTTCGTGACGCTTTGCGTGGAATTGGCCGTGAGGCGGGTCCCAGTGACCGCCGCGCCGCACTGGTGGCTATGAAAGACGCCTTGGTGCACGCACGCATGGCCTTGCAGGACCTGCGTGAGGGCATCGCGGTCACGGAACGCCGACTGGCGCAGGAGCAGAGCGAGCTGGACACGGTCACGCGTCGCCGCACGCTGGCCGAGGGCATCAACGACGCCGAAACCGTTCTTGTCGCCGAGCGTTTTGTGGCGCAGCACGCTGAACGAGTGCGCGTATACGATCAGAAACTGGCTTCGCAGCGTGATGAGTTGTCGCTGGCCGAACGGGAGTACGACGAGATGTCGCGCGAGCTCAAGCGCGCCATGGCCGGTCTGCCACTCGGGGGCGTGGGCGGCGCCAGTACATCGCACGAAGACGCGGCGATGCGTGAAGTCGAAGAAGCACTTGGCGAGCGACAGGCGTCGGCTGACACGGCGGCGCTTAGTGCGATGGCGCGCGCTCGCGCACGGGAAGCGCGTGAAGCAGATGCCAGTGCGCGACTGGCCGAGCTCAAAAAGCAGCTTGGCCGAGAGCCGTGACGTCGGCCGGACTCATAGCGTTATGGGTGCGAGTGGCATGAACAGTGGGTGCGCGCTGTGGTCAATGACCGCGCGTTCCGTTCGCGTCGCGTTCGCGCGTGTGTTTGAGCGCGTGTGTGCGTGCGTTATTGCCTTGGTGTGTACCGCATCTGCGGTGCGTGCGCAGGACACCACGTCCGTGCCGGTAACGCAACGGAGCGCGGTCGCCTGCGCGGGTCAGCCCGTTTCCAATATTGTGGTGGTTTCCCAGCCGCCATACACCGACAAGCTGCCCAAGGCGCTTGATTTTGTGCGTCGCGGCATGGTGAAGTTTCATTCGAACACACGCGACAACGTGATTCGTCAGTTTCTGCTGCTGGACGTTGGTGACGTGTGCACCGAGTTGCAG
>JBBRDP010000227.1:0-5580 GCA_038203795.1 Gemmatimonadales bacterium
GGGCCTGCTCGGGCTTCTCCAACTGCGGCGCCGCCGCACGAGGTTTGTTGTGGGACGATTGCTGGGCTACTTCGGGCGGGGGCTTGTGCTGCTTGCGCCGATCGCGATCACCGTGTGGGCGTGCTATTGGGTCATCGATAAGGTGGATGGCCTTATTCCCAACCTGCCACGCGGCGTCAGCCTCGGCATCACGATTGTCATTGTCACCATCGTCGGATTTTTCGGCTCGAACTTCATCACGCGTTCCGCGATCGAGTTTTTTGACCGCGTGCTTGATCGGGTGCCGCTGGTGCGGTTGTTGTACAACGCGGTGCGCGATGTGTTGAATGCCGTGGCCGGCGAGACACGTCGCTTTGACCAGCCCGTCTCCCTGCGAATCGATGAGACCGGCGACGTGCGGCTCTTCGGCTTTGTCACCCGACAGTCGCTCCAGGAACTGGGACTGCCCGGGCATGTGAGCGTATACTGCCCACACTCGTACAATTTCTCCGGACAGCTCGTGGTGGTGGCGGCCCATCGTGTTGAACCACTCGACCGAACCAGCTCCGATGTGATGGCCTTCGTCGTCTCCGGTGGCGTGTCGGGGCTTGGTGTGACGAGCGAGGTGGGTACGACCTGAGGCACTATACAGGCACACCGCTTTTTTCTTCTGAATGGCGGTTGTATGCGCAGCGTCCTCGGCGGTGACCGCATCACCACCGAGGACGTTGACAGCGCGACATGAACGCGACCTGATGCGTTACGCGACGGTGAGTGCCGCGCCAAACGGAGACACCGCACCCTCGCGCAGCTCCACAATACGTTCCTCGACGAACGCGACGAGTTCCCGCATGGTGTCGGTGTCGAACACGAGCTTCACACCGGCCTCGGCGTATAGCTCCGGCAATGGGCGCGTGCCACCGAGCGCGAGGAAACGTTTGTACGCCTGCACCGCTTCCGGGCCATTCCGCACCGCGTTGCGAAATACCTGGAGCGCGCCGAGCTGCGCGAGTCCGTACTCGATGTAGTAGAACGGCAGCTCAAAAATGTGCAGCTGACGATACCAACGCGACACGCGTTCATCGTTCAGCCCCGACCAGTCGACCACTGGCTCGAACCGGGCGCGAATACTGAGCCACGCGGCATCACGCGCGGCGGCGTCTGCACCGTCGGCGTGCGTGTAGATCCATGCCTGAAACGCATCGACGCTCGCAATGTGCGTGAGTGAGCAGAGCACGTCTTCGAAGTGTTCCAGCCAGGCGATGCGCGCTTCTTCCGGCGTGTAATATCCTTCGGGCTGCACCAGATATGGCATCGCCAGCAGCTCCATGGACATGGACGCCAGCTCGGCCGCCTCGTGGCCGGTGCGACGCTGCCACGCGAACGGGAGTTCGTGCGTGGCGAAGTCGTGGAAGCAATGCCCCGCTTCGTGCACCAGCGTTTGCACATCGTCCGGTACGCCCACGGCGTTCATGAAGATAAATGGACGACCGCGGAACGCGAGATCGGTGCAATAGCCGCCGGGCGCTTTCCCCGGGCGACTTTCGAGATCGAGCAGTTGCTCGGCGGCCATGATGTCGAACTTCGCGCCGAGTTCGCTGTCGACGCGCGAGAAAATCCGGCGCGCGCCGTTCACGAACTCGTCGACCGTGCGAAACGGTGTGAGTGGTGTGGTGGCGTCGACGTCCACCGCGAGATCCCACGGTCGGAGCGACGATACCTGCAGCCGGTCACGTCGATTCGCGTACAAGCGCGCAACGGCCGGCACCACGGCCGCTTCGACTGCGGCGTGAAAACCGGCGCAGTCTTCGGGTGTGTAGTCAAACCGATGCTTCGCCGCAAACGCGTAGCGCTGGAAGTCCGGGAAGCCCGCCTCGCGCGCAACCTCACGCCGCAATTTGAGCATTCGATCGAAGAGCAACGCCAGCTCATCCCGATGTTCGAGGTACGCGTGCGCCCCCGCCCTGAACGCACGCTCGCGCACCGCGCGATCGTTCGACTTGAGGTACGGCTGCAACTGCGGGATCGTTTTTGCCTCACCATCCCAATCGACCGAAAGGCCACCGGTGCGCTTTTGATACGCCGCCGAATACTCCTCGAGCTTGGCAAACCGCGCGACGTTGGCTTCCCGAAAAATCTCGATGTCGGACCGGAACCGCCGAATCGTCGTTTCGAGGTCGGGGCGCGACCAGCCCAGTGCCACGAGCTTGCGCGCCAGCCGAACCTGCTGCTCTTCGAGCAGCGGGAAGATCTCCATGGAGAAGCGCAGGTAGGCGCGTTCAGCGACCTCATCGGCGGTGTTGCCCGTGTAGGCGATCATGGCCAGTGTCCCCGCTTCGCCGACCAGCATGTCCAACTGAGACCACGAAGACAGCCACGTTTCGATCTGCGCGCTCTCCGGCGGCATGCTCAGCGGGACCTGCGCCAACGCCTCGTAGTACGGCGCAATGTCGGACCAGGTCGCGTCAGCAAAAGCGGCGGGGGACTCGGGAAGCACAATCATCGATAGAGAAGCGTACGAGGAGGGAAGAATGGCACGGCAGGGAATTCCGACCGTACCAGTATGCCTGGCACCGTCACACGATCGTCACCACGCAGTCATGCGCCGTAGGGGATCCAGATATTCTTCACTTGCACGGCACGACGCAAAAACTCACGCCCCTCGCCAACGCGGGGATCGTCCCAATCGCGGGGCGCCCATTCGGTCCACGTCTGCTTGAGGTTGCCGATCGAGGCGCGCTCCACATCCGTCGCGCCGCGGTGGCTGCCGCAGTACCACACGGCATCCACATTATCGTGCTCGGCCAGCACTCGTGCCAGTGCGTCGGCGTGGCCGGTCACGATGTTGATCACCCCACCGGGCAGATCGGACGTGTCGAGCACACTGTAGAAATCCGTAATCACGAGCGGTGCGGACTCACTCGGGACCGCCACCACGGTGTTGCCAGCCGCCACCAGCGGAGCCACAAGGGAGACAAACCCGAGCAAGGACGGCGCAGGCGGGCATACGACGCCCACCACACCGATCGGTTCATGCATCGCCAACGAGACCGCGCGCATCGGTACGTCGTGGACGGCGCCATCATGCTTGTCGGCCCACGCGGCATAGGTGAACAGTCGTGAGATCGATGACTCCACCTCGCGCATGCCGTCCCCGGTCGAGCGGCCGGAGCTGATGGCCAGACGCTCGGCAAACTCGTTGGCCCGCGCCGACAGGTTTTCGGCGATGTAGTACAGAATCTGCGCACGGGCGTGTCCCGGACGTCTCGCCCAGGCGGCAGCGGCGTGTGCCGCTTCAACGGCGTTGCGGATATCCTTGCGATTGCCGTCTCCGACATCGCCGAGCCGGCGGCCGTCGTGCGCATGTACCGGGAGGCTGTATCCCGAATCAGGCCGCGCCTGCTGACCACCAATGTAGAGCTTGGGTGTGCGGTCGAGCGACGGCAGATCAGCCGCAGGCGCGTATGCTCCGACCGGTGGCGCGAGCGCTGACAACGCCGTCTCGATGATGGGCGTGCGCACGGGCTTCACATACTCCCACATCCCTTCGCGTCCGCCCTCGCGCCCGAATCCGGATTCGCGATACCCACCAAACCCGGCCGACGCATCAAACAGGTTTGTGCTGTTGATCCACACCACGCCGCAGCGTAAACGCGGCGCAATGTCGAGCGCGAGATTGATGTCGTCACTCCAGACGCTCGCCGCGAGTCCATACGGCGTGTTGTTCGCCAGCTGCACCGCTTCGTCGGGGGTGCGGAACGTGTGCGTAATCAGCACCGGCCCGAAGATCTCCACCTGCGCAATCGTCGCCGCAGGCTCCACGTTGGTGAAGAGTGTGGGCGGATAGAACCAGCCGTTTGTGGGCGCAGCCCACGTGGGTTGCCAGCACGACGCACCCTCAGTCACGCCCTGCGCCACGAGTTCCCGGATGCGCGCCAACTGCACCGGTGCGACGATCGCCCCCATATCCATTGCCTTGTCGAGCGGCGCGCCGACGCGCAGTCGCTCCATGCGCGCTTTCAGCTTTTCCGTAAGCGCATCAGCAATGCCTTCCTGCACCAACAACCGGGATCCGGCGCAGCACACCTGTCCCTGATTGAACCAGATCGCATCGACGACACCCTCCACTACGCTATCGAGATCGGCATCGGCGAACACCAGAAACGGACTCTTACCACCGAGTTCGAGCGACAGCGACTTGCCCGTGCCGGCGGTCACGGTACGAATGCGGCGGCCCACTTCCGTGGAGCCGGTGAAGGCGATTTTGTCCACACCGGGATGTGCAACCAGCGCCGCGCCAGTCGCGCCATCTCCCGTCACCAGATTGAACACACCTGCGGGCAACCCGGCATCGCGCGCCAACTCGGCGAACATCAACGCGGACAGCGGCGTGTATTCTGCGGGCTTGAGCACCACCGTATTTCCCGCAGCGAGCGCCGGTGCGACTTTCCACGCCAGCATCAACAGCGGGAAATTCCACGGAATGATCTGGCCGACCACGCCCACGGCGGTGTAGCCGGCAAACTCTGCATCAAACAACTGGGCCCAACCGGCGTGGTAATACAAATGCCGAGCCACGAGCGGAATATCGAGATCGCGCGTTTCACGAATCGGCTTGCCGTTGTCCATCGACTCGAGCACGGCAAGTGAACGAGCGTGTCGCTGCACCGCACGGGCGAGCGCGTACAGATGACGCGCGCGAGCGTGCCCACTCAGCGCCTTCCACGCGGGCTGCGCCGCACGCGCCGCCTGCACGGCGACATCAACATCGGTCGCGCTCCCCTGCGCTACCTGCGCCAGCACCAATCCACTGCCGGGATCCAGCACCTCGAAATGCGCGCCTTCGCGCGGATCGACAAAGGCACCGTCAATGAAATGCCCGAACCGATGGCCGTGCGCCGCCAGCCACGCACGAACCGGCGCGTCGGATTCTGGCGCCGGACCGTACGACATACTGTCGAAGAGCGCGCGAACGGAGTGGGATGGCGTGGTGATGGAAGTCATGCGGTGCGTCAGACCATCGGATGTCGATGAGCCGCAGAATAGCGACCCGTCACGAAATGCTCGAGCTGCCGCTCGATGTCCGTGAGCAAGCCGCTCGCGCCAAAGCGGAAGAGATCCGGTCGCAACCAGCGATCTCCCAACTCCTCTTTGACCAGGATCAACCAATCGAGCGACTGTTTGGCCGTGCGGATTCCACCGGCCGGCTTGAAGCCGACCACATGCCCCGTACGCTCGAGGTAATCGCGAATCTGTCGCACCATCACAAGACCCACCGGCAACGTCGCGTTGCTCGGTTCCTTGCCGGTGGATGTCTTGATGACATCAGAGCCCGCCATCATCGCGACCTGACTCGCGCGCGCGATGTTGGTCAGCGTGGCCAGTTCGCCGGTACCGAGAATCGTTTTCAGATGGGCGTCGCCGCAAGCCTCGCGAAACGCACGGACTTCGTCGTAGAGGGCGTTCCACTCACCGCGCAACACATGCGCACGCGTGATGACCACGTCGATCTCGCGCGCGCCGGCATCTAGTGATGCACGAATCTCCGCGATCCGCTGTGGCAGCGGTGACAGGCCAGCCGGAAATCCGGTGGACACGGCC
>JBBRDP010000228.1:0-5527 GCA_038203795.1 Gemmatimonadales bacterium
TACGGCGTGTGCCTTCGGCGACGACCGCTGCGGTGACATGACCGGACGTGGGAGCAACTGATTCCCCCGCCCGTCGGGTTCGGCACGACCGAACTCACTCACCTTTATGCTGGTCAGGAGGTTTCGATGAGGCGCTCCAACGCTCGCTCGCGTGCACGGCCGCTCGCTCTCGTAGCGGTACTCTGTCTGGCCGTGGCGCAGCCCCTCGCCGCGCAACGCGTATTCACCTCGCTCACGGTGTTCGGCGACTCGTTTTCTGACACAGGCAATCTGCAGGATCTGTCGGGAGGCGCGTTCCCGCCGAGTCCGCCATACTTTGACGGACGATTTTCCAACGGTCTGGTATGGACGGACTATTTCGCCTCGCGTATTGGCGTGCCGGGCGACGCCAACCCGGCGTTTCTGGCGCGCACCAATTCCGGCAACTACGCCGTGGCCGGTGCGCTGACGGTGAATCCTCCTGCGGCACCACCGGGCACGCCGCCGAGCATGCAGCAACAGTTCGGGAACTGGGCCACCAGGCCCGGCGGCGCGACGGTCGATGCGACCGGCCTCTACACATACTTCGGCGGCGCCAACGATCTTCGCTTGGCTGGGGGCGTTGCCGACGCGGCCACGAGGAGTGCAATCGTCGTCGCGGCGGCTCAGAACATCGCCGCCGGAGCCGGGCAGCTGGCTGCCGCAGGCGCACAGTTCATCTTGCTTCCATATACCGTGAATCTTGGACTGGTCCCGGAGTCGCAGGCGACGCCCGGTCGCGCTGCGATGATGGGTGAACTCAGCAGCCTGTTCAATCAGACGCTCGAGCAGGAGCTCGCCCTGCTGCGCGGCGTTTTTGGAAGCACGATGTTCTTCGATTTGCGCCTCGATAATCTGCTGATGAACGTTTTCAGTGACGCGCAGAACGGTGGTGCCCTGTACGGCATCACCGATGTGTCCTCACCGTGCCTCCCACCCTTTGCGCCACCGGGCGCGTCTCCGTGTGACGTTTCGCTTTTCTCGGACGCGCTGCACCCCACAACGGCCGGTCACCGACTTGTTTCGGATGCGGCGTATAATCTGGTCGCGCTTGACCACAACGTGGCACTCGTGCCCGAACCGTCTACGTGGGCATTGATGGGCTTCGGGCTCGTCGGCCTCGTGGCCGTGCGTCGTCGACGCGCTGCGTGACGCATCCGCCCCGTTGTGTCGCCCTGTGCGATGCAACGGGGTGTGCTCGGCACGAAAGCGACAGCGGGTTCCGAACGAACGGTGTGCGAGACGGCGACGTATGTTGGAACAGGGCGTGACCCCCTGCCCCCTCGTCGTGCGCCAGACTGCGCGCCGAGCTCCCTGCCGCTTGTCCCGTCGACCTCCGTGCTATGCGATTGATCTCACTCCGATTCATCCCGGCGCTTTGCGCGCTCACGCTGTTCACCTCGCCGGTAGTGGCGCAGCGAGCCGCCGGCGCCGGTGCCGCTCAGACACCCCGCGATACCACGCGCAAAGTGCATATCGTGCCCGGCGTGCGGGACGGCGTGAGCATGTTCCCGCTCGCGAACTACAAAGAAATGCAGCCCAAGCAGTGGGGGGTGATGGATTTTGAGCACTATCACACCACGGCCGAGATCAACTATTGGATGGAGCGCTGGGCGAAAGAAAGGCCGGAGCTCGTGCAGCTGTACGAAGTCGGAAAGTCGTTCGGCGGTCAGACGATCTGGCAGATGACGCTCACCAACACCGCAACGGGCAAACACTCCGACAAGCCGGCCGCGTTCTTCGAGGGCGGTCGTCACTCCGGTGAGATCACCGCGAGCGAGAGCGTGCTGTGGCTCGCCTGGCATCTGGTGGAGAACTATGGCAAGGACGCGCAGATTACCCGACTGCTCGATACCAAGGCCATGTATCTGCGTCCGAACAACAATCCCGACGGCGCAGACATGTACAAGCTCACTGCCAACACCAATCGCAGCTCAGTACGCCCGCAGGACAACGATGGCGACGGATTGTTTGACGAGGATCCGGCCGAAGATCTCGACGGCGACGGCCACTCGCGCCAGATGCGCCAGTTCGTGGGCGCCGGCAAGGGCACGCACGTGGTGGACACGATGGACGCGAAAGGCCGCGTGATGCGTCAGGTGGGTGCGGGCAACGGCGACTACATGGTGTACGCGGAAGGCGTTGATAACGACAAGGACGGCCGCATCAACGAAGACGGCGTTGGTGGCCTCGATCTGCATCGCAACTACCCGTACAACTGGCGTCCCGAGCGGGAGGCCACGGGCCGCGGATTCACGCAGGGTGGAGCCGGTGAGTTTCCGCTCTCAGAGCCCGAGACGCGTTCGGTGTTCCTGTGGCAGGTGAATCACCCGAATATCAGCGTCACCAACTCCATGGACACGCAAGTGCCGATGCATCTGCGCGGGCCGAGCACGTGCGAAGACAGTGAGTGCGTGTTTCCGTCGGACCTCAAGCTGTTGCAACATTACGATTCGGTGGGCTTGTCGCATACCGAATACCCGTGGGCCGGCAATGTGTATCGCACGTACGCCACGCGCTTCTCACCGCCGGGCGAGGGCACACCGCAGCCACTTTTTGGTCACGGCCCGGACTTCGGCTATTTCCAGATGGGACAGATCTGGTACGGCGACGAGCTTTGGAACGGCGGACGCGAGCGCGACTACAACGGCGACGGACGCTGGGACCAGTACGAAGTGCTGCGGTACTGCGATGAAGAGTTCGGCGGCCGCTGCTTTCAGCCGTGGACCAAAGTACAGCACCCGGATCTTGGCGAAGTGGAAGTGGGCGGCATGAACCCGAAGTTCTGGTCGCAGAATGGTCCACCGGAAGTGCTCGAAAAGTGGGCCAGTCGTCAGGCGCGCTTCAACCTCGCCATGGCGCTGGATCTTCCCACTTTGGAGCTCACCAACGTGGCGGTGAGAAAGGTGCGCATGTCGGCAGACTCCGCCACACACGAAGTGAAAGTGACGGTGAAGAACAGCGGTCGCATTCCCACGGCGCTCGAGCAGGCCAAGCGTGTGAAGATCGTGCGTCCCGACTTCCTCACCATCCAGTCGTCCGGAAGTCCGTCGGCGCTGACGACCACGCGCGGCGTCGAGTTCTTCCTTGGCGGGTTCGAAACGCGTGTACTCACGTTGCGTGTGCGTGCGCCGGCGGGTCAGGCGGTGGAGATGAACGCCCGTGTCACGAGCACACGTGGTGGTATGGCGGACGCGCCGGTGCGCATCACGCCGTAGCGGCACCCGGATGTGACGTCGGCCATGCGGGTCGGCGTCACGCAACTGCACCCATTGACGTGTCGCTCGCACGCGACGCCACGAGCCGGGCGCTGGCCCGAACCGGTTGACAACTCCCACGCCCAGCGTGAAACTACTATCAGCATAGTAGTTTCACGCTGAAGCGGGGAGCGTTCGCCATGTGCTGTGGTCCGAACCTGTGTTGGAAGCTCCGCTGCGAGCTCCGCTGCGAGCGCCGGTCGCGTTGTTGGCGTGCGAACGCCGCGCTGCTCTGTGCTACCGCGCTGGTGGGCTGCGACCGCAGGCCCGTCCACCAAGCGCCGCCGCGAACATTTGCGCTCGAAGAAGAACTTCGAATCGGTGCTGATAGTGCGTCGCCCGCGTATGAACTCTCCGATATCCGACAGCTCGCCGTTCATTCAGGTAGCGGAAGCCTGTTTGTCGTGCAGGGCCGACTCACCGATGTGCGCGTGTTCGACAGCCGTGGAGGCTATTCGCACAGCGTAGGCCGCTCGGGCAGCGGCCCGGGAGAGTTCCGCTCGATCGCCGCGATGGGGTTTCACGGCGACACCCTGTGGACGATCGACAACGAACTGCGCCGCGTCTCGCTGTTTCGTCCTGATGGTTCGCTGATTTCTTCGTGGCAAGTCGATCCGGAGCCGATCAACTTTGCCGAGCTGCGTCATGCGCGCTACACGTATCCCACCGCGCTGCTCTCCGACCGCTCAATGCTCGGCTTTGGCGCCACCGCGATGCGCGCGATCGACTCGGGGGATATAACATCATGGCCGATACTGGCGCTCACCCCGGAGGGTCGCACCCGCGATACGCTCGCGTGGGTGCCGATCGGCAACGCGCACATGACGATTCACGCGCCGGACCGCGGCACCGCCTATCGCGGTCAACCGTTCGGCGACGAGCCGCTGCGCGTCTACGCACCGGTATCCGGCCGCGTCTATGTGGTGGAGCGCTATGCGGCCCTTGCCGCGAGCGACAACCGCTACGCCGTCACGGCGATCAGCGTGCGTGGCGACTCGATCTGGCGCCGCGAAGTGGCGTACGACCCGCGCCCCCTGCCGCCGAGCGTCGCCGATAGTGTGCGTACGCGGTATGTTCGGGCGTACTCCCCGCAGTTCCCCGTGGAGGCCGTTGAGCGCGCACTCTATCTCCCGTCGTTTTGGTCACCCATCACCGAGGCGATGGCAGGGGACGACGGTACCGTATGGCTGCGACGCGAAGATGACCTGTCCGGAGTTCGTTTTGACGTGCTCGACGGTGACGGTGCAGTTCGGATGCAGGTGCTCGCACCGCCGCGCGTGCGGCTGCGGTGGTCTGATGATCGCGTCGTGTGGGGCTACACGCTCGATGACGACGACGTGCCGTCACTTGTTCGGTATCGGATCGTGCCTGACTCGATCTGACCGCGCGGGTTTTTCACAATCTTTCGTCGAGCGTCGCCGTGCACCCGAACGCTGAGCTGATCAACCGCTTCTATTCCGCGTTCGCCAAGCGCGACGCCGCTACAATGGGCGCCTGCTATCACGACGCGGTGCACTTCACCGATCCGGTGTTCGGCGACCTGCATGGCAGCGACGCACGCGCCATGTGGGAGATGCTGTGCGCACGCGGTCGCGACCTGGTGCTCGACTTTTGCGAGGTGCACGCCGACGAGGCGCGTGGAGGCGCGCAGTGGACCGCGCGCTACACTTTCTCAAAGACGCGACGAATCGTCGTGAACCACATCACCGCGAGCTTCGAGTTTCGCGATGGCCTGATCGTGCGCCACCACGATCAGTTCTCACTATACCGGTGGGCGCGTCAAGCGCTCGGCCCGCTGGGCTGGCTGTTCGGGTGGACCGGTATGCTGCAATCGCGCGTGCGCGTGGATGCCAGCAGCGCTCTGGCTGGTTGGATTACGGAGCGCTCGCCCGCGAATCGCTGAACGTTGCGCGATGTGGATGCATCACGCCGGCAGCCGCCCGACGAACGGGCGGCTGCGTTCGCCGAGCTTACGGTACGATACGCGGCTGCCCGATCTGATACTCCCTGGGCGGAATGTTGCCCTGCAGATGCCGCACAAAGTAGTCCCAGCGACGGCGCATGATGTACGGGCCGTCCACGCCGAATCCGTGACGGGCGTTCGGCAGCATGAGCAGATCGAAGTCCTTCCCGGCTTTCATGAGCGCATCGGCCACAAGCAGCGTGTTGGACGGCGGCACGTTGTTGTCCATCATGCCGTGAATCAGGAACAGCTTGCCTTTGAGCTTCGCGGCATGCGTCTGATTGGCTTC
>JBBRDP010000229.1:0-5450 GCA_038203795.1 Gemmatimonadales bacterium
GGCAAGCGCCGATTGTCGCGGCGCGGCAAACGCCGCTGATTTCGCGCGACAGGCAGCGAAGATTGTCAGCGCCATTCGCGCGCTCGACCCCGATATCCTGGGCATCATGGAAATCGAGAACGACGGGTATGGCGCGAACAGCGCCATCGTCGATCTGGTGCGCCGTCTCAATGAGGCCACCGCACCGGGCACGTTCGCGTTCATCAATGCCGACGAACAAACGTCCACGCGAAATGCACTCGGGACCGATGCCATCAAGGTTGGGTTGGTGTACCAGCCAGCGCGCGTGACGCCGGCGGGACGCACCGCAGTACTGGCCACAAGCTCGTTTGTTTCGGGCGGCGATTCCCGCCCACGTACGCGACCGTCACTCGCGCAGGCGTTCGTGCAGCCCGATGGTGAGGTGCTCGTGGTGAGCGTGAATCATCTCAAGAGCAAGAGCGGCAGCTGCGACATTCCGGACGCCCGCGATGGACAGGGGCAATGCAACATCGTGCGCACAAACGGTGCGCGCGAGCTCGCCGAGTGGCTGGCTGCCGATCCCACGGGCGTACGTGATTCTGATGTGTTGCTGATCGGTGATCTCAATGCCTACGCGAAGGAAGATCCGGTCACCACACTCACGTCGCGTGGATTTGTCGATCTCGAATCAGCACGCGGCCTTGGCGCACACTATTCGTACGTCTTCGATGGTCAGTGGGGCAGTCTCGATCACGCACTCGCCACAAGCTCGCTCGCGACGCAAGTCACGGGCGTGACCACCTGGCACATCAACGCCGACGAGCCCACGGTGCTTGGCTATGAGTCGGCGTTCAAGAGTCCGGCGCAGCGCGCCGCGCTGTACGCGCCAGATCCGTTTCGCAGCTCGGATCATGACCCGGTACTGGTGGGCATCACGCTGCGGCGCGCGAGTACCCGAAACGCGGCACCGTGACCGGCTGAATCCCGCTACGGCTTGATCGCGAGATTGTTCACTACCGTGTAGCCCGTGGCCTTCGACGTGGCGACCTCGCCGGCCAGCTGCTTCTCGGCTTCCGTCTTCACGCTACCGTTGAGCGTCACGGTTTTCGTGGCTTCGTTGGTGTCAACGTTGATGTCGGTCGCGCCCACTCGCGTGTCGGCGAGCAGCGCGGTTTTTACTTCGCCCGTCTCCATCGCGCCTTCCATTCGTGTACCCGCAGCGTCGGCCGCCTGTTCGGTCTTTTCCGCTGCATTTTCAGCATCCTGTTTTACGCCGTCTGCAGTGTTGCCACATCCGGTTGACAGGGCAAACAATACGATCGTGCCGAAAACCGTAACTGTTCTCATCGTGATCTCCCGAAGTGGGTGGAGTTGATGCGAGCTCTACTGTTGAACGATACCCGACACGCATGCATGATCGCTCCGCCCGAAGCGCATGCTCACATATTATAACGTGGTCTTACCAGAAAAGCCGTCTCGGTGTAGCGTAACGACGACGAAGCGTCCGCCCCTCTAACCCCTCCGAACATGTTGCGTTCCGCGATCTTGCTCGACGCTGCCATGACCGTGCACGAGGCGCACGTGCGTCTCGCACAGCACGGACTGTGGCGCGACGCATCCGAGAACGCGGCGCAACACGTACTGCGCGCCTATCTCGATACGCTGAGCTCGGCGCACGCGCGTGCCGCTGCCGCGACTGCCGCTCTGGGTGTTTCGCAAGTTCCGTCTACGCCGCCGGACATCGGCGACGCCATTCGCGCACTGCAGCGTTCGCTCCGTGATGCTCGGGTGGTCGTGCGCCGAGAGGAAGCACTCACTGTATTCTGGTACGCGTTTTCCGTCGAGTGGGTGCTCGATGCATTCTTCTCGCTGCCCGACGGTCTGCGTGTGGTCGATGCGCTGCATCTTCGTGAAAGCGGCAGTGTGCCCACAGCGCAGGTCGATGACGTGTCATCGTCGTCGAGCACGACACGTAGTTTTTCGGGCGTGGTGTTGCGCGGCACGGAGTTCGTCGCGGTCGCTGAGCCACGACCAATTGCAACGACAACTGCTCCGGATATGCCACTGGGGAGCGAACTCGGCGGCACTCGGCGCAGCGCCGATGCAGGCGATCGTTCGCCCCGGCCAATAGCAGCGCCACCTCCGCCGTCGGCAGCTGCGCCTGCTCCCGCTCCACCGCCGCCAGATCACGAAGCAGCAGGGGCACTCCCTCCGGACAGCGCCGCCGCCGTTGAGGTAAAAGCGTACCCGCGCGTTGAACACCCCGAGCAGGTGACGGTTGCGGTACCGTTCGACCTTACGATTGGGCTTGGCAGCACCGTCATGGCCGGTCAGACCGACACCGGTCCGATGGTCCTCACCGCGCCCAGCGGCGCGACGACGCTTCCGGTGGATATTCAGGTGGTCGCGGACGGATTCCAGGCGGTCAACGGCTGGCGGCATGTGCTGAACGTGTCCGTGGCCGACCCATTCAGTGCGGCGGTGACGGTGTCGCTGATTCCCGACATGCAGGACACGCCGATCAAAGCACGCGCGATCACCGTGCACTACGCATACGATGGTGTGACGCGCGGCTCGATGACACGATATCTCGCGGTGGTCATGCCCGGCATCGTGATGCCGCCCGCGGACGCACGTGGCCTCGATCTGTTGCAGAATCAGCCGGCGACTCCGTTCATCAATGTGACTGCATCGGCAGCGGTGCCGGATGTGGAACTCAACATCGCGAAGGCCGATGGCAACGTGGCACGCGGCACCTTCCTCTGCACCATGCGCAACGCGCACGGCATTCCTGTGCCCGACGCAGCGATCCCAATCGATCTCGGCAGCGACGCGCGTACCTTTGCGCGCCAACTGATTGATGAAATGCCGCGCAACGATGGGGGGGAGTTGCTCCAGTTCATGGTGGAGGGTTCGGGCGACTTGATCGCCAAACAGCTGCCACCCGAGTTCTGGCAGATGCTGCGCGATGTGCACGCCGTGGTTGGTGACTCGCGGGCACTCACGTTGCAGCTCAACAGCGCCGATCCGTACGTTCCATGGGAACTGGCGCTGGTGGATCCGCCGCTCGATCCAACGCGCGTGCCGATCCTCGCGGCGCAGGTGAGCATGGGGCGTTGGATACTCGGTGACGCCGCGGTGGCATCGCCGCCGCGCACGTCACTGCACGTGAGCTCATTCGCCGTCATGGCTGGCATGTACATGGCGGCAACGTCCGGACTCAAGAAGCTGCCGAAGGCGGAAGAAGAAATCACCGAGCTGGAGACAGCCTACAAGACGCGCGGCGCGATCCGATACGACTGTACCGCGCCCGCGCTCAGCGCGCTGCTCAGCGCATCCGTTGGCGGTGGCGCGCAACTGGTGCACTTCGCCGGACACGGACAGGTGGATCCGCTGCGCCCGGGCGATGCGGCGCTGTTTCTCAGCAATGGCACGGCGATCAATCCGATGCTCTTTCGCCGCACACCGCTCGGTCGTAACAATGCGCCGTTCATGTTCCTGAACGCGTGCATGGTGGGCGTGGGCGGAGAAATGCTCGGTGATTACGGCGGATTCCCCGGGAACTGTCTGGCGGGAAACTTCACCGGATTCATTGCCCCGCTGTGGGCGGTGAACGATGTGATCGCGAAGTGGGTGGCGCTCACGTTCTATCAGGAAGCGATGGCGACACCCTCGCGACCGGTCGCGGAGATCATGCGCGATGTGCGACAGGCGTACGCAGAACATCCCAACGCCTCGTCGTATCTCGCGTACGTGTACTACGGCAATCCGTTTCTCACGCTTTCGTGAGGAGCGCGACGCACGATCGTCGCGCGTCGGCAGGCTACGGCGGTTCGACAATTCATCTGGCGCTCAGATGCGCGGGAGTTCGTGATGGAACCACTCACCGGCGGCGCTGAGCGCGTCTCCCTCGGCGGCAATGTTTCGCTCATCGCACCGGGGCTGAAGGGCAACGCGCGGCTGCTCTCGGGCGTCGGTGGCGATGTGCGGGCCGCCGAAGAATCATCCGACCTGCTCGACGAAGCGCTGGCGCGCGCCGACATGCGTGGCCTGCGCACCGTCGAGATCCGTGCGGCGCAGGTCCCAATGCCACCGGCTGCGGCGCTGCGTGACTCGCGTGGCGATGACGCGCTCATGCTCGAAGTCCCAGACCTGGGCGAAGACGCGGAGCAGGTGGTGCTGTCGGTGGATGAAGCCGGCGCGATGACGTGGCATTTCGCCACCGACGTGCACACCGTCGACGATGTTGACGACGTGCCGGTGCGCGCGCCGGCAGGCGGCGCCGGCACCATGCGCGGCGCACAGACGCGTCGGTTCGTCATCAATCGCAGCGTCCCGCAGACTGATGCAGATGACGCTGGCACCCATCGCGCCCTGTTCGGTGCGCTCGGTCGCAAGTTACTCAAGGTGCTCGTGTTTCCGGTGAGTGATGCATTGCTCAACAAGCCGGCACGGGTGCTCGCTGAACGGTGGGAAGCGAACAATCGTACGTATGGCCTGCGTCGCTTCACGCCCGACAACTATCGCCTCCCAACCGGCACGCAAAGTGAACGCGATGCACTCGCGCTAACCGCAGCGGATGCGTCCGCGCTCACTGAAGGGCGAGCCCTGATGTTCGTGCACGGCACCTTCAGTACTGCGCACGGCGCGTTTCACGACATGCCGCCCGGTCTGATGCAGGAGCTGCACCAACGCTATGACGGTCGCGTGTTTGCGTTCAATCATTTCTCGCTGTCGCACGACCCGGTGGAGAATGTGCGACAGTTCAACACCTTGCTGCAGCAGGTGCTGCCGTCGGGTTCGCTCGACGTGGACATCGTGGCGCACAGCCGCGGCGGATTGGTGGCGCGCACACTCGCCGACGGCAGCGATGGGTTCGGGCTCGATACCAGTCGCATCAACGTGCACCGCGCCGTGTTTGCCGGCGTGCCCAACGCCGGGACGCCGCTCGCGAAGCCGGAGCACATGATCGAGATGATTGACCGGCTCACGACCGGTCTTAATGTGGTACCGGCCGGGGGAGTCGCCGATATCCTTGAGGGGCTTCTCATTGCCGTCAAGATCATCGGGCATGGCGCGCTCAAGGCGCTCGCCGGCCTACGCTCCATGGACCCAGACGGCGACTTCCTGACCACGCTCAATCGGCCCGGGCGTCGCCACGAGGGCTTTCTGGCCATCGCCGCCAACTACGAACCGAAAGACTCCGGACTCAAATCACTGGTGGGACGCGCCGCCAACTCAGTGGTGGATCGCGTCTTCGAGCAGGCGGGCAATGATCTCGTGGTGCCCGAACGTGGCGTGTACGAGGTAAACGGGTGCGACAGTTTTCCGATTGCCGATGATCGGTGCCTGCGTTTGCCGGCGAGCGCCGGCATCATGCACACCGGCATGTTCGGAAATCCTGAAGTGGCCGCGCGACTGCGGGACTGGTTGGTCTAGCCACGACTGCGCTACGGTTCGCGTCCGTTGCGACGTTCGCAGGTCGCGGT
>JBBRDP010000230.1:0-5450 GCA_038203795.1 Gemmatimonadales bacterium
CGTGCTGTAGAACTCTTCGCCGGTGACATCGCGCGTGATCGGTTCACCGCTCGCGCCCTGACAGCACGGCGGGAACGCGGTAAGGTCGGGCGACATCTTTTCCCACGTCACGCCCTTGTCGCGTGTACGATGCAAATACTGCGTGCCGTAATACAACACGCTCGGGTCGTGCGGCGAGTACGCCATCGGCGCGACGCGCTGAATACGATAAATGAGATCTTCTCCGGCATTGCCGTACAGCGACTGACCGCCAATCCAGTAATTTCGTGACTGACGCGTGTCGGTGTTCATCACGGAAAACTGTCCCTTGCACGATCCATAAATGACGTTCTTCTCGGTGGGATGCGGCATGATCGGGCCCGTCTCACACCCGGGGCCGGTGCGCACCGACGCAACGTCGAACGGATTGCCCACGCTCGACATGATGTACGTGCTGTTGTCCTGCTGCGCCGAGTAGAGGTTGTACGGGAAGTGGTTGTCGGGCACCACACCGTAGAACTCAGCGGTGGGCTGATTGCTTTGTGTACTCCACGTGCGACCGCCGTCGTAACTCACGTTGGCGCCGCCGTCATTGGCCTGCACCATGGCCTGCGAATCGTTGGGATTCACCCAGATGTCGTGATTGTCACCGTGCGGTGTGCGGAACGGCGCCACCGTCTTGCCACCGTCCGCTGACTTGTAGAGCGTTTCGGCACCGGCCCACACCACGTCGGCATTGGACGGATCTGTACCCAGCGTGGTGTAATAGAACGGACGCGTGATGAGTCCAGCGGTGTTGTTCATGAGCTGCCACGTCGCGCCTGCGTCGTCGGAGCGATAGAGGCCGCCGCCCGGCAGTGCTTCCACCAGCAGATATAACCGATTGGGGTTCGCCGCCGTGACGCCAATATTTCCCTTGCCGATGAGTTGCGCGGGCAACCCCGCGCCACCCTTTTTCCACGTGGTGCCACCGTCGGTGCTCTTGTAGAACCCGCCTTCGCGCGAACCGCTGATGATCGTCCACGGCTTGCGTTCAATACGCGCGATCCAGGCGTACACCACGTCCGGATTACCGGGCATGATTTCTACATCAGACGCGCCGGTGCTGTCATTGAGGAACAGCGTCTTCTTCCACGTTTTGCCGCCGTCGATCGTTTTGAACACGCCACGATCGGCGTTGCGCTTGAACATGTCGCCGGTGGCGGCCACCCACACGATATCGGGATTGGTGGGGTGAATACGCAGCGCACCGATCTGCCCAACATTGTACAGTCCGGCGAATGACCACGTATCGCCGGCGTCGTTGCTGCGATACACACCGCGTCCGGTGGACACATTGCTGCGCGCCCCGTCCGCTCCCGTTCCGGCATAGATGATCCTGGGGTCAGAGTCGGCCACTTTGATGTCGCCGATGGAGCCTACCGGAATCTGGCCATCACTGATCGGCTGCCAGCTTTCGCCGCCGTCGCGGGTGCGAAAAATGCCGCCGGATGCCACGCCCATGTAGAACGTGCGTCGCTCCGACGGCACGCCAGTGACGGCGTTGACGCGACCGCCAATCGAGTGCCCGACGAGCCGGTAACGCATACCGTCGAGCAGCGCGGGTTGCACGCTGGCCAATGGTGCGGCCGACGATCGTGTCGGCTGCGCATGTGCTGGGCCGACAGCGCTCGCCACGAGGGCGAGCGAGGCGACGAAGGTTGAGGCGCGGGGGCTGCCCATGGTCATCAGATCTCGCTGTTCGGTGAGGAGTTCGATCACGGCTCGCGCCCGACTGGCCAGCAAGCCACCTACTTGAATAATTACGCACGGTGCGGGTGAGCGTTGCCCCCGCGCCCTTTCATCCTCGGGTAAGCGTTCCCTGCTCGCCGGCTACCCACGGCACCCACGCCAGTGCCACCACCTGCACATGCACGTCGGTGCTCTTGGGGCGCACGATTACTTCGTTTAGCTGCTCCGTGAGTGCGTCGAACGCACTGGCCTCGAGCGCCAGTTCCTCGGAGATGCGCGCCTCGAGCTCGGCCAGCGCAGCGACAGCAGCGGCGTGATTCTCGTTGGCGCGCTCGACATTGCCGGACTGCTGCTGCGAGCGGCCGGCACTACGCGCTGCCGTCCCGAGCTTGCCGAGATTGCTCACTGACAACTTCTTGCGACCGAACAGCGCGCCAAACACCGCGCCGCCCAGCGATAGTGCCGTGCTGAGTTTGGCCTGCGACGCGGTGCTCTCTTTCTGCTCGATCGTGTGTTCGGCTCGCCGCACTTTGTCCTGAGCGTTTTGTACGCGCAGCGCGTACTTCTTGCGCACCGCATCGACCTTGGCATCGACCGCTTCACGCGCCGCGAGTTGCAAGCGTGCCCGGAAGGCACCTTCGGTCTCGCCCACGTGTGACACGAGCTTGAGCGCTTTGCTCTGATGGAGCGTGATGACATCGCTGGTGGTGATGAATTTCTGCAGCGTGCGCGACCACGCGGCGTAGTTTTTCGCGGTTGCCGCCGGTGCCGGAACCTCATCGAACGCCACGCCGGCGCGAACGTCGCGCGAGAGGTGTTCGACATCGATTTCGAGCAACTCGGCGTCGGCCCAATCGAGGGTGAGCATGTCGGTGTCGATGGGCGCGAGGCGCATGCGGCGCGTCTGCTCCGACACGCCGAGCTTCGCGTTGTTCACGGTGATGTCGGCGACGCCGAGAATCGCCGGTCGCCACGTGACAAGCGCGGATGCGAAACGCGATGGCAGCCACACTTGCGGAATGTCCGGCGGCAACACGGGTGGGTGTGCGGCCACGGACGCCGTCGCGTTGCCACTTGCGTTGCCACTTGCATTGACAGACACCGGAGCGATGACGGCCGCAATCGGTGCTCCACCCGTCGTCGAACCCAACTGCCGAATCTGCTCGCGCGTCATCGGACCGGCGAGGTACGACATCGCCCAACGTGTTTCAAAGATCGTTGGGGCGTTCTCGTACACGCTGTGCATGAGAAACACACGCTTGCCGAGTCCGGCAATAGTGCGTTCCATCGCCGGCCGGTCGAACGGCGTGCTGCCCGACGCACCCGCGAGTCCATCCATCACGCGATTCTTGTCTTGCTCGGTTTGCAGACGACCGATGAACCACAGTCCCGTGTTCGACAGTCCCTTGTAGTCGAGATCGACCGGATTCTGCGTTGACAACACGACGCCCAGGCCGAACGCGCGCGCCTGTTTGAGGAGCGTGAGCAACAACATTTTCGACGGCGGATTCGCGACCGGTGGCATGTAGCCGAACAGTTCATCGATGTAGAGCATCGCGCGCAACGATCCGGTGCCGGGCTGCTGTCGCATCCACGCAATCAGATCGGCCAGCAGCATCGTCACGAAGAACATGCGCTCCGCATCACTCAGGTGCGCAATCGACAGTACCGACACCCGCGGCTGGCCGGCAGCGGTGAAGAGCAGGGCACCGGCATCGAGTGGCTCGCCCTGCATCCACGCCTGAAATCCCGGCGCTGCCAGCAAGTTGTTCAGTCGCATCGCCAGTGCCGTCCGATCTTTGGGCGGAAACACGGTGTCGAGCGGCATCACGCCGATCTGCGCGAACGGCGGCGACTGAATGGCGCCGATCAGTGTGGCAAGATCGAGGTTGATTCCGTCGCGCCAGAAGTGCGTGAGCAGATTTGCCAGCAGAATGTGTTCGCGGCTGCTGATCGGATCCGCGTCCACGCCGAGCAACGCGAGCACGCCGGTGGCTGTGGCATTGACGCGCTCGGCGAAGGCTTCCGCATCGTCGCGCACCACCAGCGGCGGCGCGGTGAATCCCTTGAGCAGGGAAATCGGACGGCCCGCTGTGCTGCCCGGCGTATATAGTGTGACTTCGGCGGCATCTCGCAGGCGTTGAATGCGCGTGCCATCCTGGCCCCACTCGCCCAATCCTTGCTGCCAACGTGCGGCCATGCTCTCGGCGAACGCATCGGGCGATTGTCCGGCCGTGTTGGCCTGTTGCTGATCGATCCAGGGCCGGAAATCGCTCGGACGCAGCGACGGAAAGGTGAGCGCGATGTTGCCGAGATCACCCTTGGGATCGATGGCAATGACCGGGATGCGGTCAATCGCGGCTTCTTCGAGCAGGCCGATCCCAAGACCGGTCTTGCCGCTCCCGGTCATGCCGATGATGACCGCGTGTGTCGTGAAGTCTTTCGAATCGAGCAACACCATCTCGTCACGCCGCGATCGCGTGTCGAGATCGTATTCCTTGCCAATGTAGAATGCACCGAGTTTCTCGTAGTCGTGATTCATGGCCCAGAATCTATCGTCATTTCCGACGCGCCGTACCTTCGACATCCTGTCCTGGGAACACCGACACTTCGGATCCGTCGGCCAGAAACGCCGAGAGCGGTGCCCCGGAGAGCGGGGCGACCCATGGTTGACCATAGAGGCTTTGTATGTCGGCCTCAAGAAAGCACTCCGCGAGCGGACTGATATTCCACCGCGGATGCGCCACCCGGTACTCGCGTGTGGAGCGTGCGCCGCGACCCGTATAGCCCCAATAGTGCTCGGCGATGAACTCCTCCACTGATCCGGCACGCATCGGGCGCGGCGCGCCCACCGCCAGCGCCACCACGCGCTCCCAACTGCCCTCACGCTGCCATTCGTAGAGGAGGGTTCGTCGGGCTTCTCCGTCGTCGCCCGGCGTCCCCACGATATGCGCCTCACGCATGGGGAGGGCGACGTATGGCTCGCTGTACACGCGACGCGCCACCCACGCGATGGCTGCGCGCGGCACCATCTCCTGCACAAAGACCACGCCGCGTCGCCACGCACCGTCCGGCCCCCGACGTCGCACATAGAAGCGGAGGTTCACTTCCGGGAAGGCGGTGTGAAACGGGATGCGGAGTCCACGCACACGCACCTGCTCGAATCGAAACGCCACGATGCTCGCCAATGCCTCACCGCGCCACAGATCAAGCTCTACGCCGCGCGGGAGGTACGACGCGAGCAGGCGTTGTTGCACGGGCCAGGTGAGCACGACAAGATCGTACCACGCTGCCGTCAGAAACGGTGTGTCCGTCATTCAGTCGGGGGAAAGATTGGCGAGCAGCGCATCGAGATCACTGATCGTAAAAGGCTTTTGCAGGAATCCGGCGATGGTCAGCTCACCGAGTCCGCCGGAGACATCCTGCTCGCTGTATCCACTCATGAGAAAAACTGTCACAGGCTCGCGATCTTCGGCGCGCTCACGCTCGCGGACCTCACGCAACACGTCGATGCCCGACAGTCCGGGCATTGTGAGGTCAAGCAGGACGAACGCAAATGGTTCCGCGCGTCGCGTGAGTCGATCCACGGCGTCGCGTCCACTCTCAGCACTTTCGACAACGTACCCCCGTCGGGTGAGCAGTGCCGTACACACGCCGCGCACCACACGATCATCGTCAACGAGCAGCACCGTGCCATGCCCGGGCGACGTATCGCGGGCTGCAACGCCGCGCGGCGACTG
>JBBRDP010000231.1:0-5447 GCA_038203795.1 Gemmatimonadales bacterium
GTTAGAGCGCCACGTTGACATCGTGGAGGTCACAAGTTCGAGTCTTGTACGACCCATGCACGAAAGGTTCTGGCCTCTGGCGAGACGCGGTTGGTCACGTTATGTTGCCATGCTCGACTGGTTTGGCGTTCGCGTCCCGCCTTCGAGGGTTTTGCGCCCGTAGCTCAATTGGATAGAGCATCTGACTACGGATCAGAAGGTTAGAGGTTCGAGTCCTCTCGGGCGCATTGGAAACGACGGGCAACACATCGCCGGTCGCGCGGTTCCTCGGGGCGTAGCTTAGCCCGGTAGAGCGCCTGCTTCGGGAGCAGGAGGTCGGAGGTTCAAATCCTCTCGCCCCGACTAACCGCACTAAAAAGGTGAACGGCGGAAGACCTCGGTCTTCCGCCGTTTTTTTACGCCGCCCTTCGCGCCATGCGGCGCAGGCGCCAGGCGGCGCAGGCGATAGGCCGGCGGAACTTCATCTATGCTTGAATGCCTGTGGGCCAGCGTAGATGTTGCGCATGAACAACGCGACGGGAATCAGCACGATGGCGAGCTGGCCGAACGGACCCACCGCCCGCACGACGCCGAAGATCGCCGAGATGACACTGAGCACCAGCCCAGCGAACGACAGCAGGAACGAGGGATCCACGGTGTAGTCGATGAACGGCATTCGGATTTCGGCGAGAGGTACGGGAGGGCGCTGGTTTGGCCGGCGCGGTCGACGGTACAGCATACGCTGGCCGAGCACGGTGGGCAAGTCGCGTCAAGACAGGGCCCTTGGTCATCGGCGGTGCTAGGGGATGGCGAAGCGCTGGAGGTACTGCAGGTCGTCTTCATCGGTGCGCACGGTATAGACCACGCCCATGCCGAATCCTACAATGCTGGTGCGCGGTGGCAGCACGACCTGTCCCGTGTGTTTGCCGGTCGGGTCGAAGACATCGAAGCGGGGCGACTTGTCACTGGCGGGCGTGTAGCGACCCACCCAGAGCTGGCCGTTCGGTAAGGCGTGTACCTGGTTGGTCTGGAATGCTGGCATGACGGCCGGCCAGGAGTCGGGCTCCTGGACCGGTGGCACCGCGACGGAACGCGTCGATTGTGCGCCGCCGCCCTCGCGCGTCGCGGCAATGACCATCGGTGGTGAGGCGCGCCGCGCTGCGCGCCATGCCTCCTTCTCCGCGTCGGTGACGCGAATGGGAGTGTAGCGCACGGATGCGCCCTTGACGGGAGCGCCGCGTCCGTTGGCTGGATAGATGTCGACATGATAGTCCGTCGTCCGGACCACGGCGACACGGCCATCCGGGAACACACTCCACCCGTCTTCGGCGGAGAATGGCTGTCCGCCGATCCGAATGTTGACGTCGCTGTTCCTGCCGCCACCGGTGGTCGTGATGCTGGCGCTGTTCTTTGGCACCCGCGTCCAGGCCACCGTATCAGCGCTCCCGGCTGGACGTCGCATCCGTATCACTGGCACACTGTCGGCTGGCTGCGGACGACCGTCGGGTCCGGCCACGAACCGGGCGCCTGGGAGATACAGCCGTCCCTGTGCGTCGACCACGCGCGCGCCCATGAGCGACAAGCCGCCGCCCATACCGCCCATCACGAAAGACGCACCGCCGCCGCCAGCGGCGGGCCGCGGCGCAGAGCTCGCCACCGGCCGCGGGGCATCGCTGGCCAGCGCCCAAGTCCCAGCCGGCGAACCGCCGGGACCGAGCATGAGGAAGCGTGAGTTCAACGCGTCAAAGATCATGGTACTGTCGCCGGGAAGCGCGAAGGCGTTCATCGGCATCTGATACTCATTGGGCCCCGATCCCTCACGGCCGATCCGAGTAGCTCGGCCGGTCTTGAAGTCCACCAGTTGCACCACCTTGTCGCGCGGGTCGGCAACGATGACGCGCCCATCGGCAAGTTCGCGTACGCCGCGCACCGATGTGAACGGCTCGCTGAGTTCCGCCAGTGGTTTGGAGAGGGTTTTCGTGGGCAACTGCGCCCCTATCTGCGGCGCCGGCCAGAGCAGCCCGGTGGCGAGGGCGGCGGAAGTCGCCGCGCCGATGATGCGTTTCATGAAACGGTAGGGAAAAGGGTGGCGACGGCGAGCGATCACGTCGTCGTTGCATTTGTCACGCCGCTTCGGGCGCAGGGTTGCCTGGTGCGGTCCCCGCAGTCCCCTTCTTCGCACGCTTCTTCCTCGGACGACGCTTGGAAAGCCGATATCCCACGAGCACCGCCGGCAGCAGGAACAGCGCGCCAATCGTGCCCATCATCGTTCCACCGGCCGTGGCCAGCGCGATCGCGCCAAACAACGTGGTGGCCTTGGTCCCGACGCTCAGCGGTACGAGACTCGCCAACGCACTCAGCGTGACGAGCACAATCATCCCCGATCGATCGCTGGCCGCGCGTAGTACATCGCCGGCGTGCAGCGCACTTGATCCGCCCGTCGCGGCGCGCTGGCGACGGCGAATCAACGCAGCGTCCACGAGCAAAATCGCCTGGTTTACCGCGAGGCCCACCACCAGAATCACGCCCACCGCGGCCTCACGGCCGAAAGCGGCTTTCTGAATCCAGAACGCGGCGACAACACCGGCCAGCGCCAACGGCAGCGACAGGAACACCATGGCGGCGCCCCACACCGAATCGAACACCAGCGCCACCGCGAGCACTACCAGCGCGAGACCAATGCCAAACACAAGCCACAATCCCTTCGCACTCTTGTCGTCGTTGTAGCCCCACATCGAACCGGCATCTTTCACATCGTAGCCCGCCGGCACCGCGATCGCGGCCAGAAACGCATCGTGCGTTCGCTGCGCGAGTTTGGCCGGTCCGCGAAAATCGTAGTTCACCTGCCGGATATACTGCTGATCTTCACGCGTCACAATGCTCAGCGCCTCGCGCGCATCGACGTAGGCCAGATCACTGAGCCGTGCCGGTGCCCCCGACTGCGTGGGCACGATCGCCTCGCGCAACTCCTCAAGTGTGCGATCTCGTGCACCAGCCGATTTTACCGTGACGGGCAACTCCTCACCGTCAATCTCCAGCAGTTCTTGTCCCACCGGCCCGCGCACTTCGCGAGCAACAGCGGCCGCAAAATCAGTCGACGTGACACCATACCGCGCCAGCGCATCGCGATCGGGTTCCAGCGTGACGGCGTACCCGCGCTCGTTGCCCCATCCGCGACCCGACGTAATGCTTACCTCGCGCACCCGCGCAATCTGCTCAAGCCGACGCTTAAGATCTTCGGCGAGCGCGGTGACCCCGGAATACGAATACCCCAGCACACGAATGCGGAACGACACCATCGATCCACCACCGCCACCCGCGTAAAATCCGGGCCCTTCACCGCGCACACTGATGTTCGCACCGCCCACCAGCACGGCGCGCTGCGTGAGCAACTCCTCGAGCTCGAGTGGTACGGCCGTCAATCCACCGTCTCGTGTAAACAGCACCTGCATGTTGGCGCTCTGCAAACTGCCCATCGTCGTGACCTGCTCCACCTCGGGGCGGCGCACCACAATCGATTCGAACTCACGCATCGCGCGGTCGAGCGTTTCAGGATCCGAACCGCGCGGGAACGTGAGGCTCACGCCGAGTGAGGTACGGCGCTCACCCCAGCCGCCCCAACTTGAGCGCGGCACCTTCTTCACGAAGCCCCATGTCATCACGGCCAGCAGCGCAACGCTCATGGACAGCGTGGCCCACCGCCAGCGCAGCGACCATCGCACCATCGCACGGTGCGCGCGGGCAGCTCGTGGCCACGTGACGGGCTGTTGATCGGAGCCGCCACGCCCGAGCGCCGGCACCACCAGCAACGCCGTGATCACACTCCACGTAAGCGCGAGCGCAAACGCGGCGGCAAACGGCACGAACGCGGCGCGGGTGTCGCCCTGCAAATACAGAAACGGAAACAGCACCACGGCCGTGGTCAGCGTCGCCCCAATCACCGCCGGCATGATACGCCGCGCTGCCTCCGCTCGCCCCTCGGGCGTATTGGGTGCCGAACGCAAACGGTCCACCACCACGAGCGCGTTCTGCACGAGAATGCCCACACCCATGCCGAGCCCGGCGAGCGTGAGCAGGTTGGCCGGTACATCGAGTAAGTACAGGCCAAGCGCGGTGCCGGCGATCGCGACCGCCGTACTGCCCATCACCAGCGCCACGGCACGTACGCGTCGCAACATGATCGAGAGCACGATCAGCACGGAGCAGAACGCAATGACGCCGCGCTTCATGAGGTCCTTCAGCTCTTTGTCGAGATCGATGCTCGCATCCTGCGACACCCGATATCGCACGCCGGGTGGCGCGATGCGCTGCAACTCTTCCACGGTGGAGCGCGCCGCTGCAGCGGTCTTGATCGCATCTGCATTCGCGTGACGATACAAACTGATCGCCACCGCGGGCACACCGTTGATGCGAAAGAAATTCCCCATCGCATCTTCTTCGGCCCGGATCGTGGAGAGTTCACCAAGTGTGAACACGCGATCGCCAGGTGCACTGATCGGGAGCTGCTCCACGTCGTTGAGCGTTTTGGGCTCATCGCGCAACGTGACCGAGCGCGTCACACCGTCGCGTGTTTCCGATCCGAGCGCTTCCACAATGCGCGCGCCATTGATCGCGCCGGTGAGCAGCGTGGGTGACATATCGAGGCGTCGCAGCAGTGCGGGATCGTACACGAGCGCGACCCCGATATTGCTGCCGCCACGCGAGCTCACGCTCGACACGCCGGGGACTGCGGCCAGTCGTGGTGCGGCCTGCTCGTCCAGCATCTTGCCCAGTGCGCCCGGCGTGTACGGCCCCGACACCTGAACCTGAAGCAGCACGGGCTCTTCGAGCCCTTCCGGTGTGAAGTTCGACACGCTCGGACGCGAGACGCCCGGCGGAAACTCGCCACGCAACAGTTCGAGCCGTTCGAGAATGCCGAGCCGCGCCAGCTGAACATCGGCCTTGGGGTCAAGCTCGACCGTGATGTTCATGCTGTTGTCACGCGATTCGCTCGTGGTGCGACGCACACCGCGCACGCCCTGCACCAGCGACTCCACCGGCGACGTGACATACATCTCCACCACTTCCGCAGCGGCGCCATTCCAACTCGCCGATACGGTGAGACGCGGCAGTTCCACCGACGTGCGAGACGCGAGCGGCAAGCGCGAGAACGCGATGCCACCGGCGACCAGAATCGCCGCACACATCGCCCAGACCACCGCCGGACGCCGTGTCGCAAACCCGATCACGTCGCATCTCCTCGTGCGAGCGTGGGATCGAGGGGCACAGCGCGCGATTCACGTCCTTCTTTCGCCGCGCGGCGGCGTTCGAGATGGCGTTCCACCACCGAATACACGGTGGGCAACAAAAAGAACGTCACCACGAGTGCACTGATCGAACCGCCAATCACGGCCGCCGCGAGCGGACGATACAGCGCACCGCCACTGCCCATGCCGAGCATGAGCGGCAGGACACCGGTGATCGTCGTG
>JBBRDP010000232.1:0-5424 GCA_038203795.1 Gemmatimonadales bacterium
GAGCCCAGGCAGATCAACACGTCGGGCGCAGGTTATCCCTCGCGCGAGGAGCTCCATGACCGCGCCGATCTTCGTTGACACCAACGTTCTGGTGTACGCCGTCGACGTCGGTGCAGGCGAACGGCACACGACAGCGCGCGAATGGATGCAGGCCTTATGGGAGCACGAGTCGGGTCGGCTCAGCGTTCAGGTCCTGCAGGAGTTCTATGTCACCGTAACAAGAAAGCTGCGTCCATGCATGTCGCACGCTGAAGCACAACGTGAGGTGCGAGCATTGTTGCCGTGGGGCCCGATCCTCAGAACCAACACGGTGGTTGCGTCACAGCGGTTCGACCGATGGTTCTCGAACCTCGCAGGGCCAGGCGAGGTCTGGTCGTATCGTGAGGACGACGATGGGATTGGCGGGATCGATGTGTTCAGGCTGCGCATGAACTAACACAATGGAATCCGTCCGCCCCACCCAGTGCTTCGAGTGCCGCAGCGTCGGCCAGATCTTGAGGACGCGCCGTCGCGCGCGTGTTGCGGATAAGGTCCGAGCGCGATGTGATCGACAACGGAATCCGATCGATCATCGGCAATGAAGTCATCGCCGCCAATCCTATCTGACCGAAGCCAAACGCCGTCAAAGCCGACATGACGCGGCCGATCGTCCGCTCCATCCATGAAGTCCAGCAGCTATGGCCGCACCGCGAGCACCCCAAGCAACCACGCATGCATCACCCCGTTGCTCGCCACGATCGGCCCGTGCACCACACCCACATTGCGCCCCTCAAAGTCCGTCACCCGCCCGCCGGCCTCGCGCACAATCAGGATCCCGGCCGCCACATCCCACGGCGCCAGCTCAAGCTCCCAGAACCCCTGAAATCGACCGCACGCCACGTCGCATAAATCGAGCGCCGCAGCGCCTGCACGACGCATGCCGGCCGTACTCGCGGCCACCGCCGCAAATTGTGGTTGATACCGCGCCAGATGATGCGTGTGTTTGAACGGAAACCCGGTCCCAATCAACGCGCGCATCGGCTCCGCAATCGGCGACACAACAATCGGCGCGTACTCGCCGTTCGCTAACACACGATGCGCACCGAGTCCGCGCGCTGCGACAAACGTCTCGCCAGTGGCCGCATTCACAATCGCGCCGGCCGCAAGCACGCCGTCTACAAGTATGCCCACACTTGTTGCATACCACGGGAACCCGTGCAGAAAGTTCGTAGTGCCATCGAGCGGGTCGGCCACCACCGCGATGCCGCGCGAAATGTCGGTGTCGGGCGTCATCTCTTCGGCGAGCAGCACCGCCTCCGGCAAAAGCTTCGCGATCACCGCGCCCAGCGCCACCTCGGCCTCTCGGTCCACGTGACTCACAAAATCGGCGGGGCTCTTCACCTCCCATGTGAGCGCCGCGACGTCGCGCGCGCGCGTTGCAACCACCGCAGCTCCGGCGCGCGCGGCCGCGAGGGCGACGTCCCGGAGTTGCAGGGCGGAGGTGCCCGCTACCGCGCCCGACCCAGCGACGAGCTCTGGCTCATGATGTGTCGTGATTTCAGTCGGCTCGTTCGCTTGCATGAAAACTGCCTCACTCCTAGGCTTGTGACATGACACGCATCGTAAGCAGGCTTGCGCCATGACCCGCATCTTCAGTGGAATTCAGCCCTCCGGCGAACTCCACATCGGCAACTACCTCGGCGCGATCCGCAACTGGGTCGCGCTCCAGGAGCAACACACCGGTTCGCTCTTCTGCGTGGTGGACTACCACGCCATTACCGGCAACTACGACACCCACGTCCTGCGTCAACGACGCTGGGATATGGCGCGGTCGCTGCTCGCCGCCGGCATCGATCCGGCCAAGGCCGCACTGTTCATGCAAAGCGACGTGCCTGAACATACTGAGCTGTCGTGGATCTTCACGACCAACCAGCCCATTGGTGACCTCGAGCGGCAAACCCAGTTCAAGGACAAAGCGGGCACCATGGAGAGCATCCCGGCCGGCCTGCTCATGTATCCGGTGCTGCAGGCCGCCGACATCCTGCTCTATCGTGCCGACCGGGTGCCGGTGGGCGAAGACCAGGTGCAGCATCTTGAGCTCTCGCGCGATATCGCCCGTCGCTGGAACGCGCGCTTTGGTGATGGGTTCTTCCCCGAACCGCAGCCGCTGCTTACGCCGACGCGCCGCATCATGGGGCTCGACGGCAAGTCCAAAATGTCCAAGTCGCTGGGCAACACAATCGGCTTGCTGGAGAGCGACGACGAGATGTGGCAGAAGCTGCGCCCCGCCGTCACCGATCCGCAGCGCGTGCGCCGAACTGATCCGGGTCGGCCGGAAGTGTGCAACATTTTTCATCTGCATAAAGCCTTCTCTCCGGCCGAAACTGTCGCGGAGGTAGACGTCAACTGCCGCACCGCCGCGTGGGGCTGTATCGACTGCAAGAAGGTGCTGCATGCCAACATGGTGGCTGAGCTCACACCTATACGTACGCGGGCGCAGCAACTCACCGAAGAACCCGCGCGTGTGCTTGACGCGCTCGCAGACGGCGCAAAAACCGCGCGCACCATCGCGCGCGAGACGATGTTGGTAGTGAAGGACCGAATGGGCCTCGCGCCACTCGCGCTGCCATGAGGCGTCGCGCGGTCATTGATCTGGCCAGTTCGGCCCCGACCATGGCCCTGCCGGCGTCCGGCGCAGCGCGGTTACAGGCCTTTGCACCCGATGGTTGGGAACTGATGGTGGTGCAATCGCTCACCGAGTCGAGTGGCGATGGCACCAACAGTGTGAGCCAGGAGGCGCTCGAGGCCGTGACGACCGCCGAGGTGTACTTCGGGTATGGGTTGCCCGCGTCGCTCGTGGCTGCGGCCCCACAGCTGCGCTGGGCGCACAGTGCGTCGGCCGGTGTGGGCAAGTCCATCACCCCGGAGCTGTTGTCAGCAGGGCTCGTGTTCACCAACAGCGCTGGTGTGTACGGCGAAGCCATGGCCGACTCCGTGCTCGCCGGTGTCATGCACTTCACGCGTGGCGTCGACTTCGCCGTGCGATTGCAGGCGGCGTCACAGTGGGAGAAAGATCCGTTTCACATCGAGCAATTCGCGCTGCGGGAAGTGTCCGACCTGCGCGTGCTCGTAATTGGTGCCGGTGGGATTGGATCAGCCGTGGCCACGCGCTTCACCGCGTTGGGGGCCGACTGCACCGGCGTTCGCCGTCGTCCGGAGCTTGGCGTGCCCGCCGGATTTGCGCGCGTCGTCGGCATTGATGCGTTAGATAGTGCGCTCCCGTCAGCCGATGTGGTAGTTCTGGCCGCCCCGCTAACCGCGTTGTCGCGCGGTGTGCTCGATACGCGCCGATTGGCGTTGCTCCCGGCCGGTGCAATCGTCGTCAATGTGGCGCGCGGTGCCTTGATGGATGAGGAGGCTCTCGTGGCGGCGCTCGACTCGGGCCGCCTGCGGGGAGCATACCTCGATGTGTTCCGTCGGGAGCCGCTGCCGGAGACGAATGCCCTGTGGACGCATCCGCGCGTGCTGATCACGCCGCATGTGTCCGGCGTGTCGGCGGCTCGACACTGGGGGCGCGCTCTGGCGCTGTTCGAAGACAACTGGCGACGGTATACGGCGGGCGAACCGCTGCGCAACGTCGTGGATCCGGCAGCAGGCTATTGATGTGAGCAATGTCTCGCATCGACGGCCACCACACCAGGCATCGGCGGTACGGGAATCGTGGCGATCGAGCGAATCATCAAGGCGGCAGTCGACCGCGGCGCGTCAGACGTTCACATCAAGGCCACCGACTGCGTGCGTGCACGCATCGACGGTCGACTGGTCGCGCTCACCAAACAAACGCTGACCGCCGAGCAGACGCGCGCGATTGCGCTGCACCTGATCGAATCGGAAGACGATAAACAAAAAATCGACATGCTGCGTGATCACGATTGTTCGTGGGCGCAGCCCGGTGTGGGCCGGTTCCGTGTGAACATCATGCGGCAGCGCGGCTCGTATTCGATTGTGATGCGTGTGATTCCGGAGACTGTGCCCACGGTGGAATCGCTGCATTTGCCCGGCGTGATTGGACGCATTGCGCACGCCGAACGTGGCATGGTGCTGGTGACCGGTGTGACCGGGTCCGGCAAGAGCTCCACGATGGCCGCCCTCGTCAACACGATCAATCAGCACTACGACAAACACATCGTCACGCTCGAGAACCCGATCGAGTTTCTGCACGGCGACATCAAGAGCTCCATCACGCAGCGTGAAGTTGGCATTGACACCGATTCGTTTCGCATGGGGCTGCGTGCCGCGCTGCGTCAGGACCCGGATGTGATCCTGATCGGTGAAATGCGCGATGCGGAAACGATCGACACGGCGATGAAGGCGGCGGAGACGGGACATCTGCTCATCTCCACCTTGCACACCCCCGATGCGCAGAGCACGATCATGCGCGTGGTGGCCATGTTTCCGCCCGAAGAACAAACGGTGGCGCGCATTCGGCTGGCTGAGTCGTTGTACGCGGTGGTCTCACAGCGGCTGTTACCGCGCGCCAGCGGGCAGGGACGCGCCGTCGCGTGTGAAGTGATGATCGTAACGCCCACGATTCGCGATCTCATCATCGAGAATCGAGTCACTGAGATTCGTGACTACATCGCCGAAGGCCACGTGCAGTATGGCATGCAGACGTTCGACCAGCATCTCACGCAGTTGGTGAACGATGGCGAGATCACATTCGAAGTTGCACTGAGCGCGGCCAGCCGTCCGGCCGATTTCGAGCTGAACTTCCGCACGCTGAGCCGCGGTCAGCGTGTGCCCACACCGCTCGCCACGCCCGCGATCAAGGCGGCGGCTGCGGCCGCCAACCCACCCGCACGCGCATCGCTGCATCCGCTCGGCACGGGTCCAACGTTGCCACCGATGGCCACGTCGCCGCATGGCTCGCAGGCCGTCACGAGTCCGTCGCCGTTCGGTGGTGGTGACGATACGATTTTCGGATCGGGTTTCGAGAGTTTGTTCGGGAGCTGAGATCGGAGTACCGCGCGTGAGGTTGCGTGCTTCGCCTCGCGCGTTCGCGCTCCGTGTCGTGCTTCGCCTCGCGCGTTCGCGCTCCGTGTTGTGCTTCGCCTCGCGCGTTCGCGCTACGTGTTGTGCGTCCCGAACAGCGCGTCGCTGCTGAGTACGAGCGACGGTGATGTGTCGACGGGCGTCCACGTGATTCCGTCACGATGTAGCGCAGGAAGCTCCGACGCACTCGTCCAGCGCTCCACTGTGCGTTCGCGCTGATCGAGCAGCCACACTTCACCCACACCGTACGCGAGATACGCGGGTCGTTTGCGATAGCGATCGCGGCGGCGGGTGGACGGGCTCAGCACCTCAACCACGAGTGCGGGCGGTGGCGCCGTGCGCCAGGACAGCGACGACGACATCGCAACCGGATAGACCGCGATGTCCGGTTCC
>JBBRDP010000233.1:0-5408 GCA_038203795.1 Gemmatimonadales bacterium
GCGAGAGCTGCTCCTGACCGGCATCAACGAATGAAAGCACCTGGGCCGCGAGCAGCCACTTAAACGTGCTGCACATCGGGAATCGTTCGGTAGCGCGGTACGTGAGCCGCCGTCCCGTCGCGATGTCTATCGCAGCGACGCCGAGTCGCCCGGAGACATGCCGCTCAATCGCTGCGATCTCTGAGGTCGGAAAGCGCGTATCCATGATCCACGAGCGGCCGGTAAAAAATGGCGAGGCCACTCCCGTCAGAATAGCTGCGATTGCTGTTCGACGCTGCATGCTATTGATGGCTTATGAAAAAACGTCTGACATATGCGACCTGACGATGATATAACATACGTTTCGAACATTCGACAGCGGTCACGCGCATCGCATGTTCTGGTGCCGGGCTCCAGCGATCGTCCCGTGCCTGCTGCACGTATCCGATCACCTCACCGCGCTTACGAGACTCTACGAACTCGCACTCGGGACTCACCTTGCCCGACGTCTGCACCCGTTCACGCCCGCGCTCACGGCGCATCCGGCGGACTGATACCACGCGCATCGGCACGACGTACCGCCAACGCGCGACGAGTCGCATCCGCCGGCTCGCTGGTGGCGTCGAAGACGATGGCGCCTCGCCCGTCAAGCACATAAAACATCGGAGTGCCCCAGTTGTTCAGGACTTGCGCGCCCTCCTGCAACGGGTCGATATGGATGGGCATCGATAGCGCATGCTCGCGGACGAACGCCCGCAGCTCATCCGAGGCAGTGCTCTCCTCAAACACCACGTGCGTGGCGATCCCTTCCGACGCGAGCGCGGCGGCCATCTCGCGAAGGGCCGGCAGTGCCTCGATGGCCGGTACGCAGAAACGTGAGAGTACGGCCACCACGGTAACCTGCGTCCGAGCGATCGCGCGCAGGTCACTCGGGCGTCCGTCGAGTGTCTGCAGCTTTGCCGGCCGCGCAATCATTCGCGGCCGCGCATCGTTGAGCACGCCCACAACAAACGCACTCTCGGCTTCAGCGCGCAGCGTCGGCCAGTCGGCGCGTGCGCTCAGCTGTCGGGTGAGTGAGTCCCGCACATGGGTGGGGCTCGCCGGATCGAGAGCAAGACGCGCGTTCATGCGCGCTTCGAGGAGTGTGTCACCTACGGCCTTCGCTGCGGAGGCGACGGCTTGCATGACCGGCACATCCCATCCATCGGCCGCTCGTGCGAGCGTGTCCAATGCGGCCGCCGCGTCACCCGTTACCGTGAGCGCGCGCCCGAGCGCCGCGAGTGTCCGGCGCCGTTCGAGGTCGAGGCGCCGTGCATGTGCATCAGCGCGTTCAGACAAGCGGCGCGGTAACGACGCTGCAAATGCAAGGTCACGCAGCACGGCCCGCAGCGTGTCCAGTCCATCGGCGCGCAACTCGGCGTGCTGCACAAACGCGGTACCCAGCCGTCGGCGACCGCCCACGCCGTGGTCAAAGACGCGCGCGCTCCAGCGGCGAATGAGCGACGTGTCGCCTGTGGTCATGGCAAGCGAGAACGTGTACCCTGCCACCTGCGCCCGTCGATCGGTTGGGGCTTCGGCGAACAGTGTGTCGAGCGCCTGTATGGCTGCTGTGGTGTCACGAGAGCGCTCAAGCGCGCCCAGCGTTTCCATGAGACGCTCCTGCACCGCAAAGCTGTTCGTGGGGGCCTCACGCAGTAGCCGCTCGCGCAGCGCGCTGCGGCGTGTACTGCTGCGGTCGGCTGTCCAGAACAGGTAGCCGAGCACCACGGGATCGGATTCGGGGCGCGCGTCCTGACGCCGTTCAAGCTCCAGAAATCGCTCACCAAACCGCGCGTTGATGGAGTCCTCTGACACACCGGCCCAGCTGTCGAAGGTTCGCAGCCACGACCATGCCCGGATATCGTCGGGGAAGCTGTCCACGAGTCGTCGCGCGGTGGCCTGCCCTTCCTCCCAGTTGCGGCCCATCAGATCGTTGATTCGCTGGTCCATCGCTTCGTAGCGCACATGACCGGCCGAGTCTGCCTGGAGCACCTCCCACGTGCGTCCGTCATGGTCGTCAATTTCGCGGCCGGCCGTGTCTTCGATTGCGAGGGCGGCGTACACAATGGAGTCGGACAGTGTGAACGTGGCGCGCCATACACCGTCGCCCCCACGCGCCAGCACGGCGAGTTCGATGATTCCGCTCGCGCCGGCCTCATAACTATCATCGGTGGCGGTGCGCACGCGCGCCCGCACTCGCAGCGCCGGAGCGCGGTCGAGCATGGGCCCAGCGCGATACTCGAGGCTCACGACCTCACCCGGCTTCGGATGCGTGGTGGACAGCGTCAGCGTACCGGCGGTGGTACCGGCCACTATCTCCCGGGGTGCGCGCAGCAAGGCGGGCACGCTGACCACGGCGAGCGCCGCCGCGACCGCGAGCACGCGGTGCCATCGTGCGCGCCGGAGTGATGGCGCGTGGGCAACGTGTTCCGGCTCGGTCGGCAGAATGCCCCGATCGCCTCGCCTGCGCGCGAGCAGGATCGCCTCGCGCGCTGCGGTGGAGGCTCGCGGCGCGCTGTGAGCGAGGGTGGTGAGCGCGGCGAGCCGTTCCAGATCGCGCATGACCGCGCGACACCGATCGCACACCAGCACGTGTTGCACGACGGCGGCCGCCATCGGTTCGCGTTCGCTGTCATTGACGTTGTCGTCGTTCACGTCGCGGTCGTTCTTGTCAGGTGCGTCGCGTGCGTTACGCCCGTTGCCTGCGTCGCGCCCGTTATGTGCGTCGCGTGCCTCTCGTGCGTCGCGTGCGATACGTGCGTTGCGGAGCACGTCGGCCAACTGATCGTGGGTGGGATGACGATCGCGAAAGGGAGAGCTCATGGCAAGGATTCGGTTGAAGCGGCGTGTAGTCAGCGCGATGCGTGCAGCGCGACGCGTAGTGCGTCGAGGGCGCGGCAGAGACGCACGCGCGAAGCCCCAGGGGAAATACCGAGCAGAGTGCCGATGTGTGCGTGTGTGAACCCCTCGACCTGATGCAGCAGGTACACGTCGCGAATCGCATCTGGCAGCGAGGTGAGCGCACGCTCCACATCAATGAGCTCAGCGTGTAGCGCGGCGTCCGGTGTGTGTGCGAGGTTCGAGGTGTCGGCGGTCTCGGCGTACTGGCGCCGTTCACGACGGCGCCGCATGAGCGCGGTGCGCACGGTCACTTGAGCAAGCCACGCGTCCAACCGACCGCGTTCGTCGTAGTGCCGGAGTGCCTCGGGTAATCCCACGAAGACATCGTGCACCACGTCCTCGGCATCATCGACCGCGCCGGTGATTCGCCACGCGACGCGCAACAGGCGCGCGGCGTGCTGCTCGTACAGCGCGCCAAGGGCGCCCGCACGGCCGAGCCGGGCGTCTCGTATCAGCGCGCCTGAATCGACAGGCATGGGTGTGGGGCGTGGTGACATGGAATGGATAGGATTACTCATGCAATGCCTGGCGGGGCGCATGTGTTACAGATTCTTCGTTGGCGTTGTCTACCCCGCTCATCGCCGCGTCGCCGAATCGCTTCGCCAGCCGCACCTTGAACGCGAGCGTATACACCGGCATATCTGCACTCACCAGATCTACTCCGAACGTGTGCCACAGCGTTGATGGACCGACACCGGCCGTGCGAGTAAGCTTTTGACACACGCGAAGCATTCACGCCTCCGGTGACCGAACGATTCAACAAGAGGAAGACCTGGCGTGGTGAACGAACACGCTCCTCACGAACTGGATGCGCGACTTGCGATCGGTATGGATATCCCAATCGAGACTCCCGTTAGTCTCACGCCGGAGCAATAGGCCGAAACGCTCAGGTTGCTCGACGTCGTCGCGCATCCGCGTGCGTTCTCGCACTGGGACACGATCACGGCGCACGCGGTGTCGAGGCGTCTCCAGTTCGGCGGCGTCTCGACGCCCTCGCGAGTACTTCGACGCGCGAATGTGCAAGGTGTGGTGCTGCGACCGAAGCCAAGGATGGGGTTCTTTCGTTGATACCCGAGGCGAAAATCGAACTCGCATATCCGTGAAGAGGGGGGATTTTGAGAACGCCGGCGCCCCTTGTGTTGGACGCGTTGCATTTTGTCGCTCTAGGCATGACGTCGCAAAACACGACCTACGGAACGGCAATAAGACACAGTATTAAGACACAGGCCGCATGTCTGCCCCCCGCCTCCTACCGCGAATGTCGTTCAACGTACTGACGAAGCACGCCATCCATGCGAGCTTGCCAACCCTCTCCCGTTGACTTGAAGTACGCCACGACTTCCGGGCTGTAGCGAACTGACACGAGAAGTTTTTTGTTTTCCAACTTTGGCCGCCCGCGTACGGCTCGCACTGGCACCATAGCCTTGAGCTGCGCAGCAGAAAGCGGCGGTGCATCCGGGTCTGACTTCGCAGCTCGCGTGATCTTTCGATCCTCCGCCGCACTGGGAATTTCAACCTGGGTCTTCTTCTGCGGATCTGACATAGTGCGTAGCCTCACGTCGGTTGGCGCGCCGCAGACGGATGATTCTCCGCACCGTTCCCCCATCAACGAACGCGACGAAGTACACAATTCCAGTCTTTGGCACCATAGCAATCATTCGCATCTCCCCGTACTCCTGCCGATCATCGACCCAGACCAGCGCCGCCTCCCAGTCGAGCTCTACGGCCATCGCCAGAGACACGCCGTGCTTCTCAACGTTGATGACGTCCTTAAAGGGATCGAAGTCGATGCGCACGCTTTATTGTAGCTACAATAAAACGAGCCGTCAAGCGCTCAATCCTTGCCTGTACGATCCAACGCGGCACCTCTCGCTGATCGAGACGGGGCAATCTTGGTGTCCGTGTTGACGGGTCAAGTGCAGAACGAGTGCGTACACACCGGCATATCTCCACTCACCAGGTCTACTCCGAACGTGTGCCACAGCGTTGATGCACCGACACCGGCCGTGCGAGCAAACTTCTGACACACGCGAAGCATTCGCGCCTCCGGTGACCGAACGATTTTACAAGCGGAAGACCGAACGTGGTGAACGCAGAGGTCACCTCCACAAGAGCTCGGCAGATTGAGCCATTCCGCGCGCAGCGTAACCGGCGGGTACTCGGCACATATTGGGACCACCTGCACAACCACGGCTTCCTGCACGTGGAGGGTGTGCTCTGGCGCCTGTCCCCGGCTTTCGACGTGAACCCATTCCCCGACCGTGCGCGCGAACTCAAGACGTGGATCAGCGAAGACGTGGGCCCTGAGGCCTCCATCGACGCGCTCATGAATACGGCGGGCTACTTCGGACTGTCGCCGACGCGGGCCGCCGCGACATTGGGCGAGGTGGAACGACGCGCGCGCGGAGGCACAGCGTCGCATGATCACGTGAAGCGGTGAACCATCACGCCGCGCTCCAGACCATCGCGGCTGTGCAGGGTGTCATTCC
>JBBRDP010000234.1:0-5393 GCA_038203795.1 Gemmatimonadales bacterium
TGTGGTCGCCCACCGGGAAACTCGAACGTATCGTACGCGTGAACACCGCACCCATTCCCAGTACCGATGATGGGCGCGGGGAGTTTCTCGCCAAAGGGGTGCGGTACACAACGGCCCGTCCCACACGAGCGTTTGACCCACCAATTTTTCACGCGCGCGCCGATGTGCAAGGCAACCTGTGGGTTGGTGTGCACCCGCAGGCGTTTGGTGACTCCGCCGTGAGCTATGTGGTGCTCGATTCCACGGGCGCGGCTCGTGCCGCGGTGCGCTGGCGCACTCGTCCCACGCGAGGCGGCGAATGGAGCCTGGTGGGAAACTGGCAGGAAATCGACGATCACACCTTCACGACCGCAGCCATGGACCGTGATGACGCGTTTCATGTTCTCGTGTTGCCCATTCACAAGCCGGTGTCCAAGTAGTCTTGTACACACGCCAGCTTGAACTTGACGGTGACGCGCGGTAACCGATGAGGCCGGCATTCCTATATCGTGACCGGTCGTCTCTCGTCCCACGCACCACGGTCGCCACCCCCGGTGATGGCGCGTCGGTAGGCGGGGTAATGCGGTGTGTCTGGATTCCGTTATCCCTCGGCCACTAACGCTCCCTTGCTCGGCGACTGATGAACTCTTGCTACCTTGGCCGTCAAATGGCGCCCCCGTGACGAAGCTGCCTTCCGACCTGATCGATCAGGCACGTGCCGGTGACCGCCACGCGTTCGCTCGGCTTGTCGAGCTGTGTTACCCACGGGCGCTGCGCTTTGCGCGGCAGATGGTGGGTCAGTCCGAGGACGCGGAGGAGGCGGTGCAGGACTCGTTCGTTCGCGTGCATCGATACCTTGACGGCTTCAAACCCGGCGCGGCGTTCGAACCGTGGTTCTTTCGCATTCTGGCGAATCGCTGCCGCACCATGCTGGAGAAGCGACGGCGCCATCGGGCCGTGATCGAGTATGGCGAGGTGCCGCCAAACGCCGCCGAGATCGTCCAAGCCGCCACAGATGTTGACCTGCACCACGCCGTGTTGCGCGTACTTGACACGCTGCCAACGGAACAGCGGGAAGCCTTTCTCCTGCGACATATCGAAGATCTCAGCTACGAGGACATGATGGACATAACCGGTGCGGGATTGTCCGCTCTTCGCATGCGCGTCAAGCGGGCGTGCGATACGCTGCGCGAGCAACTCACCGAGGTGCACTATGATCGGTGATGAGCGTGATGAACTGATCGAACGCGTGCGCCACACACTCACTCCGCTTCCTCCTGCCGATCCGCAGTCGGTCGCCCGCGTACTGTCGGCGATTGCCGAGGATGCAGCGGCATTGCCTGCGCGCCCTACCGTGTGGATCGCGCGAGTACGAGCACTGCTGAGCCGGCCGATGCTTTCCCTCTCCGGAGTGGGGGCGATTGCGGTGTTGGCCCTGATGCTTGGCTACGGTCTCCGAAGCCAAACGCGTGCGCCGGCGGCTGTACCGGAGCTGGCTGCAGTTGACGCCTTTGACGCCCTCACGCCGATGGGCCTTCGAGTACCGCGTCCTGCGCTCCAAGCCATGACCAATGATGCAGGAGCAGTCGCGGTCGTCGCCGTTGATTTTGTGTTTGAAGGCAGCGGAGAGCGTGTGTCATTGGTGGGTGATTTCAACAATTGGGCGGTGGACAGCACGCCGATGCAGCGCATCGATTCCGGTCCTCTGTGGAGTGTCACGGTTCCACTGACACCCGGACGCCACGTCTACGCGTTTGTCGTGGACGGGGAGCACTGGCAGGCCGACCCGAACGCGACGTCGGCGCCCGACGCTGACTTTGGGAAGCCAGGCTCGGTGATCATGGTACCGCCCCGATGAACGCGACTCATGGGCGGGGCACGGCGCGGCGTGCGGTGTTCATCGGCTTGCTGCTCGCGACCGGCGCATGGCGCGTATTGCACGCCCAGCCGGCGCGCGTCAGCGGCGATCTCTCAGAGGTGGCCGATGGACGCACACGAGCCGTGCTCTTAGCGGTCGTACGTGATGCGGAAGCGAATGGTATTCCATTGGCGCCGCTTTACGGCAAGATTCGGGAGGGCACGGCGAAGCAGTCACCGCCCGATCGCATCACTGACGCTGTGCGTGCGTTGGCCACTCGGCTCACCAGGTCCCGAGAGGCCCTCGCGAGCGCCAGCTCCGTAGACGAAATTGCCGCGGGGGCGGAAGCGCTGCAGGTCGGCGTCCCGGCGTCCGCGCTTCGACGGCTCCGACAGGTCTGGCCAGCACAACCACTGACCGTACCGCTGGGCGTAGTCACGGAACTGGTGGCCTACGGCGTGTCGGCCTCTCACGCAACAGCGCGCGTGCGCGAACTTATGGAGAGCGGTGCGACGAATGCGCAGTTGGTGGTGCTCAGCACTCGTGTACAGTCCGACATCGTGTCGGGGACGGCGGCCAGTACGGCCTTTGAACGCCGAGCGCGATCAGCATTCGGCGTGCTCAGCGCGCAACAGGCAAAGACCGGCAGCACGATCTTGGCCATCCCGCCTCGGCCCGACTGAGCGCCTGATCGCGTTCACATCGGGTACCTTGCTCCGCGCTGCACGTGTCCGACCTTTTGCGGTGTTCGGTGTGCAGCTTGGTGTGCTGATCGCGCTATCGATCAGCACACCTTTGACGTGGCTGCGTGCGCAGCCGATCGCGCATGCTCTCGTGCTGGAACTCGGTGCGATGCAAGTGCGGCAGCCCACAATTGCCTCCCAGTCCGGCGCGTTTTTCACTGTCGTGGCAAGCGGCGTGTGGTCGCGCTTTTCGGCCGACGCGCACGGCGTCTTTGTCAACACCTCCGGCGGTGCACTTGCCTCACAGCTGGGCCTCAGCGCGAATGCGGCGATTCCCCGCATCGACGCGGCGCGCTTCGAGATTGGTACGGCGCTCACCTCATTCGGTGCCTTCAGCAACCCACGTGCGAATCGTGGTACGCAGGCCACCCTGCTCGCTCGCCAACACCTCCAGCGCGAACGCAGCGGCGTGTTCGTTGGCACGGGCGTCGGGCGGGCGGCTGGCTTCGATCGGCAGGCACGTGCTTCACTCGTCGAAACCGGCGCGTGGGCATCTCACCGCACGCTCACCGCATCGCTGAGCGCTCAACGCGCCATGACGACCGACTGGTTGCTGATGGAGGCAGCTGGATACGTGCTCTCGCGTCCGGCGCGCGCGTATCACGTGCAGGATGCGGCGTTGTCGATACGCGCGCAGACCTCGCTGGCCGACGTGTTCGTCGCGCACTCCTGGCGCGTAGGACTCGGCGCGACCACCGGATCGAGTCGCGCGCTGTCGGCGGGTGCGACCTGGCACGCCGCCACGAGGTGGTCATTGTCCTTCAGCGCCGGTGCTCAACTCGCCGACATCGTACGCGGACTTCCGGAGTCGCGTCTGAGCTCGCTCTCCGTGCGGTGGCGGCGTTCGCCATCACCTGATGGTGCAGCCAGCACGCGTGATCCGCTGCGCTCCGGCGTATTGCAGGCGAGTGTACGAACTGCAGATCTCGGCAGCCCCGAAGCAACACTCGAAGTAATGGGCGACTCCACCACACTCCGGTTGCGCATTGTCGCGGCGCCCAGCGACACGGTAGAGGTAGCGGGGAGTTTTGACGACTGGGTCCCCTATCGTCTCGCCGTGGATGGCACGCACCACGCTGCCCGCCTCCACATTTCCCCGGGCGCACATCGTGTCGCCATACGCGTGAATGGTGGCGCCTGGCGCGCGCCGCGAGGCTTGGTGCGCATCACCGATGGCCTGGGTGGCGAGAACGGTGTCCTGATCGTTCCATAAGTAAAATCGAGTACACGTCGCGCACACGATCCGTCCGACCGTGTGCGCGCACTGCCTTCAGTTTGATTGGGTCATTTGTCCACAAGGACAACACTTTCGAGGGGTGTTCCACCGCCCACCTTTTCCACGGCCGCGATCGTGCGGATCTTGCCAGAGGCGATCTGCACATTGCCAACGGAGAGCACCGCTGTTTTGGTGCCTGTCGTAGTGAAGATGACCACATACGTACCAGCATTCTTGATCATGTAGTCGGTTGCGGCCTTCACCTCGAGGTTGGCCTTGTCCGGTGTCGCGTTCGCGAGTTCGTTGGCGTTCGCGAGCACGTAAACGTCAACGGCGCCAGCCGCCACGGCCGCGTTGACCGCGCGTAGTTTCACCTTGCCGGCTGCCGGCGTCGAGTTGTTGTCGGTCAGGATCATCGACTGCGGCGCCGCTTCCGTGCCAATCGCGAACACCGTGTACTCGGCCGCATTCACAATGTTTTGATTCAGCGTCGTCAGATCAGTAGCGACACCAGCCTTGCGAATCCTGATGGTGGTTGCGCCCGTTGCGATGGTGCGGTACCCGTCGTTCGCTTTGTAGGCGAGGTTTGTTTTGTAGTTGGTCGTGTTCAACAGTACGTCGGTCGCCGCGACGTTGCTGATGGCGTGTACCACGCGCACGCGACCGTCGTTCGACGGACCCGACGGATCATCGTCACAGGCCGTGAGCAGCGTCACGGCAGAGAGCGCGAGCAGGATACGATGGAGTGAACGCATGAAAGAGCTCCGGATAATGTGGTCGGACGACGAGCAGAATGTCGTCATCTGCAGGCATTACCCAATGCTCTTCCGTTGCATCACACACTACGGTGGAGCAATCCCGACGGTAGACTCGTCAGCGGAAGCGCCGCGTCACGAACCATGCCGAGCCATCGCTGTCACGCTCGAGGAGTACAAGCACATCGCCCGATGCATCGACAAACTTCGGCACGAGCCCCGGTATGCGCTGCATCACGCGCGTGCGCGGATTTTCTATCTCGCGGGGCGCTGAACGCGGCAGCTCCAGCGAGCCGATCACGACGCCGGTGGTATCGTACACGGTCCACCGCTCAGGGGCCTGTTGATCCCGTGGAAAATCACGCACCCACAGCCGTTGGTCGGCGTCGAACTGAATCCCCCGGTAGAATGGCCACGTGGTTTGCCCGGTACCCGGCGCGGAGTTCGATAAACCGCCCGATCCCCTGGCCGCTTGTGGGCCGCCCAACCAAAAGGCAGCGTCGCGCTCGGACATAGGGCGCGGACCGTCGGCCATGCGAATAATCCGGTCAATCGTGCCGTTGCGCGTGTATCGGCGCACTTCATTCACACGCGGATCGCTCACGAACAGCGACTGGCCATTGGTTATCACGCTGATGAACTGTCCAACACTGCGCGAATCGTAGGACGGTAGCGCGGTGATCGTCTCTAACTCCACGCCGAGCGCGTTGAACAAGACCACCGGCGACTTGTCAGGCGCCTCACGTGAAGCCCTGCTAAAACGCTGCGTCGTCCAGACACCCTCCGCCGAACATCCGGGATTGGGATCGAGCAGTTTAAGTGGCACCACCTGTCGCACCAAC
>JBBRDP010000235.1:0-5345 GCA_038203795.1 Gemmatimonadales bacterium
CCCACAGGGAGACGGCCCGTTTCCGCTCGTGCTGATCGTGCATGGCAATCACGACATGAAGGACTTCTCCGATCCGGGCTACGCGTGGCTGGGCGAGCTGCTTGCGTCGCGTGGATACATCCTCGCGTCGATCGACGAGAATTTCCTCAATGGCAGCTCACGCAGCGAGAATGATGCTCGCGGCTGGATGCTGCTCAAGCACCTCGAGGTGTTTCGCGCGCTCAACGATTCCGCCGGCAAACCACTCGCCGGCCGCGTTGATATGTCACGCATCGCGCTCATGGGGCACTCGCGTGGTGGCGAAGCCGTCGCCGTGGCCGGTGCCTTCAATCGACTCGAATACTATCCCGACGACGCCACGCAGCGCTTCGATTTCAACTTTGACATTCGTGCGCTGATCGCGATTGCACCGGTCGACGGGCAGTATAAACCGTCCGACAAAGGCACACCGCTGCGCGACGTCAACTATCTCGTCATTCACGGTACGCATGATGGAGACGTCAGCACGTTCAACGGCCTGACGCAATATGATCGCGTGTCGTTCACGCCGGGCACGTCGTACTTCAAGAGTGCGATGCTCATGTACCGTGCGAATCACGGCCAGTGGAATACCGGATGGAATGAGCGTGACAATGGCAAGACGTCAGAGCGTCGTTTGGCGCTCAGCTCGCTGGTCTCCGGCGAGGAGCAGCGGCAGTTTGGTCGCTTGGTCATTGGCGGATTTCTTGAAGCGACGCTTCGCGATGGCGACGCGTATCGTGCACTTTTTCGCGATCATCGCGCCGCCGGCGATTGGTTCCCACCCACGATGTACAGCACGCGTTACGCCGACGGTATGGAGCACACGCTCGCAAACTTCGAGGGTGACATCGATCTGGGCACCGGCACCGCGCCCGGTGTGCGCCTGCGTGGTGATTCGCTTTCGGTCTGGCGCGAGTTCGATCTCCCGTTTCGCTCGGCCAACAGTACGCAGCGCAATACCGCCGTGCGACTCGGCTGGAACAACTCGCCATCGGGCCGCGACAGCGCGCCGCGTTGGCCAGCGCGGTTTGCTGTCACCGTACCGGATTCACTGCGCCGAGCGTGGAGCGTGGGTAGTGGGAGTGCTGTGACGCTCTCACTGTTCATGACCGACCAGACACCCAGTCCGCGCAAAACACCGCGCGACAGCACCAAGACGAAATCCGACAGTACAGCCAAGGCCGATAGCGCCAAGAAACCCGCTGCCGCGCCGAAGACCAAACCCAAACCGCCAGCCAAAGACACCACCGCGCCCGATCTCTCGGTCGAGTTGGTTGATGCCAGTGGCCGCACGGCGCGTTTACCGCTGTCCACGTTCGGACCCGTGCGACGCCCCATCGAGTCGTATGTCTATCGACGTGCCGGACGGGATGCCACGCGATTTACTGCGCGCTACGAACAGGTGTTGCACACGTACGTCATGCCGCTCGATGCGTTCGTGAACGCCGCGCCGGGATTCGATGCGACCGCACTCGCCGAAATCCGCCTGGTCTTCGACAAAACCCGCACCGGCCAGGTCCACGTCGACGACATCGGCATCACGCGCCTGCGCTGATCGCTGACGCACATCCGCAGTTCACCGATTCGGGAATGGCAACAGCAAATGCGGCTTATTTCGGCGGAATCGCGGCCATGCACTCGATCTCCACCTTCGCGCCCGGAACCACCAGCGCCGCAATCACCACCGTCGAACGGGCTGGCGGCGATGTGGGGAAGAACTCGCGATACGCTTCGTTCATACCGCCAAAGTCTGCCGTATTGATCAGAAACACGGTGCACTTGATCGTCTGCGCCATCGTCGTGCCGGCGGCTTCGAAGACCCGCTTCGTGCTCTCGAGCGCGCGACGCGTTTCGTCCTGGATCGTGGCATTCGGATTGTCTCGGCTGTTGCCGAGCTGTCCGGACGCATACACGATGTTGCCAAACACGATGCCGGGCGTGAGTGTCGCGGACGCGCGCTGTCCTTCGGGGATGACCGGCGTACGGCCACCGGCTTGGGCGGATGCAACGGTGGACAACACGAGGGTGAGTGCAGCGGCAGCGACAAAACGCATGGAGAGACCTCGGACAGGGGGAGACCGCCGCATTCCCGAGCGATGACGCGATGCAGTGGGCGGGATGTCCAAAACTGTCTAGTGACGGGGGCCGAGGCAATCCCGCGTCGGGATGATCGCCCCACCATCATGTGCGCTCAGGCATCGCGTGCGGCTGCGGGAATCGCGCCTCAGCGATTGCGGCGCGCCTGCAGACGCGACAACTTCGCTTATCCCACCGATTCTTCAAGGAGTAGCTTCCGCGTGATCGATTCCGACAGCGAACGTCCGGTGCCCGAGCCGGAATCTTCAGATTCCTCACTGCCACGCCGCGATTTTCTCCGGATTGCCGGCCTCGGGGCCGGGGCGTTACTCGGCGGCGCGTTGCCGACCACGGCGGACGCGTTGCCGAGTATTGGCGCCGCACGTCGGCCCACTCGGCGGCGCGATGCGGGTCATGTCATTGTGATTGGTGCTGGCATCTGGGGCGCGTCTACGGCGCTTGAACTCTGCAAGCGCGGCGAACGGGTCACGCTGGTTGACGCCTATGGGCCCGGCAACTCCCGCGCCACCAGCGGCGACGAAACGCGCGGCATTCGATCGTCGTACGGTGATCGCGCCACGTCGGGTGAACTGTGGACCGCATGGGCGCGGCGCGCGGTCACCCACTGGCGTGAGTTCGACGCCGAACACGCCAAAGATTTCGGCACGCGGTTCTTCATGCAGACGGGTGACCTCATCATGCGCACGCGCGACGAGTCGTTTGTCACGAAGACACGCGAGTTGTGGACGCAACAGAAAGTAGCGTTTGAAAGCTTTGACGGTGACGAGATTCGCAAACGCTGGCCGGTCATCAACGCCGATGACATCACCGTGGCTGTGTATGAACCGGACGCCGGTGTCGCGCGCGCCAGACACGCGACGCAAGCCACGGCCGCCATCGCCGCACGCCTGGGAGCAACACTCGTCACGGGGCGCGTGACGCCGGGACCGATCGTTGGCGGTGTGATGCAGTATGTCACGCTGGCCGACGGTACACGACTCGCCGGCGATGCGTACGTGTTTGCCTGCGGACCGTGGCTCGGCAAAGTATTTCCGGATTTGCTCGGCAACAAGATTCGCATTCCGATCGGGACCGCGTGTTACTACGGCACCCCAAGCGGCGACAAACGTTTCCAGTTCCCGAATCTCCCGAGCTGGAATTTTCCCGGCGTCACCGGATGGGTTGCCCTGCCTGTAGACAACCGGGGCTTTCGCGTGCGCGGTGGTGTGGCGCCGCCAGATGCGCCCGCAAATCCCATCAAGGAAAAACTCCCGGAACCACCGCCGCGTCCACCGGCGGATCCGACCCAGAACGATCCGGATCTCAGCGTACGTTGGGCGAGTGCCGATCGGCTCGAAGGATCGCGCCGCTTGCTGCAGCGCCGCTTTCCGCTGCTCGCCGATGCGCCGCTGCTGGAGACACGTTCGTGTCACTACGAAAGCAGCATCAATCGTAACTTTATCATTGATCTCGTGCCCGAGACGAACAACGCGTGGGTCGCCGGTTTAGGACAGGCCGAAGGCTTCAAGTTCGCCCCGATCGCAGCGCAGTACGTCGCACAACGCGTGCTTGGTGACGCCGGTGACCCGGCGATCGCCAAGGCGTTTGCCATGCCCACCGAATCGTACGATTCCCCCACTGGCACTCCCGGTGCCGACGAGGACGAGTGATGTATCGCATATTGTCTGCCGTTGTGATGTTCGCGATCGCCGCGCCGTTGGCTGCGCCATTGGCCGCGCAGCGCACACCAGCCAATCAGCCCGTCAACGATCTTCCCAATCCGTATCGCACGATCGAAGGATGGGCAAAGTTGCCGGAGGGGCGCACATGGGGCTCCACCAGCGCAGTGTCGATTGATCGCGACGGCGAGAGTGTGTGGGTGGGCGAACGCTGTGCGCAGAACAACTGCGTTGGCTCAACACTCGCGCCGATTCTCAAGTTCGATGCCGCCGGTAATCTCGTGCGCTCGTTCGGTGCCGGCATGGTCAACTGGCCGCACGGCATTTACGTGGACTTCGACAACAACGTGTGGGTCGTGGACGGCCGTGACAACACACCCGCGCGCACGCCCGGCGATACAGCCACGCCGCGACGTCCCGCGAAAGTCACAGGTCATCAAGTGCTCAAGTTCTCGCCCACCGGCGAGTTGCTCATGGCACTCGGCACACCGGGTGGCGCACGCGACAGCCTCTACTTCTGGCAGCCCAACGCGGTGTATGTGATGCGTGACGGGACGATTTTTGTCGCCGAGGGCCATGCGTCCAACGCCACCGCCAGTGCGCGCGTGCTCAAGTTCGATCGCACCGGCAAACTGCTTACGCAGTGGGGACGCAAAGGCACGGGCACGGGTGAGTTTGATCAGCCGCACGCGCTGGCCATGGATTCGCAAGGTCGCCTGTTCGTGGCCGATCGCGGCAACGATCGCATCCAGATTTTCGATCAGAACGGCAAACACCTCGACACGTGGTATCAGTTCTCGCGCAACAGCGGCATCTGGATCACGCCCGGCGATACGCTCTACGCGACCGACTCGGAATCGGGCTCGATCGCGCCAAGTCGACCGGAGTGGAAACGCGGCATTCGCATTGGCAGCGCGAAGGATGGTACGGTGTGGAGTTTTATTCCCGATCCCGTGGAAACCACGCGCAACACCAGTGCCGCAGAAGGTGTCGCGGTGGATGCCAGGGGCAACGTGTACGGCGCCGAAGTGGGTCCGCGCGCGCTCAAAAAGTACATCAAGCGCTGATCCTCGACGTGGGCGCGATTCGCGTGGCACGCGGCGGCAGCCCCGGCGACTTGCACGCTACGGGGTGTGATTGAGGTGATCGCAGCGCACGGAGCGCGAGCGCGTCCCGTGGGGCAACGTGAGCGGAGCGGTCGTTGATATCAACGGCCCCGACAATCTTGCTGTGATCTTCGCGTCAAGAGACGCCACCGACTGCACTCGGCGCTTGATTTTGACATTTAATGTCACATCGGTAACAACAATACATGAGAACCACGATCCGTCTCGACGACCAACTACTGCGGGAGGCGAAAACGCGTGCGGCGCGCGCCGGCCGTTCGCTGAACGAGTTCATCGAAAACGCGTCCAGTGCCGCCGTGCTGGGTGACCGTGAGGCGGCCTATGTCGGGGCACTTCGGCAGCACCCGCGCGTGGTGTCGCTGCGCCCGGGAGCGCGCCACTGGGACATCTTCCTTGGGCGCTGCCGAAGCGGCGGAGTGCGCGGGAATCTGGTCGCGGATTC
>JBBRDP010000236.1:0-5343 GCA_038203795.1 Gemmatimonadales bacterium
GAATGCGTATGCGAGTCGATGAGGCCCGGCAGCAGCGTTCGCCCGGTGCCATCGACGATCACCGCGCCGGGGGGTGCGGTGATTGATTGTCCGAGCCTGACAATGAGACCGTTCGCGACGAGTATGTCCTGCGCCGGCAGCATGCGCTCGCCATCAAAGACGCGCGCGTTGCGGAAGAGTGTGGCACCCGAGGCGGGCGTTGTTTGCGCGAACGCGGCGCCAGCGGGCGCGAACAGTAGCGCGGCGGCAAACGTCAGGGAGCGCGAAAGGAACGTGACCGATGGCAGGGGGCTGAACAGGGGCATCGTGTTGTGACGCTGAGGAGTGGCAAACGCACCAGCAGGGTACGCCGTCACTACGTGCGGACCAGCCGCTGGTTTCGCACGAGCGATTCCCAGCGGTGTGGTCTCCGTCCTCGCGCCGCCGATTGATCATCGCTTAAACTGTATGAGCAAGAATCGTGCTTCAGTATTTCCCGTGTTGACGATCGTATGATCGTCGGCGTCGTGCCAATGTGCTTCACCGGTCACGAACGACTTCGATTCTGCGGCTGCATCGTTCGACGCGTAGCTGATCGTGTACTCGCTGAGTGAGTAGGCAACGCGGGCCAGTCCGTGATGGCGTGGCAACGCCGCACCGGCTGGCAGCCGGAATTCGGCGACCATCACATCGTCGTTCGTGAGCAGTCGCTGCATGGGTCCAGAGCCCGCAGCGGCGGGCGGCTCGGCGTGCTCCGGTGTTGGCGCAAGCGACTGCGGCGTGCGCGCGACAACGAGGAACTTCGCCTCGGTGGCGCCGATGTTCTCCATCGAGTGCTCACCGGCGCCGTGAAAGTGCGCCTGACCGGCAGTCAACGACTGCTCGCTCGTCTGTCCATCCTGCGTGAAGCGAAGCGTGTAGTCGCTCAACGAGTAAATGACGCGCGCACCACCGGGATGTGGTGGAAGCGCCTGTCCCGGCGCGAGGGTGACCGTGAAGGTCTCCGCGTATTCGTTGCTGAGCAGGTTCATGCGTGACTCCGGCGAAGTAGTTGGTGCGATGGCCGTTGAGTCCGCCGTTTGCGACACGTCGGGGGCGCGCTCTCCGGCACAGGCGATGAGCGTCAGTGCGGGAAGCACGGTCAACAACGAAATGGTGCGCATACGAATCTCGGGGTGAAGGGATCTTGGGCCGAGCGCGCACGTCAATCGATCGTCACGAGTGATCGACATGTGTTGCGCCTGCCTGAATCGCCGATCGGATCATCCAGCCACCGAGCTGGCGTTTCATCGATACTCCATTCGCGCCCGGTACGACATCAGGGATTCCCCTGCGGCCGCAGTCGAGATCGCCGGGGAATTCCCAATACGATTGCGCCAGCGCTTCGCGTCACGCCGCACCGATCGTGATGATGCGCTCGCCCCCATGCGCATTCACGAGCCCGTCTCAAACGGCACGCGACTAGCGTACCGCGAACATCGATGACGTCAGTGTCTACCCCTCGACCTCAAGCCGAATGCGATACGCCCCCGGCTCGTGAATACCGCTTGTGCCCGCGCGCTCAGCGCCTTGCTCGAGCGCCACCGGACCCCAGAAATGAATGGCGAGACAGAAGGTGCCGGAGTAGTTGACCCACCGACGCCCATCAAGTCGTTCCACCTCAACTGAGATGGACGGACCGCACTGCGGGATATCAATCGAGCGGTCGCTGAGATTCCGCACGACGAATGGAACGGTGACGACGCCTGTGGGAGCAAGTGCGTACTCGCTCGCCGAGACATCAATCTAGACCGTGCCGCTCGGCGCCAGCACGTTGGCACCACAACCGGCGAGCGCCACACTGACGACAGCGCAGGCAAAAAGACGCAATGCGCGAGCAAAGGGAGACATGAGGACCGATGGTGAAGAAGGGAAACCTGTTCGTGATGCCAATAATGCTGCGTCAGCCCGGCCCGATCCGGTAGCGCACCACACTCGGCACGTCGTCGGCATCGAGCTCGACGCCCCAGATGCCACGCTCGACGCTCATGATCCGCACGTGCTTCGGCACGTCGAGCGTCATCGTGGCGCGACCTTGCGGCGAGAGCACGAGCCATCGCGCGGTGCCGTCTGGTACAAACATGCGAAGCCACATCGTGCCGTCGTTGGCCGTGATAATACGCCGCACGGGTGGAATGAATCGCGGCGCGTAGAGTGCGTCGCGGATCTTCGGCTCGAGATCCGGCCGCCTCCAATCACTGGCCTCGGCTTGCGCCGTGCTGTCGAGCAGGCGGGTGCTGACGGACACTGGCACGAATGGCACCGTCGCGCGAAGCAGCGTGTCGCCTCGCGGCGAAATCTGCGTGACATGCACGATGGCCTGCGTTCCCGCTCTCGTCATGTCCACGATGGCGATGCGCTTTCCATCGGCGGACACGTGGTAGACCGGACTGTTGTCGAAGGGTTGCTGGCCGTACATCTCGGTGTAGTTCTTACTGTCACCCACCCTCACCATCATCGTGCGCGCCGCTTGCGGTTGCGCGTCGAGCATGGCCTCGATCGTGCCATCCCAACGCATGCGCACAATGGGGCTCGCGCGCACGTCTCCCCGGGCCATTGCCCGGCTTGATGCCGACAGTTGACCAATGGCGACGTTACCGGCCAACACCGCGATGGGCGTCACGTTCGACGAGAAGAAGCGGCGATCGGGCGACGAGTCTCTCCACCGTCCAGCGCCCTGGCTCTGAATGCTCCGCAACAGCGACCCGTCGGGAGCAAAGAAACTCAGCCGATTGAGGGTGCGGTCGTACGCCCACAGGGTGTCGTGGAGCATGCCGAACGAGCCCACGCTGCGGGCCTCGCCGGGGCCCGCGCCGATTCGGAGAAAGCGCTTTTTCAGCGTGCCGGCCGACGAGTACAACCTTACGGTGGGATCGTCATTCGTGAGTACGAGCAGGTCTCCGTTGGACAGCGGCTGCGTGCCCATCACACCGCTCAGCTCTTCGCGGTTACCGTCAATCCGGAACTCCGGGATCAGCGTCCGCGCGGGCACTGCGGATTGTGCAGCCGCAGCGGGTGGCGTCATGGCGGACAGTATCGCGGCAAACGTCGCGTATGCCGCGAGTGGTGCGGTGCGCATTGTGTGTGTGCTCCCGTGTGTCAAGTGAAATCTGCGCGGCGCAGTGACGCCACGCTACCGCGCGATCGGCATATGCCGACTCGCGTAGAAGCGCAAACGATAGCCTGCTACGAACAGCGTCATGGAATCGCTCCGCCTGCGCAGTGAGTCTCGGCTCGTTTGCGGTGCGTCCGCAGCGACCGTCGAGATGCGAATCTCCACGCGGTTCGCGTCGTTGCTCGAGCTCATCGCCGTAATGTCGTCGAGCGCAATGCGCACAACGCGCGCCGGTTCCGCTGCCGAGTCGTTGACGAAGAAGTGGATATTGCGATTGCTGCTGACATTGTCGGCAAGCGCCGCGCGTGCGCGCTGCCGGCGCGTCGATGGCAACGGTGCAACTGGTTGTTGTTTCGCCTGTAGTGGCGCGAACAGTAGCGGAGTCGTCGGCCGCAGCAGGGATTGCGGCGTGGGTGACGGTACAGGTGCAGTTGCAGGTGCAGTTGCAGGTGCAGGTGCAGGGACTGCTGCTACCACGATTGCAGGGCCGCGCGCCGAGCCACGTGGCGACGATCGTTGCGCCGTTACGTCGAATGTGACCGCCGCCGTGCCAGCAGCCAGCACGCCCACGAGTGCGCACACGAGTGCGCACACAGTGGTTAGTGACCACGTCCGTCGTGGGCGCTCCATCATGCGTCGGATGCGCGTTTCGAGATGCGACCGTCGCGATACGAGTGCGGACAGCGGCAGCATGCGGTGGGCGGAGCGCTCATACACACGCACGAGCACGTGACCGTACGCGCGCGCGTCCTGCTGCGACGCGAGCACGCGCGCGTCGCAGTCGAGCTCCGTCGCCAGACGCAGGCGTGACCACGCCATCCATAGTGCGACGTTCCACGGCTGCAGCGCCACGAGCAGCAGGCCACAGAGCAGCAACGCCGGATCCCGGGTCGCCGTGTGCTGATGTTCGTGGGTCAGAATCGTTCGCAGATCCGCGGCCGGCAGTTCGAGCGTCCAGCGTGGTAGTACGATGGTGTACCGGAACACACCGAGCAGCGCCGGGCCGATGTCGCGGGAGACAAGCACGGGCGTGTCCAGCACATCCGCGCGTTCCAGCGTTGCAGCCATGCGACGCTGGCGCGCGATGGCAAGCGAGATAATGGTCACTGCGAGAAGTGCCATAACAGCGCAGGCTACCAGCAGCGGAGTGTCGAGATGTCGAGTCGCCCGTTCGTTCACGCCAACTGGAATGCACAGTGCCGCAACGCGCTGTTTGCTTCGCGTGCAGACTTCGTCGCGTACGTACTGGCCGTGCGCGGCGGTCGCACCAGACGACTCGCGCAATGCGCCCGTGATAACGCCGATGCCGTCGCGCTGCGGGCTGCGCTGTGCGGTCCTCAACGCATGTGCCGACTGGTCTGCGTGAGGCGCCTCCGCTTCGGCTGACCCTGCAAACATTTTGTCGATCAAGCGTCCGAACGCACTGGAGCCTGCCTCCTCCCGTGCCACGAGCGCGTGAAAACGGTGCATGCGTCCTTCTTCGATGTGCGCGGCGTGCCCCTTCTCCTCGAGGATGCTGAGCATCTTCTGCACGGTGTTGTGCGTGACCGCGTCATCGAGTGCGGCGCGCACGTCCGCGGCCGTGGATGGCCCGCGCGCCCAGAGCACCGCCATGATGTCGAGCTCGCGCTCGGTGAACCCAGCTCCCATTCTTTATCTCCGAAGACTTTCGGAGATACCAGGAGTATCCGGCGATCTTGTCAAGACGGCACGTTCGCTCGCTCGCGCCCGCTACGAAGTGAACCACAGCGCTCTTGGCGCCATTTGCGCCGCCGCGGGGATGGTCGTAGAATTTTCGCGTTGTCCGATGATGCGCCATTCCGGCGCGTTCCGGGCACATCCCCAACCGAGCAAACCATGACCGACGCACCGGCCGTCATCAACGCGACCACCCTGGGCTGTTCGATCACCTGCAAGGACCTGGAGGCGTCGATCCGCTTTTACCGCGATGCCATCGGCTTTGCGGTGCTGCAAAGCTATGAGCACAACGGCAAGGTCGCGGCCGCCGTTGTCGGGGCCGGTGACTGCCAACTCGTCCTCAACCAGGATGACGGCAAACTGGGGTGGGACCGCATCAAGGGGCAAGGATTCTACTTGCAGATCAACGTTGCGGCGCCAGCGGATGTCGACGCCGCAGCGGCACGGATCACGACGGCCGGTGGGGCGCTCATCGATGAGCCCGCCGATCGGAACTGGGGCGTGCGCATGTT
>JBBRDP010000237.1:0-5330 GCA_038203795.1 Gemmatimonadales bacterium
GTCGACTTCAATATCGGGGATGACGCCGATCTGTTCGATCAGCCACTTGCCCTCCGGACCATACACGCCCGTCATTGGCGCGCGCGCCACGCCGCCGTCGGTAAGCGTGTTTGAGCCGCTCAGCCAGATCTCGCCGCCCCATGTGCGCGTGCCGATCACCGCGCCCATGCCGAGTCGGCGGAAACCATCGGCAAACGCCTCGCCGTCGGACGCTGTTTCGGCGTCGACGAGTACCACCATGTGACCGCGAAACGCATACTGCATGTTCCACGTGGGTTCACCAGCGCGCCCCTGCCAGTACATCCACGCTTTGCGCATGAGTTTGTCGAGGATGAACGAATCAATGTTTCCGCCGCGATTCTGGCGCACGTCAACGATGAGACCCTGACGGTTGAATGCCGGGTAAAACTCCCGGTACCACTGATTCACATCGTCACCGCCCATGGCACGCAGATGCACATAGCCCATGGTGTTGTTGCTGGCTGTTTCCACCGAGCGGCGGCGCGACAGTTCCCAATCGGTGTAGCGCAGATTGCTTTCGTTGCCGATCGGTGTGGTGACGATATCACGTGAGGTGCTGCCGCGCGAGATCGTGAGCAGCACCTGTTTGCCGGTCTGATCGCGCAGCTGTTCACCGATGTCCGGCACATCGAGCGTGCGGACGCCGTTCACGGCCGTGATCACATCGTCGGCCGCAATGTCGAGATATGGATCGGCGAGTGGTGCGCGCTGATCCGGATAATCGGGATCGGCTTGGTAGATGCGTGCAATGCGATAGCCGCCGCGCGCCGGTTCACGCACAAGGTGCGCACCGAGTGACGCCGTATTCACGATGTCCGGCGCGCGTCGCAGGTCGCCGCCGCCCACGGATGTGTGCAACGCTGAGAGCTCCCCTACCATCCAGCCAATCAGCACGGACAGCTCCTGACGTGTGGTGATGCGCTCCACGAGTGGCTGATGTTTGGCGAGTGTGGCCGCCCAGTCGATATCGTGGAATCCTGGATCGTAGAAGTAGTCGCGTTCGAGTCGCCATGCGTCCACGAAGAGCTGACGCCAGTCATCGCGCATATCGATCGCGAAGCGCCAGCCGGAGAGATCGACGCGCGAATCGGCGATGTTGCCGGGCTTGACGGGGCGCGCATCGATCACGTGCAGTGCATCAGCGCGGCGCACGAGCAGCTTTTTGCCATCGCGCGAGAGGTCGAGTGTGCGTGCCCCTTCCGCAATCGGCACAGCTTCGCTCTTGTGCGCTCGGCGCAGCGCGTGCACATCGGTGCGCGATTCGCCGCGCGCGAGATAGAACAGGGCGTCGCCATTGACGACGAGCTGCGAGTAGTTGCCGGCGGGCACGGGGACTCGATCAATGCGGCGCATGATGTTCGCCGTGTCGATGCGAATGTCCGTGCGAGTTACCGCGCGTGTCGCACCACCGAGGTTTCCGCCTGTGCTGCTGCCCGCGCGGCCGTCTGTGGCGTTGACGCCGCCGACCGCGCCGGATGACCGAACGGATGAATCACCGGTGGCGTGCAGTTCATCCGGCGCACGGAACGGTGAGCGCACACCGGGGCGCAGTGCGAGCTCGTAGATCTCGATCTGTTTGTCGAAATACGGATCCGGTTGACGCGCACCCCACGGTGAGCCCACGCTCGTGCGCAGATTGCGATCGGAGAGGAAGTAGAGAAAATCGCCCTTCGGGTCCCACGCGGCGCTCGACGAGTTCACGCGATCGCTCGTGAGCGGCGTAGAGTGGTTGGCGGAAACGTCGTACAGCATGAGGCGCGTGAACGTGTTGCGTTCTACCTGCTCCCATACCAGGTAGCGGCTGTCGGGTGACCAACTGCGGTCACCACCACCTTCGCGATTATTACTGAGCTTGCGTACATCACCCGAGCGCAGATTGCGCACGAAGAAGTCATTGTTGTTGTCGCTCCAGGCGATCCATGTGCCGTCCGGGCTTGGTGTGCCTTCAAAGCGCAGCACGGTGCCGTCACGTGTGAGCAGGCTGTCCGGGCCCACACCGTTCGCGGGCAACCGCGCGAACTCCAGCTCTCCACGCTCGTCAGAGAGTGCGAGCAGCGACTTGCCATCGGGCATGAATACCACATCGCGGTAGCGCACCGAGTCCTTGCGCGACGCGCGCACGAGGCGGCCCGGACCGGCCGGTGCCACGAACACGCGGCCGCGTGAGGTGAGTGCCACGCGATCGCCGGTTGGCGAAAGATGTGCGGATGAGAGATACTGCATTGGCTCACTCACCCATCGCTGCCGCAACTGATCCAGATCTGAGGCAATCGTGATGTCGACGCGGCGCGTGCTGTCGGTGCGTGTGTCGAGCAGCCACAGATCGGCACCGTTCTGATAGACAATGCGTCCGTTGTGCATCGCCGGGCGAATCGCATCCCAACCGCTGTGTCGCGTGTGCTGCCGCAGGTCGCCACCCGTTTCGGTCACTGACCACAGGTTCATGGTGCCATCGCGGTCGGTCACAAAGTACACGCGCGCGTTCCACCACATCGGTGTGTGTGATTCGCCACGCCACTCCGGTGTCACGCGTTGTGCTTCGGTGGCGCCGTCGCGAAACACCCACACGTTGCGCGCGGTGCCACCGGTGTAGCGTTTGGTCACGTTGTTGTGAAAGCCTGGTCGTACAAAAAACAGCGCGCGTCCGCTGGCGTCGTAGTGTCCTTCGCTGGCACCGGCCAGCGGAATGAGTGTGCGCACGTGGTCGTTCAAGCGCACGCGCACCATTTGCGGTTTGGGAATGCCGCTGTATTTGGTGGTGGTGTACACCAACTCACCATCTGGCGTGAAGGCAGTGGCGAGCGACGCTTCACCTTCCCATGTGCGGCGGGTGGGCAGGCCGCCGGTGAGCGGCATGGTGTACACCTCGGTTTGTCCCTCGTAGCGTGCGCTGAAGGCGAGCGTTGCACCGTCGGGTGAAATCACCGGGTGCGACTCCTCGGCCGGGTGCGAGGTGAGTCGGCGCGCGAGGCCGCCGGAGGCTGGTACCGTCCACAGGTCACCCTCGGCGGCGAACACGATGGTTTCGCCGTGCAGCGTGGGGTACTGGTAGAAGCCGCGCACGCCGGGCTGGGCGAGCAGTGGCGTGGTGGCGACGGCGAGGGTGCAGAGGGCGAGCGTGAGGTGGCGCAGCGATGGCATGAATCAAAACTCCGTGACGGTGAGCGAGCACTGCCGTGAAGTTCGGGCCGGGCGCGCTTGCGTCAAGGGGCGGAATCGACGACATCGACGCATTGCCTGCTGCCTTCGTCCCCGGCGCGCCACTCGCGCAGTCTGCTCGCCACCCCGCCGCGTTTCGGCTGTCATACCCCCCTGCTAGCGTTCATACAGCCGATGCAAAGCGGCGGCGCGCTGCGCGGTGCAGCGTGCACTTCACTCCAGATGCCGGGTTGCGCCGGCTGCGAGGAATGCACCGTGAACCCACCAACGCAGACGAAATGTCGAGAGCCTGCGGACCATGAAGTACTGGGCATCCATGCCCGCTATCTCCAACTCAAGGAAGCGCACGAGGCCATGGACACGTCAGGCAGCGCTGCAAGACACCGGGCAGCGCAGGTCATCACGCGGGCACACGATGGCACAATTGATGATCACATAGTCGCCTTCGACGGCGCGGTACCCGACACGTTGGAGCCGGATCTGCTGCAAGCGGTCGCCACGTTGCAGCTGCAGATTGAACATGTGCTCGTGATTCACTTTGCCAACGTCAGTCAGGCCAACCGAAGCTCCCGTCAATTGCACGATGACCTGGATCGCTTTGGCGCGGAACCGCTCTGGCGCTGGATGATGGAGTTTGTCGGCGACTCCAGCACGCACAAGAACGTCCCGCTCCACCGATAACTGTACGCTGCAGCGGTAAATTGGGTCTTGACGCAGGGCACGCTTGGCCCAAAATACGAACCATGGTTCATATTCGGTTACCCCGAGGCCGCGACCGTTGCGACACGACGAACCGCGAGCCCACTCAGGAGCGCAGCAAGCGCTCGCTCGAACACGCTCTACCTCCGCTTCCCGTCCAAAGACGCCCTGCTCCCGGTTCTGCTCGAGCGCTACGAAGCCACGCTCTTTGCCGATCTCAACGAGCTGATGTGGTGGCTACCGTGGCTCGACACCCGCGGGAGACATCACTCGCGTACAACAACGCCAGTCTTCCGGTCCGATGGTCACCATCGGAACAATGGACATGACATCCGGATGGCTACTGTATCGTTCATAAAAGCGATGACAACGGAGTCGAAATTCGTGTGAGGGAATCACGTCTGTTCGATGTGTTCGAAATCGACGGTGCGTTCCTTGGCAGTGTCACGGTACCCGACGCGATGCAGTTTACACCAGCGCCGGTGATTGCTGGTGACACACTGTGGGCGGTGATTCGCGCCGAGTCTGGCGAACAGCGTGTGGTGCGGTACAGGTTGCGGGTTCCGTGAAGACACGAGTGTCGGCGCTCACAGCCCCGCTGTCAACGCAATGCGCTCCCGCGTAGAGACCACCACACCACCCACCGGCTCTACTGTAATCGCGAACAGTGTCGCGTCGCCGACCGGTAGTCGAGCGTCAATCGGCACGAACACCTCGGCGCCGTCCACTGGAATGTCGAACACGCCGCCGTCAACGGGGAATCGCTGATCGCGGTTCTTGTCGAAAATCCAGAGCTGATACTGCCAGCGTGCTTTGTCGTTGGCGAGCAGCCCGACAATGCGCATTACACCACGCTGCGTCCGCGCACTCCACACCACATCGCCACGCGCGCGCACCGCCGATGCATCACTCGTGGCAGTCCAGGTGAGCGGCACGGCCGAACTGTCGCTCTGGAGCAGCGAATCACGCAGCACGGCCACCGAGGCCACGAGCGGTGCGGCGTCGGGCACGTTCGCGCGGCGCCCGTCACTCATCACGAACGCGAAGAGCGCCGCCGCCGCCAGCCAGCCGCTCCACGCCGTGATGCGACGCGCCATGACCTGCGTGAGAAGCTGTGCCACAGGCGGGATCGCTGGCGATGCGATCGGCGATGCAGGACGCTGAGCGGTGCCCGATGCACGTTCCCCGACACCGGCCGGCGGCCGCACCGCGAACTCGCTCGCTTCCGCAGCGATCCGCTGCGCGCGTACAATCGTTTCGCCAGCTTGAATCGCACGCGTTGATGTGCGCTCGGGCAGCGCGTCAAGCGCTGACAACGCCTCGCTGGCGAGTGCCGCCGTGAGTTCGCCGAGCAGCGCGTCGTGTGCGTCTGGTTGTTCGCGGCCCGGTTCGCGGGCACTGTCATCATGCATGTCATCACCTGTGTGCTTCATAGCGGCTCCGCCGCGCTG
>JBBRDP010000238.1:0-5279 GCA_038203795.1 Gemmatimonadales bacterium
CGTCTTGAACTTCGTCTCATAGTCGAAGATGGTGGTTTTGAAACGCTCTATTTCCTGCGCACCGAGTCGCGTGGAACTAGCCAGAAAGCGCGGACTCGGTATTTGAAGGAACGCCTTGCCGAAGAGCCGGATTCTTCCTCGCGTGTCACTCTGCGTGGAGTTTTGGAGGAGGCGCCGTGGGGAGACTATCTGCCCGAGGTAGATCGCCTTCTGGCAAGCCAGTCAGGCGCCTTCTGGCTACGGCGTGCGCCTTCAGCAGTTGATTCGCTGGCGGAGTGGCTCGTGATCAGTCGCGACTCGCCGATCATACATCGCATTTTTCTCAACCGATCGCTCCGGGTGCAGTTCGTCGATGACACGCGTATCCTTGCTCTCCAGGAAACGTCAGATGGCTACGAACGGCTCAGAGAGCTCGTGTTCAACGGCACCGCTACCGCCCCAGATACATCGCGTTGAACAACAACCGGAACGTCCCGTACGCCTGCGCGCGGTGCTGCGGCCGGAATCCAAACAGCACCGCGTGCCCGCTGCCCACCTTCACGCGCACCATCGCGGCGCGACCCGCAATCGTCTCGGCGCCATCGAGATAGCCGCTCATGAGTATGTCGTCGGCTTGATCGGGATAGCGGGCGATGGACTCCGCCGACCCGTCGGCGGGAAGCTGAAACGTCACGCTATTGGTGAAGTACACGGCCATCGTATCGCTGGCCCCTGCGGCGAGTGGATGACGCGTGTTCACGAGCGTGCGCAGTATCGAGCCCGGGGCATACGGCGACGTGCGCGGCGCGGCCACAGCCGCCTGATCACCGCCCGGATTTGCCTCGCCCGTGCGATTGCCGCCGGCGATGATGCGCAGCGGTGCGCCGAGCTGCTCCACCGCAAACTCACTGGCGTGATCGAGCAGCACGAGTGTGCCACCGGCGCGTGTGAACGAGGCGAGTTCGCCAAGTCCGCTGTCGCCGAGTCCGCCGGCGTATCGAGCGGGAACCTCACGCGCCGACATCCCGTCGCGCATCTGACGCAGTGACATGTCAGGCACCACGATCACATCAAACTGACGTGACAAACCACCGGCGCGCACCATGGAATCGGTGAGCGAGGTGAAGGGCACACCGAACTGCTCGAGCACCCAACGGGTCCACCCTTCATCCATGTTCGCCGTCCACGGCTTGTACAGCGCGATCCTCGGTGCACGCACGGCGGTGCCGGCGGGCATGCTGGCCACGGCGTGCGCCTGATGCGCGCATACCGGTTCACCGCCGAGCGCACCGGCGGCGGGCAAACGCTCCAGAACAATCGTGCCGGCGGGCAGGGAGGCACCTCCGCGCGTGGTCATCGCAGCGGTGCTCGACCGAGCGCGCACACCCGCACGCAGGGCCCGCGCGAGGATGGAGTACGAGCGCGTGTCACGCAGATCGAGCGCCACCGCGCCGCGTACATTCGCCGCCGTGCAACTGGCCGCGCGGTCGTCGAAACCACTCACCGCCGCCGACCGCACATCGCGCAGCGGCGCATCGGTGACGGCCTCGGCGATCACACCCAGCTGCATGGGCAACGTCCAACCGGCTACGTCGTACGGTGGGTCCACGGGTCCGCCGGGGTACTGCTCCATGCGCGGGAAACGCTGCACTTCGAGCAGATCCTTGGCGTGCGCGCGGAAGGGCTGCGACATGGGCACTACATATGAACCCACCGGATACTCGCGTCCATTCGCACGAAACGGCGCGGTCGCCTTGGCGACCTCCACGCCGCCAATGCGCAGCACTTCAATCAGACGCTGCACAGCGCTTGGGTCCCGCTGAGCGGACGGAATAACATAGGCGTACGGCGCAGAATCGGCGCCGAGCGCGATCTGTTTGCGCGTGAGCTGCAGCTGATTGCGCACGAAGCTCAGCCGCTGCGTGCTCGCGAGTTCAACGAGCGCTTCAGCGGCGATGCCCTGATAGTCCATGATGTCACGCAGTCGCCAGGTGCCGCCAAGCCAGGGGTTCGGGAAGTTTACTTTGCGCTCGTACGTGGGCAGACCACGCGGATGGCCCGTGAGCTCCTCCAGCGTTTGCGTGATCGGTGTGGCAATGCGCACACTCGCGGCCTCGGACAGCAGCCCCACCATGTTGTGGCGTGTGGGCGTGGAGCGCGCGCCGCCGTGCCACCACAGGTCGTACGTGACCCCGTCGCCCACACCGGTTTTGCCTGCGGCCTCGAGCGCAAACTGCATTTGCATGCCCACGAGGTTAATGCCGCGCACGATCAGCGGATCGACGTTGCCGTTGATCGGATCCACATGCGGCGGCACGGTGAGTCGCATGCCCCGATTGCCCTGCTGATGGACATCATAGAAGACCTGCGGAAACCAGCGGCGGTACAGATAGTCGGTGACGAGTCGTGTTTCGGCTTGCGTGACCATGAACCAGTCACGGTTGTTGTCGTGACCGGTGTACACCTGATACAGCCACGGTAGCGGTCCACCTTCGAACGGTGTGCCCACGCCTTCGCGGTACCACTCGGTAATCATCTGCTGGCCATCAGGATTCATTGACGGCACGAGCAGCACCACCACGTTCTCGAGTTGACGCTGCAGCGTGTCCACCGTGGTCAATCGATAGGCCAGCTCCAAGGCCATCTGCGACGCGCCAATCTCGTTGGAGTGGAGGTTGCACGAGATGAACAGTACGACGGGCTGCGAGGCCAGGAGACGCGCTTCATCAGCGCTGCTCAGGCCGCGCGGGTCGGCGAGCCGGGCTTGCGCGGCGCGGATTTCGTCGAGACGCGCGATGTTGCGCGGCGAGGAAATGGCGGCCACCACGAACGGTTTGCCGAGCGTGGTTTGGCCGATCGTATCGAGTTTGACCAGGCTCGGTGCCGCTGTGGCAAGCGCGGCAAAATAGCGCGTGATCTGCGGCCAATCGGCGAGCACACGGTCAGCGCCCACGTCCAATCCCGTTTGTGCGCTCGGCGTTGGCACGCCGGCAACCGGGCGAATGCGCTGGGCGTGGAGCGCGGAGGGGAGCGTCAAGAAACACAATGCTGCGGCGGCGCTTCGTGCGAGGACGCGTTTTGCGAGGACGCGTTTTGCGATCACGCGTTCCGCGATCGCGTGTTTTGTGATCGCGTGTTTCGCGATCACGCTCGGCTCCACGCCGCTCCAGGCGATCACGCCCCGCGCGCTCACGTCAGCAACCCCGCCTTCGTGCCCGCCACCTTGAACGCCGCCACCACTTCCTCCAGATCGTCGCGCGTATGATCGGCGCTCACCTGACAGCGCACGCGCGCTTCGCCCTTGGGCACCACCGGAAATCCGAATCCGGTGACAAACACGCCCTGCTCGAGCAGCAACTCGCTCATCTGAATGGCCAGTGCCGTTTCGCCTACTATGATAGGCACGATCGGCGTTTCGCCCTCCATCGGCGAGAATCCAGCCTCGCGGATCGCGGCGCGAAACCAGTTGGCGTTCTCGCGCAACTGCGTCACACGCTGCGGTTCGGCGCGCAGCACACGCACCGCCGCGAGCGACGACGCGGCCACGGTTGGCGGCAGCGCATTCGAGAACAGCTGCGGACGCGAGCGCTGCGTGAGCAGGTCGACCACCGATTCTGCAGCGGCCACAAATCCGCCGGCCGCGCCACCAAGCGCCTTGCCGAGCGTCGAGGTGATCACGTCCACTTCGCCCACAACACCAAAGTGTTCGGCGGTGCCACGACCGGTCGCGCCGAGCACACCGGTGGCGTGCGAGTCGTCCATGATGACGATCGCGTCGTACTCGCGGGCCAACTCAAGAATGTCGGGTAGTTTCGCGATGCTGCCTTCCATGGAGAACACGCCGTCGGTCCAGATGAACCGCCGACGCGCATCGCGCGAGCCCTCGAGTTTGGCGCGCAGGTCGTCCATGTCGCTGTGCTTGTAGACGGCGCTGCGGCATTTGGTGATGGACTTGGCGAGGCGCACCGAGTCGATGATGGACGCATGGTTGAGTTCGTCGGAGATCACCATGTCGTCGGGCCCTGCGTGCGTGGGCGTGAACGCTTCGTTCGCATTCCACGCAGATACGTATGAAAGCGAGGCCGGCGTACCGGCCAGCTCTGCAAGCTCATGTTCGAGCTCGCGGTGCAGGGCGAACGTGCCGCAAATGAAGCGGACGCTGGCCGTACCGGCGCCGTAGCGATGCAGCGCATCAACGCCGGCCTGCACGACGGTGGGGTGATTCGCGAGGCCGAGGTAGTTGTTGGACGAGAGCACGATCACCTCACCGCGCCCCTCCATTTGCACGCGCGCTCCCTGCGGCGATTCGAGGTGGTTCAGGCGCTTGTAGACGCGGTCGGCCTTGAGTTGGGCGATCTCGGCGTCGCTATCGGCGATGAAACGGGCGTTGAGCATGATGCGGCGGGCAGGAGATGATAAAACGGCGGACGGTATTCCGAATCAACCACGGGCTTACGCGATCTCGAAAATCACCTTGCCGGCTTCACCGGACTTGATGAGATGCATCGCTTCGTCCACGGCTTCGAGGGGCAGTCGGTGCGTGATGACCGGTGTGGGATCGAAGAGGCCGGCGCGCAGGAACCGCGTCATCTGGTGCCACGTGTCGTACATGCGTCGGCCGACCACGCCGTAAATCGTGAGCCCCTTGAAGATGATCTCGGTGGCGAAGTCGATCTCGATGGTGCGGTTGGGAATGCCGAGCATGTTGACGCGTCCGGCGGGTCTGGCGAGTGCAAACGCCTGATGCACGGCGCTGGGCACGCCCGACATTTCGAGCACCACGTCGGCGCCGTGTCCATCGGTGGCGGCGTAGACGAGCGCGGCCGCTTCGTCGGGATGTACGGCGTCATGTGCGCCCATCGTGCGCGCCAGCTCGAGACGGCGCGGGTTGACGTCGGTGGCGATGATACGTGCGGCGCCGGCGGCGCGACAGATGCCAACCGCGAAGGCACCGATCGGTCCGCAGCCGGTGATGAGCACCACCGCACCCGGAATATCGGCGGTCAGCGCGGTGTGAAACGCGTTCCCCATTGGGTCGTGAATACCACCCAGGTCGTAGCTGATGGCATCATCGAGGTGCCACACGTTGGTGGCCGGCATGGCGATGTACTCGGCGAAACAGCCGTCGCGATCGACGCCGATGATCCGGGTGGACGGATCGACGTGTGCGTTTCCGGTGCGCGAGAAGATCGAGCGTTCGTCGACGATGTGTCCTTCGGCGGTGACCCGATCACCAACGGCGACGGATTCCACGAGCTGTCCGACTTCGACCACGTCGCCGGCGAATTCGTGGCCCACGA
>JBBRDP010000239.1:0-5236 GCA_038203795.1 Gemmatimonadales bacterium
TTCGAGCCCCGCCGCATCATCGTGATCGAACATCGCGCGTTCACCGCTGTCGATATCCAGCACCGCCAGCAACGTGTGGTTGGGGGCGAACACCGGCACGACAATTTCGCTCTGTGAACGCGGGTCACACGTAATGTGCCCCGGAAATGCATGCACATCCGGCACCACCAGCGTGCGCCGTTCGGCGGCGGCCGTTCCGCACACACCGCGTCCGAACGTAATATCGAGACAGCCGAGCGACCCCTGATACGGCCCCACGCGCAACAGGCGGTCGGGCTCGACCACGCGATAGAAACCAGTCCACAGGTGCCCGAACGCGTGATGCAGCAAGGCACTCGTGGTCGCCATGCCCGCGATCACGTCGTTCGAGCCATCGAGCAGCAGCTGTTGCATCTCGCGAAGACGCGCGTAGGCCTCAGCCTTGGGCGTGCCGCGCAAATCGGGAATAACCGGTTCCATAACGTGGTCGCAAGTGATGCGTGAAGGTCTCGTGCAACTACGGACGCGCGGACAGAGCGTTGTGCATGGTGCTGCGCTCAGGCGGCGCGGGCAGCGGCAATCTGCACGAGCAACACCAGATCAAGCACCGCCAGCGCCAGCCCTTGCACAATGATGCCGATACCGGCACCCACGCCGCCCAGACGTCGGGCAAACCGCCAACTGCACAAGGCCAATGTGAGCCCCACGCCGGCGTACCCAGCATCAAGACCGACGTTCAGCCAGAGAAAGCTTACCAGCGATGTGGCACCATCGAGGTCGCGCAGCGCCAGACCACGCCACGCCCACGCACAGATGGCCAGGTCGACCGCGCCCCAGGCCGCGGTCTGAATCGCGAAGTGTTGCAGCAGCGGCGATCGGGTACCGCGCGTGGCCAGCCAGGCGAGGACGAGCGTGCCGAGCAACACACTGGCACCGCCCCACAGGGCCAGCCGCAGCAAGTGCGTACGTTCGAGCGAGAGAAGCGCATCAGCCCACATGTCTGAGCACGCTAGTGGGCGGTCGCGTATGGGAGAAGGGGCAGCATAGCGCGCGCGGGGCGTTGACCGGACGGCGCGACACGGTAGGTTCCCCTGCATGACCCCAGTCTCTCCCGTGTGAGCGATCCGAACGCGCCCCCCTCCTCGGCACCGTCTGCGTCTGATCGTGAAGCCGTAATGTCGGCGCTTGGCGATGCCTACGCCGCCGATCAGCTTGAGCTGGACGAACTCGAGCGGCGCATGGCACGGGTATATCGCGCCACCTCGCATGACGCGCTCGCCGACGTACTCCTCGGACTGGGTGGACGGGCAGCCGTGATCGCGAATGCGCCGCGCCACGCGACCGCTATTCCAGCGGTGCCGGAGCAGCTCTCCGCCCGCGCACGGGAGTTCGGCATCGCGACCATCGCGCGCCCTGAAGTGGTCCCGGATCGCGCGGTGCTGCTCGCGGTCTTTGGCGGCGTCGATCGGAAAGGTGGGTGGGTTCTCCCACGGTCGCTCAAGGTGTTCGCGGTGATGGGCGGTGTGGATCTTGATCTGCGCGACGCGCACTTTGCGTCCGGCGTTTCGGAGATCGAGGTGTTCGCGTTGATGGGTGGCGTGGATATCAAAGTGCCCACCGGTGTGCGCGTCGAGACAACAGGCGTGGGCATCATGGGCGGTTTTTCGGTCGAGGGCGCCGATGCCGACCCGGGACCCGACGCACCGGTGCTGCGCATCAACGGCGTTGCGATCATGGGCGGCGTGGACGCCAAACTCAAGAAACTGAAGCGGCGCGGCTGAGCCGAGACGGCCGGTCACGCACCAGCACGCCCCGCACACGCTGTCCATCTTGCGTTACCGAACGCAGCGCCTCCGCAAGCCACGCCACGCGCGTTTCTCCGGGTGTCACCGCGAACACCACATCGCGCGGCGACAACGGTGTAGGCCACTCACTGGCGTCGTGCGCCATCGCGATCACGGTGACATCGTGTCGTTGCATCAAACGCTGCAGCTCGGGCGCGATAGCCGCGAGCAGCGCATGCGTGGTCGACGTGGATCCCGCCGGGATGAACGCCATGTTGGTGTCGCGCCCCGTGCTCACGGTGACAAGCGCGCTGGGCAGCTCACGTCCGCCGCGCGCCACCTCCGCCAGCCCGGCACCGTCTGGCTGGCCAAGCGTTGGGGCGACGCGACGGTGCACCACATCCGCATCAATGAGCAGGACCGCACGAGACGCGTCAGCGGCCGCGGCGGCGAGCTGCACCGCGACTGCCGCCGTCTCGTCGGCCTGCTCGCTCATCACACCCACCACCGACACGGTCTCACCAATCGCACTCAGCAGCTGGTGCAGTCGTACGCAGGCCGTCGCATCACCACGCAGCACCTCCGGCAGCGTGCGGTCGGCAGCACGTCGTCGCGGCAGCGCGACGGCGGTGCGCGATTGCAGCACCACGGTCGCGTCGACGCCGGACTGTTGCACAAGTATGGCGACTTCAGCCGCGTCGGAAATGCGTGGGTGGCGCCATTCTACCGCAAACGCGGCGAGGTATCCGGTTGATGCCGCAATCGTGAGGACGGCCAGCAGCATCGGCAGCATCGGTACACGAATCGGTTCGGCGGCGCGCAGCGTGCGTTCCAGGTCAGCCCGGTTCATATTCCACTCGGTCGCACGACGAACGCTGGTCTCGAGTTCGGCCAGCGAATCGGTCGCCATGCGCAGTGCGAGTTGGGCCGCTGCCAGTGCGGTGTCGAGCGGTTGTGACGCGGCCTGTACGAGCGATAAATCATCGCGCAACCGATCGACGGCGCGTTCGACCAGCTGTTCGCCGAGTGCCGTTACGCGTGCCTGCAGCGCGCGGTATCGGAGATCCGGACCACCGATCGCCGCGAAGGCGCCGCGCTCGCGTTCCGTGTCCCGCAGCGAATCCGCGAGCGCCTGTGCCAGCGAGTCCGAGGCGAGTGCGGGGGCGGCCGCCAGCGCCAGAAAGCTTTCGACAATCGGGGTGGCGCGCGCCAGCCGAAGTTGTTCGGCGAGTTGTGCGCGGAGCGTATCACCCACGACAACACGGGACACACCGGCCGCATCTGTCACGGACACCACGAACATCGAATCGCGCTGCTGCTGGGCCTGCAGTGAGGCGAGTGCCTGGCTGCGTGCGCGCACCGAGTCACGGGCGCGGACGAGCAGCCATTGCAGCGACGCGGTGTCGATCGCGGGCGGGAGTGCCGCGACACGGGCTCTGAGCGCACGATCCGCTTCGCGCGGCAGCATCTGCAACACAAAGAACGCACACAATCCCACGAGTGCGCCCACGGTGCACATGAGCCGGACTCGGCGCAGCGCATTGGTGGCGCGTGCCGCAGACCAGTACGCGAGACCGGTCTTGGCCGGTGATCGTCGGTTCACTTGGAAATCCATCACCGTACAAAGCAACGCGGGGGCCAGCGCTCAGCGCCAGCCCCCGCGATCCTGCATGATGACGTCAAGCGCGTGATTACGGCGTGACGGTGATCTTGCCCTTCATGCCCATCGCAAGATGTGGCGTGCAGAAGTACTCATACGTGCCCGGCGCGATTCCCGCGAGCGACAGCGTGTAGTCTTCACCTTCGGCGAGCATCATCGGGCCCATCAACGGGCTGGCCTGATTCGGCATGTTGGCCTCGAGCTGCGCCTTCACGTCGGCCGGAAGCAGCGTCGCGTCGAACGCCACGTTGTGCGGGCCGCCGCTGACGAACACAAACTTGATGCCGTCGCCGGCCTTGACCGAGATGTCGGTTGGCTCGTAACGGTATCCTGTCCCATCACCGATCATCTTCACTTCATGCATCGTGCCCGTGATGGCCGCCGCTGCACCAGCGGCAGGCGCTGCCGTCTCAGGCATCGGCGCTTCCATCGCCGGCGCGTCCGGCGTCGACTCGGCCGCCTTGTCCCCACCACCGCACGCGCCGAGCAACATGGCCGCGCCAGTCACTACTGCAAATCCAAGAAACCGCATGTCGAAAGGCCTCCAGAGCCTGATTCGGACGTATATGGACCGAAGTCCAAGAGCATAAGCGTCCGCAGAACATCTGCGAACCATGTGAATATATTCACAAAGCTCGGATCGTGCCAAGTGTTCCAAGCGCGAAAAGCCTCGTGATCATCGCGTTGCTGGTTCGGGGTCCCTTGACCACGGTCGCCCTCCCCCGCTATCGTTTTGTGATGCAGAGCGTTCAGCAGCACCACCGTCACGTGCATCATGGACACGGCCCCACGGGTCGCGGACTGTTGTGCGTGTTGTCGGAAGCCTGAACCCGCTTCCAGTCGCTACGCCCTGCACCCCGCTGGCCCGTCCTCCCGAGGATGGGCCTTTTTGTTGCCCAGTAGCTCCTCGGGCTTTGCTGGAGGTCTCGGCCTCCATCACCCGTTTTCTCATCGAGCGTTCCATGTTGCGAATCGCGCTGCCCAACAAAGGGCGGCTGAGTGAAGAAACCCGCGCCCTGTTCAATGACGCCGGCCTGGAGGTGCGCGCCGCCGGCGAGCGCGCGCTCACGGCCTCGCTGGGCGGTGAGTTTGAGGCGATTTTCGTCCGCGCACAGGACATTCCGGAGTTCGTGGCCGACGGCGCGGCGGACGCCGGTGTGACCGGTTGGGATCTGGTCAACGAGTCCGGACGCGAACTGGTGGAGCATCTCGATCTCGGCTTTGGCCGCTGCCGACTGGTCGTGGCCGCGAAGGATGACTCGGGCATCACCCGTGTCGACCAGATCGGCGTCAGCGGCCAGCCGGTGCGCGTGGCCTCGGTGTTTCCCCGCATCACGGCGCGCTTTTTCGCCGACCGTGGGCGGCCGGTGGAAGTCGTGCCGGTGTCCGGTGCCGCCGAGATCGCGCCGCATCTGGGGATCGCTGATATCGTCGTCGACCTCACCTCCACCGGATCGACGCTCAAAATGAACGGGCTGCACGAAGTGGAAACGGTGCTCGAAAGCTCCGCGCGCCTCATCACGGCCACGAACGGCCCGCGCAATGGCGATTCGGCGAGCCGCGAGCAGTTTGAGGAACTCGTCACCGCGTTGGGCTCGGTGATCAGAGCGCGCGGTCAACGCTATTTGATGGCGAACGTGCCGCGCGCGGCGCTTGAACAGGTGAAACAGGTGCTGCCCGGACTGAACGGGCCGACAGTGGTGGACATCATGAACGGCGGTTCGTACGTGGCGGTGCACGCTGTGGTGCCGGCGAAATCGGTGTATCGCGTGATTTCGCAGCTGCGTGCGTTGGGCGCGGAAGGGTTGCTCGT
>JBBRDP010000240.1:0-5223 GCA_038203795.1 Gemmatimonadales bacterium
GATCGGCTGTTCGCCGGAGACGTTGCGGCTCTGGCTCCGGCGCACCGAGCGCGACGCGGGGCAGCGGCCGGGCCTGCGGACGGACGAGCGGGAGCGGCTGCAGGCCTTGGAGCGTGAGGTGCGCGAGCTGAAGCGCGCCAATGACATCCTGCGCAAGGCGAGCGCGTTTTTCGCCGCGGCGGAGCTCGACCGCTAGACGAAGTCACGTACGCGGTGATGTATGCATTCATCGACGCGCATCACGCAGCCTACGGTGTCGAGCCGATCTGCCAGGTGTTGGAGATCGCACCGTCAGGCGATCACCGCCATCGGACGCAGCAGGCCGACGCGACGTGCCGGTCGGCACACGCGCCGCGCGATGCGACGCTGCTCGACGACATTCGGCGCGTCTTTCGACGGCATCACGAGGTGTACGGCGTGCGGAAGATTTGGCAGCAATTGCACCGCGAGGGCATCGTCGTGGCGCGGTGGGCCGTGGAGCGCCAGATGCGCGCCGCGGGCCTGCAGGGCGTCGTGCGCGGGCAGCGGGTGCGCCCGACGCAGCCGGACGACACCGCGACGCCGTCGGCCGTTCTGCTCCAACGGCAGTTCTCGGCGGCGCAGCCCAACCAGTTGTGGGTCGCCGACTTCACGTACGTGGCGACGTGGCGCGGTTTCGTGTACGTCGCGTTCGTGATCGTCGTGTTTTCGCGGCGGATCGTGGGCGGGCGGGCGCACACCACGATGCGGACGGCGCTGGTGCTGGATGCGCTCGAGCAGGCGCTGCACGACCGGGAGCGCGAGGGGCGCTTGATCCTGCACTCGGATCGCGGCGCGCCATACGTGGCGATGCGGTACACGGACCGCGTGCTGGCGGCCGGTGCAGCGCCGTCGGTCGGTGGCGTCGGCGACGCCGACGATACCGCGCTCGCCGAGGCGGTCATCGGGCTGTACAAGACCGCGGTGATTCGCCGCCGCGGACCATGGCGGCGCTGCGAGGACGTCGAGTATGCGACCCTCGAGTGGGTCGCGTGGTTTAACACGCAGCGCTTGCTGGAACCACTGGGTGACGTTCCCCCGGCGGAGTTCGAGGAGCAGTACCACCGCGTCCAAGCCACGCAATCCGAGTGCTTGGCAGTCAACTAACCGAGTCTCCTCAGAACCGGGGGCGGTTCAGAACGGATGCGCCTTGCGTGCCGTCACCAGCAGCGTGGCCGTCGGGGTCACGAGCCGATGGGGGCACTGCGATCGCCCAAGCCGCGCCGACCCTCCTCGGCGGCCCGAAGACGCACAGATATCTCACACGCATGCCAAACAGGAAGGGCTTCGGTTTACGCCTTCGGGTGGACTGCTTATTGCGCACACCGAACCCGGGCACAATCCGTCATTCTCGTGGATATAGTTTCAACGTGCCAAGCTCGCCGACCTCCCTACCGCCCGCAGACGCGATCCCGGTCGCGCCAAATGCGCTCTTGACTATGTCGCTGGCCAGCGCAATCAGACGAGTCGCATCCTGTTGAATGAGATCGGGTGACGTGACCGCAGCGCGTCGAAACGCGGCAAGCGCCTCATCGGCGTCGGTTCGTTTGTTCTTGTTGATCGCCTGCCGGATTGCGCCAAAGGCCTCGTTCAGTTCGGGAATCTCGCCAAAGTCGGCTTTCTGCTTGGTAGTCCGGATCGAAAACACACAGTACCCCAGGTCCAGCGGAACGCCATCCAATAGCAGTTTTCCATCCGCGCTGTCGCAAGACAGTTTGCTCACGTCGAGAGAGTTCTTGGGCGTTGCGATCACCGCGTAGTAGCCACTGTGCGTGAGCGCGATATCCGTATCGATCGCGATTTCAGTTTTCGTGTCCTCCGCTTGACCGGCCACGAGATCCATCCCTTCCGTAATCAGCGGCAGAAAGGGTTTGACCGCGCCAACGAAGCTCGCGCCTGCCGTTGACGACACCCGCGCGACATAGTCGAGCACCGGTGTGAGCAAATTGCCGGACTTCACCGAGAACAGGCCCAACTCGAGCCCGAATGATCCGCCACGCCATGGCACTGCGTTGAGCATGTCTTTCGAAATCGTAAGCACACGGTTGAGTGACTGCGCGTCCAACGCCGCGAGCTTGTCAGGTTTTGAAACCGCGGCGAACTCTGCACTCGTTTCACCCTGCCGCGGCAGCGTGATGAAGGAGTACACCACCCCATGAAACTTCGTCGTAAACTTTCGGTCCTTCGACAATCGCGCTGACTCCACCTTGAGTTGCACGTAACATTCATCGGGCGTGATGGGCTCGGGCGTGAATCCCGGTGTTGGCAGCGACGGCACAAAGGTCCAGTCTGTTGGCGCGCTGCCTGAAGCCTTTTTGAACAGATTCTTGATGAAACCCATGCGATACCTCGGTGATGGTGGTGTCAGACAGGCGTGAGACCAAGTGAAGCGAGGGCATTGTCTGCCCAGATCCAATCGGTCAGTTGAGGCGATTCACCAAACGCACTTTGCTCGAAGCCGAAACCCAACACATGGTCGTCACTATCGATCAACGCGCAACCGGAGTCGCCAGCGTTGGTGGTGGCGGGTGTCTGCACCTTGAGTTGCACCGTTGCGCGGCGCCGCAGAATGCCGGAATCATGCGACTGCACATTCGTCAGTCTCAATGTGCCGCTGCCGTGGCCATCGAAGCGTACCGGTTCCGCCTGTGATGGGGCTCGATTGCTGCGTGGTCCCATCACACCATGCAGCGGGGGCATGTGCGTGGTGGGGTCCAGTGGAATGAACACGATGTCCTGCACTCTGTCGGCCAGCGCCACAATCCTCGCGACGCCGTCAACCAGCACCGGTGTTCCAACATCGCCCGTGCCGTGATAGCATGCCGACACACCGAGCGTACCGCTCGGGTCTCGGCAGAACACGCCGACGCTGGAAAACCGATTCTGGCATTGAACACTCACGTGAGGAATCGGCGAACTGATCGGGACCATCCTTGGCAAGCGCGCGCGAATGATTTCGGGGCGTGTGATCCAGAGCAGTTCAAGCGCGTCATCCAGCGTTTCCTGCTCTATGTCTTCCAGTCTGGAATCGACGTTGCGCAGCATTTGGACATCCTGCGTGCGGGCGAATCGTCGGATCTTGTTTGCATCGACCTCAGACCGGTCGGTCATCAACTCTCCGCTGTTATTGAGCGGGATATTTGGATCCAACACCAACAACACCGGGCTCTCGCCCATCCCGCCGGGAACCGTGAGACATCGAGAGCCGGAGAGTAGCCAGTGATTGCGGCCGAGCAGATATTCATAGAGCACTTCGACGCTCAGGATCGAGAGTACGCGCATGGTTTCCGTCTCGTTTCCTATCCGGCGTAGGGCCGCTTGGCCGATTGCTGAGGCGAACATACGGCTGAACGCATCGGACTCTTGCTCAAGCGTGATCGCAGTGGCTCCCCTTCTCAACGAGCGCTTCACCGCCACGCTTTTGGCAGTGAAGGAACGTGGTGCCCCGTCGGAGTTCGTACGCAACACGTTGCGCACAAGACTCGTAATGTCCTCACCACCGGGTTGCATTGCGGTTGCCATTCGTGTGTCTCCAAAGGTTCACAAGCTGCCGCGATTCTCGGGAGGTTCGCGTGCTGCGTGACGAATATGCCGCGAGGGCGTGTAAACGGCGAGATGGTGAGACGCGTAACAGCGGGCTCTGCTTTGGTGAATGATGGCGCAGCGCTCGCGAGCGCTCATGCTGCGCCGTCCACAGCCGAACCACCTGCAAGACCATGGTTTCTTGTGATGCGCTCAGTGTCTCTCGCGGAAGAACTCGATGGCCCGCCATTTGCTGGCGCGGTATTCCTCGCGGGGAACTGGCGCGTAGCGTCAGCGTGGTGCGTGCACACGAGACTGTTTTGCTGAGGAGCTGGGATGACTACTTCGCCGATCGAGCACTCCCCGGCCATAGCCCAAGGGGTGCACGTGACGGTCGATACCCTGACGGTGGATCTCGCGGACGGTCGCAGTGTCTCGGTACCAGTCACGTGGTACCCGCGCCTGGCCACCGGCACGCCGGTCGAGCGTGCCAACTGGCGTTTCATCGGTCGCGGGTAAGGGGAAGCACTGGCCGGATCTCGATTGAGGACATCAGCGTCGAAAATTTGCTCAGCGGCGCGCGTTCCGGCGAAAGCCAGCGGTCCTTCAAGCAATGGCACTCGGCGCGCGCCTCACGTAAATTTCGGTGACAGTGCTTAACCGTTCGAGTACTGAGTGGTTTCATGCACTGTCACCGTTTCCCCGTGAAGACAGAGTGCGTCTGATTTCGGTACGTCGTTCACCTGACGAGGAGGTGGCGCTGTGATAAAGCTGAGAATTTCGACGAGCAGTTCGACGATGGACACGATATTTCTACGCTGCTGAATCTCTCGACCGCGCGTCGTGCGACCTAGGAGCAGCGTCGTGTGAACGTGGACTTTCCGACGTGGATGATCGAATCGCTCGACCTCGAAGCGGCACGTCTCGGAGTCACGCGGCAATCCATCATCAACGTGCGGATCGCCGAGCGGCTGGCGCGGAAGGCGTCATAGCAGTTGCAACGCGCGGGGCGTAACCGGGCTTCGACTGGCCGACGGGAGACGCCGTGGCAAGCACAGACCCGACGGGTTAAGCGCACTGTCACCGTAACCACCGTAACTCGCCGCTCACAACGTCACGTCTTCAATCGTGCGCTGCAGCCGGCTGCGTTCCGCCGCAAAGGCCATCAGATGGCTTTCCACCGACTCGTCGATGGATGAGCTCAGCAGTGCCGGGTTCTGCTGGCCAACGGCCTGCACCCAGTCGCGCACCATCGGGTGATCACCGCCGCCGTGGGCGTCGGTTTTCATGGTCCAGGTGCTGCGCTTGCCGGTCTTGAAGGTGGTGAGCGTGAAGCTTTCCATGTCGCCGGTAATGTCGCCTAATGAGCCCATCACCCTGGTGCGCCGACCTTCGTACGACACGAACGCCTCCATCGAGAACGATGCGGTCACCCCCTCACGGAACAGGATGTTGACGGTCAGGTGGTCGGGCTGGTTGTTGTCCATGCGGTAGACGCAACGACCGTAATCGGTGGTCTGCAGACCCTGCATGATCAGCCCGTCCCAGCGGCTGCGGTCGTCGGGCAGGTCGAACACGTAGAGGCGCTTGCGGTCGCGGTAGTAGATCTGGAGCGCCGAGTACGGGCACTCGCCCTCGACCTTGCAGCCATCGGTGCACCGTTCGGTGCTGCCTTCGGGCGCG
>JBBRDP010000241.1:0-5181 GCA_038203795.1 Gemmatimonadales bacterium
GTCCGCTCGATTCTTTGCATCATTGCGTAGTTGCTTTGTGGTTGCTTGCTGCCAGAAAAGAAATCGCGCGGGTGGCAGCATGCCCCCGCGCGATCGGTCCTGCGAACGACCTCAGTAGCGGAGGCCGAGTTCCTGCACCAGTGAGCGGTATCCTTCGACGTTGGTGCGCTTGATGTAGTCGAGAAGGCGGCGACGCTTTCCAACCATCTTGAGCAGGCCACGCCGGCTGTGATGATCTTTGTGATGCGCCCGGAAGTGCGCCGTCAGGTAGTTGATCCGATCGGTGAGCACCGCGACTTGAACGCGGGCGGAACCGGTATCTTCTTGATGCGAGCGGTACTTCTCGATTGTGGGTGCCTTGTCGAACGCCATCGTCGTAATATTCTCCGCGCTAGCTGGATCAGCGCCCACTGAAGGGGCCATTCCGGAAGCGGTGCCTGGGGCGCGATATCTCGTGCGATACCGCAAGTGATGTTAGCCTAATATGTTAACAGTCAAGGTCCGGCCTGTAAAGGACTCTCGGATCACTCCTTGTCCGCCTCTACCCCCTGCCCGTGCCGGAGCGCTTCCTCGGCCAGACCCTCGGCGGTCGTTACCGCCTCACGCGCCTGCTCGGCGCGGGGGCCTACGCATGGGTATACGAGGCGGTCGACATCGAGCTCGAGATTCCCGTGGCGGTCAAAGTGCTCCGCCCCGAGCACACCGGCAATGAGGTGGCCGAGGCCCGGTTTCGTCGTGAGGCGACCACGGCCGCCAGGCTGAGGCATCCGAATATCATCACCGTGCGGGACGTGGGGCGCGGCGACGGCGCAACGTGGGTGGCCATGGATCTGGTGCCACACACGCTGTCGCGTCGGTTACAGGTGATGCCCTATCTACCCGAGTCTGATGTGGTCCGCCTGGGGCTCGACGTCGCGAGCGCGCTCTCGGTCGCGCATGCCGAGGACATTATTCACCGCGATATCAAGCCGGACAATATCCTGATCGGGACGAACGGCGAGGCCATTGTGTGCGACTTTGGTCTGGCGCGCGCCCTGACATCGGGCGCTGACCTCAGCGCGACCAATCAGGTGCTCGGGACGCCACACTATTTCAGTCCCGAGCAAGCCAAGGGTGAACCGCTCGATGGTCGAAGTGATTTGTATGCGTTGGGCGTGACGCTGTACCGCGCAGCGACCGGTAAACTCCCGTTTGAAGGCGAAGACTGGTACGCGGTGGCCCGGCAGCATGTCGATGTGCCGCCGCCCGCGCCGAGAACGTTGGTGCCGACGCTGTCTGAGGCGTTCGAGAAGATCATTCTGCGATTGCTCGCCAAGCGCCCCGAAGACCGATACGCCTCAGCCACCGCGCTGTCCGACGCGCTCTCGCGTCTCCCCTCCGCGCCGTTGACCGGATCGCGGTTGGCGCTCACACCGGGTGGCACCACGACCGCGCACACGATCGCGGGCGCCGGATCGTCGCGCGCTCGCGCGCTGATGTTGACGGCATTCACCATCGGGATCGCGGCCGTCGCACTCTGGGGCGCTCGCGAACAGCCATTCGTGCAGCACGCGTGGGCGCGACTCAGTGGCGCATCGGCGGTCGCCGACAGTGAGCGGGATTCTCTGCTCGCGCAAGATTCCCTCGCGCAATCCGCCGACACGCTTCTGGCGGCCATTCCGATTCCGGTGCCGAGTGATACCGCCGGTGTCGCGTCGGTGATCACCACGCCGGTCACCCGTCCGGCCGCTCGCACGGCGCGCTTGTCGATCGTCGCCAACATGGACTCCACGTTACTCTCGATTAACGGCAAGCGCGTGGACTACGCACCATGGCGCGATGATCGCCTGGCGCCGGGCCGATACATCATTGGCGCGTCGCTCATGGGTGGGGCCGGCGTGTCCGGCTGCCCGTATAGTGAACGCACCGACACGCTCGTGCTCAAGGCCGGTGAACAGCGCGCGCACACCGTGCAGCTGGCCCGGTGCAGCCGCGTGGTTCTCGACGTCACGCCCCCCGATGCACAGGTGTCGTTTGTTGACCAAAACGGCGATGTCGTGCTCGCGGGGGACGCGAAGAGTCTCTCGCCCGCGGTCGTACGCGCCGGCCTGTGGCAACTGCTTGGCACCGCGCCACGCTGCGCGCAGTACAACGCGCCGCACAACCTGCGCCCCGGTGCGGATACGGTGCGCTTCAAATTGATCTGTTAGACGTGGGCTGATGCCGCAATGGGCGATGCGGCGCGCGAGGTGCCGACATCGCCGTATCGCCGTGTCGCCGTGTCGCCGTATCGCGCGCGCTACATCAACAGCAGCGCAAGCGAGCCTGCGACCAGCGATCCGCTCAACGCACCAACCCAGTACAGGCGCTGTCGCCACCACGCGACTTTCGGTGCAACGAGCAGCACCACATGACCGTTCGCGACGCGCGTGGTCTGACCGGTCACCAGCGCCTGAACACGCCCATCGCGAACACTGGTTACGCGAAGCCTGGCAACGAGCGCGTCGCCGCGCGTGGGATCCACCGCAATACCGAGCATGCCGGTCCGAACCCACGGCGCGTCAACGGCTGCAAACGAGAGCGTGCTATCGGACAGCGGCTCGGCGGCGAAGCGCGACGCGTCTCGCGGGTAGCGCACTTGCACGTTGGGTTTGACACCGGGTGTCACGTCGGGCATCGCGCGCGCGCGCCCGCATGCTGCCAGCGCCGTACTCCCCAGCAACACGGCCACCAATGTGGACGAGCGCACGCGCAGGCGAGGTCGTCGGACAGTCGCTGCGCGCACGTGCGTCGTCACGACGTAAAGAGCCGCTTGATATCGTTGAACGTGACGAGCACGATGAGCAACAGCACGAACAACACGCCGGCCCGTGCCAACCATTCACGCGTACGTGCGCCGAGCGGACTACCCTTGATCCCTTCCGCGATGGCCACCAGCATCTGACCGCCATCGAGCACCGGCACCGGCAGCAGATTCACAATCGCGATGTTCAAGCTGAGGAACGCGATGAGCGACCACAGCATTTCGGCACCGCCACTGGCCGCTTCAACCGATACCTTCGCGATGCCAATCGGACCCGCGAGATTGCTTACGGCCACATCACGCGTGATGAGCCCCTTGAGCACCTCCACCACGCGTGTGCTCATCAGCCAGGTGGTGCGCAGTCCCGCCGCGACGGACTCACCGACGCCCATGTCCTCGTGCTGCACCTCGTTGCGCACGGCGATGCCGATACGACCCACCTTCACCGCCACGCCTGTTGCCGGATTGACGCCGTCCGCTTGCGTCGGCGACACCGACAGCGTGCGCCGGCCTTCCGCGCGTGCGACGTCGACGGTCAGTGTGCCCGACGTGACGGCCGAAACCCGATCGAGCACATCGGTCCATCCGCGAATCGTGGCGCCATTGACCGAGACAATCGTATCGCCCGCCAGGATTCCAGCCGCCTGCGCCGGTCCTCCGGTGACCACCGAATCGACCACGGCGGGCACGAACGAACGCCCGTAGCCAAGGTTCACACCACTCGTGACCACAATCGCGAGCAGAATGTTTGCGATCACGCCGGCCGACATGATCCACAAGCGCTGCAGCGTGGGCTTGGACTCCACCCAACGCTGCGAGGGCACGGGCTGCGGCCCGAACGGCACCATCGCACGGTCGTCCCACAGCGTGCCGGCCGATTTCTTCGCGTCGGCCAGCACGGACGGATCAGCGGCCGCAGCGGCATCCATGTTGCCACCACCTTCGATGCCCGCCATGGATTCGTCTTCGCGCGACGCCATGCGCACAAAGCCGCCCAGCGGAAACATCGAAATGCGATAGTCCGTTTCGCCGCGCTTGATACCGAACAGGCGACGACCCCAGCCCAGCGAAAAGATGGGCGCGTACACGCCCACCGACTTTGCGGCCAGAAAATGTCCGAGCTCGTGCACAAACACCACGATCCCGAAAACGAACAAGGGTGCAGCGATGGAACTCAGCGTATTCAGCACGAGAGCCTGGAATTGACGTGACGTCGCGCCTCGGCATCGGCCGCGAGGAGTTCCTCGAGCGCGTGACCGGGACGATGCGACAGATCGTCGAGCGCCTGCGCGATGCGATCGGCGATCTGCCCGAATGTGAGACGGCCCGCGAGAAACGCCGCAACGGCTGCTTCGTTGGCCGCATTGAACACCGCCGGAGCGGCACCACCCGTGCGACCAGCCGTGACTCCGAGCGAGAGCGCCGGAAAATCTGCGTGCCGTACAGGCTCAAACGTGAGTGACCCGATCGAGACCGGATCGAATCGTGGTACGCCGTCGTCCGGCAGGCGTTCCGGGTGCGTCAGCGCGTACAGAATAGGCAGTTCCATACTGGGCACGCCAAGCTGCGCGAGCATACTCCCGTCCGTGAACTCGACAAACGAATGCACAATGCTCTGCGGATGCACCACGACATCGATCCGGTCGTACGGCACGCCGAAGAGATAATGCGCCTCGATCACTTCCAGTGCCTTGTTGGCAAGCGTCGCGCTATCGACGGAAATCTTGCTGCCCATGCGCCACGTGGGGTGATTGAGCGCGTCGGCGATCGTGGCCGACGGAATACGCGCCGACGGCCAGGTGCGGAAAGGGCCACCCGATGCGGTAATTACCAGACGACGAATCTCGTCCGGGCGTCGCCCCGCCAGACACTGCAGGATCGCCGAATGCTCACTGTCAACCGGGACCAGCGTCCCCTGGCCGGCCCTCGCCGCCGCCATCACGACCGGCCCCGCACCCACCAACGTTTCCTTGTTCGCGAGCGCGACACGTTTGCCTGCGGTCAGGGCGGCGAGCGTGGCCTGCAGGCCCGCTGCGCCGACCACCGCGTTCAGCACAATGTCGACATCGGGATGCGACGCGGCCTCGATCAGGCACGCCGCTCCAGTGCGCCAGTGCGGGCTGTCAGCCGGTGGCTCACCGCTCACCACGCCCACGTACGACGGCGACCACGCATCGACCTGCGCCTTGAGCGCGGACACGTTGCCATTGGCCGTGAGGGCGACCGCACGGAAGCGCTCCGGATGACGCGCCAGCACCCGCAGGGTACTCGTACCGATCGAGCCGGTGGAGCCGAGCAACGCGACTCCAAGAGGAACGTTCATGTCGCGTCAGCCGGGAACAGGAAGCACGAGCCAGCGCAACAGCACGAAGGCCAGCGGGAACGTGAACAACAACGAA
>JBBRDP010000242.1:0-5152 GCA_038203795.1 Gemmatimonadales bacterium
GGTGACTGCTGCGCGCAAGCTGGCCGAGCTGTCGGGTGGTGGCAGTGTGCACGCGGTGCTCGCGGGTTCAGCGGGCATCGCCGAGAAGGCCGGCGCACTCGCTGAACATGGTGCAGATAGCGTGCTCGTGCTCGAACATGCGGGCTTCACGCAGTACAACCCCGAAGCGCTCGCCGCGACATTGGCGGCGCAGCTCAAGGGCGGTGCGTACGGCTTCGGCCTGTTCAGTGGCACGTCGCACGGTCGTGATCTTTCACCACGGGTTGCGGCGAAGCTCGGCGTTGGCCTGGTGCCCGATCTGACCGGGTTTTCGGTGGAAGGTGGCGCGGTGGTGGGGCAGCATCCCATCAATAACGCCAAAGTGATCGCGACGCTCGTGCTCGCGGGCACCCCAACATTGCTCTCCGTTCGCCCAGCGGCCTTTGCGCCGTTGGCGGATGCGCGTGCGCTCGTCACCGAAGCGATTTCGTCAGCCGTCGATCCGACGGCGTCGCGCGTGAAGGTGATTGAGCTCAAGCAGGGCAACACCGACAAAATCGATCTCAACGATGCGCCGGTGATTGTGGCCGGTGGGCGCGGGCTCAAAGCGGCCGCGAACTTCTCGCTCTGCGAAGATCTCGCCGACGCCTTCGGCAACGCGGCGGTGGGTGCCACACGCGCGGTCACCGACGATGGGTGGCGTCCGCACAGCGATCAGATCGGACAGACCGGTCGGAATGTGAGTCCCGACTTGTACATCGCGGCTGGTATCTCGGGCGCTATTCAGCACCTGGCCGGCATGCGCACATCGCGGACGATTGTCGCGATCAACAAGGACAAGGACGCACCGATTTTCAAGATCGCCGACTATGGCATTGTTGGTGACGCGCTCGAAGTCCTGCCGGTGCTCACCGCGGCGGTGAAGGCCGCCAAGGCGTCCTGAGTTGCACATTCGCTCCGCTTCATGACCCCGCTCAATATCCTTTTTGCACTCTGTCTCGTCGCGGCCGGCGCATTCTTCACCAAGAGTGCGCTGCGCCTGCGTCGCTGGGCGCTCATCGGACACGCGGAAGACCGCACCAACGAGCCGGCCACCCGTACAAAGAACCTGATGCTCGTTGGCATCGCGCAAACCAAGATCATGCGCGATGGGTTTGGTGGACTCATGCACGCGCTCGTGTTCTGGGGCTTCTGCGTGCTCGCACTTGGTGCGCTCGAGATTCTGGTGCAGGGCGTTGTCAACGGATTCTCGTACGCGTGGTTCCTGCCGCAACCGCTCTTCGTGGCGTACGTGTTTTCGCAGGAACTGTTCTGCGGGCTCGTGCTCGCTGCGGTCTCGTTCCTGTTCTACCGCCGTCTGGTGATCAAGCCCAAGCGTTTCAGTGGCGACCCGGTGCATGGCGGCGACGCGCTGTTCATTCTGAGCATGATCACCGTGCTCATGGTGACGCTATTGCTCACCTTCGCGATGGAGATTCACGCGGGCGGCGCGTCAGCCGGCCACGTGTTCTCGGCGCCGATCGCCTCACTGTTCGGCGGGCTGAGCGCCGGCACCGCGCACGCGATTGGACGCACCAGCTGGTGGATCCACGCGCTCGGTCTGCTCTTCTTCGCGAACTACCTGCCGTTCTCCAAGCATCTGCATGTTCTCACCTCGCTGATCAACACGTGGTACTCGGACACCTCGGGCCCGGGCCGCATTGGCGCGATGCGTCCGATGGATCTCGAAGCCGAAGACGCCGAACAGTTTGGCGCGTCCGATGTCGAGCATCTGTCGTGGAAGAACCTGATGGACGGCTACTCGTGCACCGAGTGCGGACGGTGCACCGCCGCGTGTCCGGCCAACATCACCGGCAAGATGTTGTCACCACGCATGATTGTGGTGAAAACACGTGCGCGACTCACGGAAAAAGCGCAGACGCTCGACGCGGTGGGTAGTGGCACGGCCACTGCCGAACAGCAGGCGGTGCTCGACAAACGCCTGCTCGATGACTGGATCACCGAAGAAGAACTGTGGGCGTGCACGAGCTGCCGCGCATGCGTGGAAGAGTGTCCCGTGTCGATCGATCAGCTCGACATCATCAATGAGTTGCGCCGCGATCTGGTACTCATGGAATCGCGCTTCCCCGAAGAAGCACAGGGCGCGCTCACGTCACTGGAGCGCAATGGCAGTCCGTGGGCGTTCAGCGCAGCGGATCGTGCCGGGTGGACCGAAGGGCTCGACATTCCCACGATGGCCGACATGGCTGCGCGGGAGGAGCGTCCGGAGATACTGTTCTGGGTGGGCTGCATGGGATCGTTCGATGATCGTGCGAAAAAGATCACCGTGGCGTTCGCGCGCATTCTGCAGGCGGCGAATGTGAAGTTTGCCATTCTCGGTCAGGAAGAAACCTGTCACGGCGATCCCGCGCGCCGAATGGGCAACGAGTACCTGTATCAGATGCTTGCGAAGGGTGTGATTGAAATGCTCGATGGCTATCAGGTGAAGACGGTGGTGACGTTCTGCCCGCACTGCTTCCATCAAATGGGGAAGGAGTTTCCCGATCTGGGCGGACACTACGATGTCATTCACCACACCGACTACATCGAACGGTTGCTGAAAGAAGGGCGCGTACCGCTCGACACCGAGCACGGGCAGCGCCTCAAGGTGGCCTATCACGACTCGTGTTATCTCGGTCGTTACAACGACATTTACGAGGCGCCGCGCAATACGCTGCGCAAGGCGTTGCCGATGATGACGCTGGTGGAGCCTCCGCGCACCAAGAGCCGCGGCCTCTGCTGCGGCGCTGGCGGCGGCCGCATGTGGATGGAAGAAACCGAGGGGAAGCGCGTGAACGCGGAGCGCTCCGAGGAGTTGCTCGCCACCGGTGCCGATGCGATCGCCGTCGCGTGCCCGTTCTGCATGACCATGATCACCGACGGCGTAACCGGGGCGGGCAGCGAGGTGCCGGTGATGGATATCGCTGAAGTGGTGGCGGGTCAGCTGGCTGGTTCGGCAGCGACGCGCGGGTAGTTCGCGACGCCGCTGCGCACGCATGGTTCGCGTGGCCGCCCCACCCAACCGGCGTCACAAGTTCTTCCGCACCACGACACGTCTTGCGTAGCGAGGCATGCATCATTATGCATTCAGTATGCATAATATCTCCGCCCTGCGCCGGCCTGCCGGTGACGGGGCGGTCGTCGTCTCGGGACTCATCTCCCAAACGTCGGCCGCCCGCGCCGCCGCACCGGCCGATGCCTTTGGGATCGCCGAGCTGATCGCCCAGTACACGGGCGACGGATTGCTGCTGCCGCGGAGTGTCGCCGAGGTGCAGACGTCCATCGATTCCTTCGTGGTCGTCACCGGCGTGGACGGCGCGGTGCTCGCCTGCGCCGCGCTGCTGGAGTACTCACCCTCGCTCGCCGAAGTCGGCTCGGTCGCCGTCGCCGCCAGCGCGCAGGGGTGTGGGTTGGGCTCCATTGTGGTGCGTGCCGTCGAGCGCCTCGCGCGCCTGCGTGGCCATCGCGAACTGTTTGCGATCTCGCTCGCCGATCACTTCTTCGGGCATCTGGGCTACCGGTCGGTCGCGCTCGAGCGCTTCCCCGAAAAAATCGCGCGCTACGACGCACTCCGCGAAAGCGGCGCGTCGCCCGTGCCCAAGCGCTGCTTCCGCAAGCGGCTGCGGGCGCTGCGCGTGTTCCCGAGAGTGGCCAACACGACCAACCTCGTGTCAGCGCCAACCGTTTATCACGCCACGCCAGCGCGCTGAGCGATCAGCCGCGGTAACTGTATACTGATACCCGATGCGCCGGCGGCAAACCCGGCGCTCCGGGCGTCATGCCGGCCGCGCCCGGCCGCGCACGCTGTACAAGATCACCACTCGTTGCGTCAGACTGCACGAGCACGGTGAGCACGTCGATCTGCGCCAGACCGCGTGTCGCGGCCTCCAGGCGAAACGGCTCGAGCGCGGCGCGGCCGGGATCGGCAATGAGCACCAGTCCACCCGGCCGCAACGTGCGCCTGATGGTCTCGGACACGAGCTCGGCGTATTCACGCTCATACAACACATCGGCCGCGCATACGACATCGAACACACCGAGATCATCCGGGAGCGCGCGCCAGTCGACATATCGTGTGGTGAGTCGCACGTCGCCATCGCCGGCGAGGCGCAACGCATTCAATCGGGTGACCTCGAGGGCGTCCGCGTAGTAGTCAGTGGCGGTGACGGTGAAACCGGCGCGCAACGCCGTCACTGACACCAGTCCCACGCCACACCCGAGCTCGAGCAGCGAGAGGCCGGCTCCGTTGTGTCCTCGCACAACGCCCGCCAGTGCACGCGACGAGGGCCACACATCGGCCCAATACGGGAGTCGCTCATCACCCTGGAAGTCTTCGTCGCAAATCAGTGATTCTGCACTGCGCGGCTTGCGCAGCACCACTTTCGCGCCGCCCGCCTCAACCGCTGATGTGACCAGATCGAGTCGCGACAGCGATGCATCGAGTTCGGCCGCGCGCTCGCGATACAACGCGGACGTCGAGCTATTCATGTGTTGCGCGTGACGTGTCGTGAGCCGCCGCTGCCGAACGGTCCACCGGAGCCCGCGCCACGGCGCCAAGGAGCGCGTGATCCAACAGGAGCGCACGCACCATCGTGCCCGCCGCGACGCGCTCCAGCGGTCCCTCAACTTCGAGCAGTGCGTGCGCCCGCGACATCGAGGTGAGCAGGTTCGACCCCTGACTTCCCGTGAGCTGTGCCTCGAACACGCCGTCTGGTGCAAGACGCAGCGAGGCGCGCAGATAAAACGTGAGTGGCGCCGGTGCCGCGATATCTTCGGCGAGGCGCACCGCGATGAGTTGCGGCAACACACGCGAACAACCAGCCAGCGCACGCACCGCCGGCCGCACAAACAACTCGGCGGTCACGAGCGTGCTGACCGGATTGCCGGGAAGTCCGATCCACGGAATACCCTGCACATGACCAGCCGCGAGCGGACCGCCGGGACGCACGCGTACGCGCGGCACATCCACGCGACCGCCCAGCGACGCGATGACCGAGCGCACATGATCGAAGGCACCCACCGACACACCACCCGTGGTGATCAGCAGATCACACTCGTGTTCCAGTGCACGCGCCAACGCATCGCGCATGATGTCGGGATCATCAGGGAGTGCCGGCAGCACGCGCACCTCGGC
>JBBRDP010000243.1:0-5124 GCA_038203795.1 Gemmatimonadales bacterium
AGCGCGCGCCGAGTTCGTAGCCGAGCACCGACTGTGGCGTGGGCACCATGGGATTGAACGTGGCGCCTTTTTCGGCGAATGTATGCTGCGCGGCAGCCGGCGAAGCAGCAAGGCCGAGGGCCACCGCGGCTACGCCGAGCGTCAGGATCGGACGACAGAAGAGTTGTACGGACATTCGGGTGCGCTCGGCGAACAGGAGGACAGGGACGTCGCGGTTCAGGCGAATCCTACCGTCCGGTCGTGCTCGGCGCACCGGGCCGCGACAACGGGCAGCCCGAACGCGGTCGGACTGCCCGTAATTGTCGAGGCCGGCTTACCGTCCCGCAGAGCTCACATGGATCAGAAGTTGTAGCGCACGCCCGCCTGCATCTGGTAGCGGTTGCCCGCGAGCACACTCTGCCCAAAGTTCTGGTTCACCGTGTAGCGATAGTTCTGCGAGGCCGCATCAAAGCCTGCCGTGCGCAGCAGCGTCTGATTGGCGCCGGGCACGATCCGTACGCCGCCCCACCCATGATTGAGCATGCTCGCGAAGTTGAACACGTCGAGCGTCAGCTCGGCGCGCTGTCCGCGCACCGACGGCAACTGCTGCGAATAGCGCAAATCTATCTGCGTGACGAACGGATTTCGCACCGCGTTGCGACCAGCGATGTTGCCGAGATTCTCGCGCAGATAGTCCGCCGCGAGATTGTTCGGATTGTCGAGCACCGTCTGCATTTGCGACGCGATCGTGGCGTCAAGCCCCGGCTTGCTCGGATCGAACAGGAAGGCCAGATCGTTGGCGTTGCCAAACGAACCACCCACCCCCACATCGTCGTAGTTGATGTCCTGCGCAACCGTGGGCGACCACGGCGCACCCGACTGCCCGATCACACGCACGCTGAACCGTCCGCCGAACACTTCGGGGGTTGATCCGTAGAGCACGAGCTTGTGCCGGAAGTCGGTCACACTCGGGCCCCACGACATTTCGCGCGTGTCACCCGGCACCGGCATGAACACGGACGAAATCGCGATGCAGCAGTTGTACGAATGATTGTCGCGCGCTTCGTTGAACGTGAACGAGCCGCCGATATTGCCCCCACGTGGCAGCGCCATGGTGCCATCGAGAATCAGCGCGCGTTGCACCGACGCCGCATCGGAGCGGAACTCGAGCACGCGCTGGAACTGCTGGAACGGACGGATCGCGGCACGACCCGCTGCTCCCGCCTGCGCCGGATTGGTCACCACAGCAACCGGCGCGAATACCGGGCGATTGTTTTCGTTGGATAAACGGAAGGCCGGCTCCGGCAGATTCAGATCGACGTACCGGTAGTTGTTGCGCGTATCACCGTACTGACCCGTAACGCCGAACGTGACGCGACCGTCCAACAGGCGCTTCTGGTACGAGATATCGGTCTTCCACGTTTGCGGCACACGGAAGTCATCGGCGAACACATTGAGGAACTGCGGACGCGCCGCACCGCCCGCCGGAATGCCAGGCACGTTGGCGAAACTCTGGCGATAGCTCGCAAAGTCAGGCGTGGGAGCCGCCGCGCCGGTCAACAGCAGGTCGCCGAGCTGTGAACCATCATTGAGCAGGTGATTGATGTGCGACATGTAGTGCGGCTGTGCCGTGAACAATCCACCGCCTATGCGCACGACATCCGTGCCGCGCGACCCGATGTTCCATGTCGCCTGTGCACGCGGCTGGAACTGACCCGTCACTGGCGTCCTGTCAGTGCGGACACCTAACGCATCGAACGCCCTCTGATTGAAGTTCGCGGCCGTCAGGAACGCCGTGACGTCATACCGAAGACCACCCGTCACCACGACCGACGGCACCGGACGGAACTCGGCCTGCGCGAACACACCGCCATCGAACACCGTCTGCGACATGCGCGGCTCGAGATCCTGGAGCGGCACCAGTCGCGCAAACGACGACGGGCGGCGCTGCTCGAGTGCGGCGAGACTCGGGAACTGGAACAGACCATCCGTTTCGATCGAGACAAACATCGACAGGTCGTTCAGCGAGTTGTCCGTACCGAACGTCCACGCGGTGTTGCCACGCTCGAAGCGCGTCACGTTCACCAGCTGCAACGAGCGTTCGGTCTGCAACTCTGGGCTGGTGCGCTGACCGCCGAACTGCAGGATCTGCGGATTGCCCGTGCGACCATCGGGCAGCGTAGAGGCCACCGTGACCCAGGCGCGCGGCAGGCGCACATTCGCCTGATTTTCGAGAATGCGGTCGGTGAAGGCGATCCGCAGGTCATTCGTGCCCGTGGTGCCGATGCTCGACTTGAGCGACGTCATGAACTGGTTTTCCTTCGACACCTGATTGCCTCGGCTCTCGAGCACCGACAGGTCGCGGTCGGGGATTGAGTTGTCGTACGACCAGTTGCTGAAGTTGTGTCGCATGGTCAGCCGATGCCGATCGTTGATCGACCAATCCACGCGGGCGAATACCGTGTTGAGCGTGTTACCGCGGTTGAAGACACCCGTCTGCCGACCCTCGGGCAGCCCGTACTGGCTGCGCAGGATACTGATGAATCGCGTGACGGAATCGGGGCTCACCTGCAGGCGCGCCCAATCGGCGGTGTTCGCGACATCCAGTGCGACGAACGGCTCCGTCACGTCCTGCCGGTCGAACGCCACTGTGTAGTGCAGCTTGTCCTTGATGATCGGACCCGCGAGCGTGCCGCCATACTGCAAGTTGCTGAAGTCAGTGTTTGGCTGACCGAGAAAGTTGGTGTTCGTGGTCAGCGCCTGGTTGCGATTGTAGAGAAACAGCGAGCCCGTCCGGGTATTTGTACCACTGCGCGTGGCCACGTTCACCGCACCGGCGCCCTGACGCCCTTGTGTCACGTCGTACACGTTAGTGACGATTTCAAACTCCTGAATCGCTTCCACCGACAACGAGTACGGTCCGCGGCCCGAACCGGTGCCCCACAGCGTGTTCTTCTGTTGGACGCCATCCACGCGAATGTCCGTGCTCGACACGCGGCTGCCCGAGATCGACGAGGACGAGGTGATGATGCCGCCCGTACCGGCGCGTGATGTGGTGGGAGCAATGATCGACAAGTCGGCGAAGCTGCGATCGGCGATCGGTAGCTCCCGGATCTTTTCCTGATCCACCACGAAGCTCGCGCCGATCCGTTCGTTCCGCTTGGCTTCGCGGTCGCCGCGAATCTCCACGGTGGCGATCTCTTGCGCTGCCGTGGACAACGTGAAATCGAGCGCCACCCGATCACCCAGATTGAGCGTGATGCCCGTGCGGGACTGCGCCTGCAGCCCAAGCTTGCGCGCGGTCACCGCATAGGGTCCACCAATCGGCAACTGTGCGAACACAAACCGACCGCCGTTGTCGGTGCGCCGGAGTTCCTGAAATCCGGTGGACGCGTTGCGTGCGATCACGGTGACGTCAGAGAGTGGTGTGCCAGCGGAGTCGCGAACGAAGCCGCTGACGTAGCCTTCCGTTGCCTGCGCTTGGATCGGCGTGCCGATGGCAGACACGGCTCCGATAGCGAGCGTGCCGATCGCGAGCGCGTTGCACAACGCGCGGATCATACAGTTTTGCATGGATGGTCGACGGGTGGAGAGAGGGTGAGATTCGAGCGGAAACCCCGAAGTGCTCAAGAGACGTGGGCAACGTCACCGCCACGTCTCCGATCTGTCTCGCCGGTGTCACTTTCGGGCATGCGTCCCGGAGGTAAGTTCTTACGATGCTCACTACCCCCATCCGTCGCACGGCTGTCGTTTTGGCGCTCGCGGCCGCGGCAACCGCGATCCCGTCACTACACGCCCAGTCCTTCAACGTCGCCGAAGCCACGGTCGCCAGCGTCCATCAGGCGTTCGATGCCAAACGCCTCACCTGTCGTGTGCTCGTACAACACTATCTCGATCGTATTGCCGCATACGACAAATCCGGCCCGGCGCTGAATGCCATTCAATCTGTAAACCCGCGCGCGCTCGCCGAAGCCGACTCCCTCGATACGGTCCAGCGCTCTGGTGGTAAACGTGGTCCGCTGCACTGCGTGCCAGTGCTGTTGAAAGACCAGGTGGAAACGCGCGACATGCCCACCACCTTCGGTTCGGCGCTCTTTAAAGATTTCGTCCCGCTTCGCGACGCGACCATCGTCACGAAGCTCGAGAGCGCCGGTGCCATCATTCTCGCGAAGACCACCATGGGTGAGTTCGCCGGTCGCTATGTAGGCTCGGCCGCCGGCATCGTGCGCAACGCGTACGACCCGACGCGCAATCCCAGCGGTTCGTCCTCTGGCTCCGGCTCGGCCGTGGCGGCGAACTTCGGGCTGGTGGGAATCGGCGAAGACACCGGCGGCTCCATTCGTGGTCCGGCGGCCGTGAGCAGTCTCGTTGGCCTGCGTCCCACGCTGCAGTTGGTGAGTCGCTTTGGTATGATGCCCGCGAACCCGACGCAAGACGTACTCGGCCCGATGACGCGTACCGTCGCGGATGCGGCGCGTGTGCTCGATGTGATCGCGGGCTACGATCCCAAAGATCCGATCACGGCTGCGGCGGTCGGAAACATCCCCGCGAGCTACACCGCGTCGCTGCACACGAACGCGTTGCGCGGTGCACGCATTGGTGTGCTGCGCTCGCGACGGGACACGAGCACCGCGAGGCCGCGCGACACCGCACGCTCGGACTCGGCAGCGCGCCTTGATTCCCTCGCCCGTGCGCGCAACGCCGAGTTTGCCAAAGTGCTGCCGCTGATGGACCGGGCGTTGGCCGACCTGCGCGCACAAGGCGCTGAAGTCATCGATTCGCTGGTCGCGCCCCTCGTGCCCGGACGTCGCGTCAGCAACGACTTCGAGACGGAACAAGCCACCGACAAGTATCTGGCCGAGCATCCGAATGCGCCGGTCAAGTCCTTCAAGGAGATCATGCTGGCCGGTACCGTCAATCCATGGCGCGCGCGCTCCATGATCGGGTACGTCGGCAAGACCACCAACGATCCCGACTATCTCGCCGTGCTGCTGTATCGCGATGCCATGCGCACCGCCGTGCTCAAACTCATGGCCGATCATCGGCTTGATGCGCTCGTGTATCTCACCTACGACGCGGCGACCACACCGATTGCCGCCGATGTGCTCACGAACCCGCGTCCGACCGATGGGTACGGACTGGGCG
>JBBRDP010000244.1:0-5119 GCA_038203795.1 Gemmatimonadales bacterium
CACGAACGGCACCACGTCGCCGCTCGGCAAGATCGTGCTCGCCGACTTCAACAATCCGGCTGGTTTGCTGCGCGTGGGTGACAACATGTATCAGGAGTCGGCGAACTCTGGCAGCGCGGTGCTCGGCTTCGCGCTTGAGGGTTCGCAGTCGCAGATGACGGCCGGCGCACTTGAAATGTCGAACGTGGATCTGGCGCAGGAGTTCACGAGCATGATCGTGGCGCAGCGCGGCTTCCAGGCCAACGGCAAGGTGGTGTCGACGTCGGATGAGATGTTGCAGGAACTGATGAATGTGAAGCGGTAAACGAAGGGCACGGCGCGCGGCGACACATCGTCGGCGCGTGCTGCAAACGTCCCGCCTGGTTCGTCCGGCGGGACGTTTTGCGTTGTGTCGCCACCGGACGGTCACGGCTATTGCGGCGGCAGCACCACAAACGTGTTTGATACTCGCTCGCTTGCAGGCAACAGATCAACCCCTTGCCAACCGCCCATGCGAACTGTCGACTGCACTTCAAAGATCAGACGAAAGCGTCCAGTACGCGTGGCCATGGTGATGGGCGGATTGGCACCGGGCGATTCCGTGCTGTAGAGCGTGAAATCCTGGCTGTGCGTTTCGCCCGCACCAATCGGAATCGGTGGACGCGGCTGTCCCGTGATGCAGGCTTGTACACCAAGCCACACGTGCGCCTCACGATCGTCTGCGCGAATCAGATAGTGAGACGGTTCATTGCCGTAGCCGCACACACGATGCAGATACACTGCGGTTGCCGTTTTTTTTGTGTACTCCGCGCGCACCATCACTGAAAACAAACCGGGCTGGTACGACAGTCCTGTGCGTTGACCGGTTGTATCCACTGCGGCACTACCGACTCGACGTCACCGTGTCGCCTCTCTCATACTGTCCGCTCGCCGCGAGCGCGTCAGCAGCTGTAGCTCGTCGGCCGACGTTTCAACCGTGTAGAGATAGCGGGTGGACACGGCAACAAGACGCAGTGTCGGCGGCATTTCGTAGCGGGCAAACACACTTCCGTCAGCACGGAGTACATCCCACTGCTCGGACTTGTTCGGTTCGTCGCGGTTCACGGGGATCCACAGCATGTCGCCGTCGTGAAGCACGCGCCGAGTGCGGCCGGCAGCGACCGGCGGAAACGACATCGGTGCCTCGGGAACGCGCACCTGGGAGCTGGTCAGTCCGCCGGCCATGCTTGGCCCACCGTTGAACATGGTCAGCAGCGCGCCTCGAGCAGAGTCCACGTACTGCTGCCATTCCGCTACCGCCAGTGGACGCGTGGCGTGCGCCACCGCCCGCGGCGCGCTCGCCTCCCCACGCTCGGCGTAGGAGGTCAGCGTGTACGTCTTCTCGTCCACAACAACCACTGTTCCGTCTGAGAGAACCCCCCACACGTCGCTGGCTTCAAACGGGCCGAGCGGGAGATCGTATTCAAGCTCGCCCGCGACGAGTCGGCCGCGGTACGCGCCAGTTGGCCGCACCTCCGCGATCGTATCGAAGCGCGAGAGGGAGATGTTGAAGCGAACGAGCAGTTGACGATCCTGTTCAGGCGGCAGCGGTTCCAACCCCACCGGAGTGCGCGGACGCACGCCATACATGTAGCCACGTCCGTCGTACGCCGTCGGCTGGGGAGGCCATTCGTCGAACGTCGGGTCGATTGCTCCGGACACAACAACGCGAGGCAGGTCGAGGGTGTGCGTGCCCAGCGGCTCGCCGCGCGTTGACAAGAGCGCGAGACGCGGGTGGGGACCAGCGCTCGCGACGACAATCGTGTCTCCGCCAAGCCGGAGGATCGACGCGGGGGATCGGTACTCGCCCGGCCCATCGCCGTTGCGGCCAAACGGTGCGCGCGATCCAGCGGAGAAGTTCAGCATCCACACGTTTTTCTCAGACACGTCATTCACGATGACGAGCGAGTCATCCACCTCAACCAAGTCGCCAACGAAGGTGAAGCGCTCGCTGATGCTATCGCTGGCAGTCGCGACCGGCAGGATGTCAGTTGGCAACTGCGTTGGTGCGCCTCCGTCGTTGGACGCGGCGCAGGCCGAGAGGCCGTGCAGAATTCCCATGCAGCAGAGTGCGGCGATCCGTTTGGAAATCCGTGAGCACATGCCAACTCTCCTTCGCGTCAAAAGTGAAAGGCATTGCTCACGCCCGTTGCTCGTTCGACGTGATTGTAGCTCGTGGGTGGAAGAACACATAGAACCGTGCTACGCACATCGTACGATCGCTGCTCGCGACGTGTCAAGCGGACTAAAGCCACGACAACACGAAAACTGATCACGAGTCAAGCGCATATGTACCGTATCTTCCCACGCGACCTCGCTGATCGACGGCTCGTCAAACGAACAGATGCGCGCGATGGGGAATGCGAGCAGCATCGGTGAATGTGGCGCAATGATGAACTGCGCGCCTTCGTTCACGAGATTGAACATCATCGCCTGCAGCGCCAGCTGTCGCTGCGACCGCGCGTCGGCGTCAGCACCAGAGCGACGGTCCATCTCCGCCATGCTCGCCCGCAGCGGCCCCGTGGCCAACGTGCGCGCGTCGTCGGACCGATCGACGTATTCTTCGTTCATGCGATCGAGCGTGTCACTGAACTCGGTGCGCTCCCGCTTGAGCAGAAGCTGCAATCCGAAAAAGTCCTCGGCTCGTAGAAACAATCCGCGATTGGTGCGCAAACGCCACGAGTAGCGTGGATTTGCCCGACTCGTTCTCGCCCACAAAACACTCCACCGGCGCGTCCAGATTGAGCGAACCGAGGCTGTCGATACTTGGGAACGTGAACGGAAAGCGACGTGGCGCCCAGTCGGGGTGCGTATGCGTCACGCTGAGCAGGAGTGGCAGGTGCGGAACGCTACGGCTGTGCTGCAGTGGAATCAAACGGCGCCAACGCAATCGAACGCACGCTACGTCTCACCGAGCATTTCGCGAATCACGAGCGCATCCTGTCGAGCTTGCGGTCGATCTGATGCCTGCGTGAGACGCAGGATATCGCGCAGTGACGCCGCGAAGAGCACTGTTCCATTGATGTCGAACTCCACCGCCGTTTTCCGCAGCTCTTCAAATCTTGTGGAGCTGGCGGGGCGGTACACCAGATGAACGCGCCCGGCATCGGTGACCAGATTCCACAACAGGCTGCGTGACAGCATCGCCGCCGAGCAGTTTAACGCCAGTCCCTCGGGCACCGAGTCGGTGTACACGCGCGCATTCAGCTCCCGCAGCGCGGCGGCCAAACGATCAACGTTCTCCGGCGACGCTTCGGGCGTGAGCTCCGCGTCGGCCGTGAGACGCGGAAATCCGTGCGGGTGTGCCGCGAGCGCGCCCACCAGCACAAAGTCTGCAGAATATTCCGGTGTTGTGGGAGCGGCAATAATTGCCGTCACGTGAACCTTTGTTCCTGACGATCTGCGCCGGTCGGAGCCCGCTGTGGCGGAGCAGCGAACCGTAGGACTCTTCCCAAATCGTTGCCATACAATGGTTTAGATAGCTCGTCCCGTCAGCGGCCGATGCCCGCACCGCCGTGGCATCAGGTATGCTTCTAATAGAATCGGATTTCCCAATTTCCCCGATTCTATCCATGGCCGATTCTCCTGACACTCCGACCCCAGCGGACGCACCTGCCCCAACCGGCATGAAGGCGCGACTCCCGCTCGTGGGCGCCATCATCATTGGTCTCGCCGTGGGCGTTGGCACCGGCGCCGCCGTCGTAGGCCCTGTCGCCGCGAAGGCACTCGGTTTTGGTGTCCCCGCCGCCAGCGAACCGGCAGCCGAGCATGCCACCGACGAGAACGGCGAACTCGTTGAGGGTGATTCCGCCGCCAGCGCGGGTACCGCTCCGGCCATCCACACGCTCGAGAACCTCGCGCTCAACCCCGCCGCGTCGGGAGGCGCGCGCTTCCTGCTGCTCACGTTGGCGATGGAATGCACCGATGCCGCCGGCGTCACGCTGCTGCAATCGCGAGACGCTGAGCTGCGCGATGTGGTGCTCTCCACCTTGGGCCGGAAGACCGTGGACGAGCTCGCCGATATCTTGGCGCGTGACTCCATCAAGACCGATCTCGTGAGCGCGCTCAATGAGCGCTTCGGCAAGAAAACCGTGGTGCGGGTCTACTTTCCTCAGTACGTCGTGCAGTGAGCGCCCGCGCATGAGCTCTGAAACGCTTTCGCAACACGACATTGACCGGCTGCTCGGCAGCGGGTCGGGTCGGCTCACGCCCAAAGACGGTTCGCCGATCGATGTGCAGGTCTACGACTTCCGCCGTCCCGCGCGCGTGTCGAAGGAGCGTCTGCGAACGCTCGAGGCCATGTACGAACGATTGGTGAAGAATCTCGAAGCGTGGGTGATTTCGCGCGTACGCGGGCAGATCGAAGTGCGCTTGCAAAGTGTGGAGCAGTTCAGCTTTGGTGAGTTCACGCTGTCGCTGCCCACACCGTGCTCGTCGTTTGTGTTCGAGATTGAAAACACCGGACAGAAGGGCGTGATCGATATTGGTCCCGAGTTCGGTTTTTATGTGATTGACCGCGTGTTTGGTGGCACCGGCCAGGCGTCGCTCCCCAATCGCTCGCTTACACCGATCGAGCGCATGGCCATTCGCACCGTGGCCGATCGGGTGGCGCAGTTGACGGAAGAAATCTGGCAGGATCACGTACCGATGGACATCAGCATCACCGGCTTCGAGTCGTCGCCGGAAATTTTGCAGGTGGCCAACCGCGAAGATCCGGTGCTGGTAGCCAACGTGGAAATCACGGCCGCCAATCAGAGCAGCCTGATGCTCATCTGTCTGCCGTTTTCGGTGCTCGACAAGTTTTTCACATCCAGCGGACAGCAACGTCTCGCCCTGCTGCATTCCACGGAGGCCGAACGCGAAGCCGCGCGTCTCAAGTCGGAGACGGCGCTGCGCGATATGCGCGTGCCGATTTCCGTGCGCCTGCCGCAGTTCGACCTCACACTGCGGGATCTCACCGAGTTGTCGGTGGGCTCGATCATTCCAACCGGAATCCCGAAAGAGGCGCGACTGATCGTGCGCACCGGGGAACAGGAACGCTTCGTCGGACAAGCCGGCCGGGTTGGCGGCATGATGGCGGTGCGCATCGTCGATTCGACTA
>JBBRDP010000245.1:0-5098 GCA_038203795.1 Gemmatimonadales bacterium
GTGTGGCAGCATCCGTTCTACTGGTACAGTACACCGCCACTGGTCAAACAGTGGGAGGATCTGGTGCTCGTACACGGATGGGCCTGCCAACGCGACGGAACGGCGTTGCACGGCAAGCGCTGGCTGCACGCGGTGAGTACCGGTGGCGGCGAACAGGCGTATCAACGCGATGGAAACAATCGGTTCACGATTCGCGAGCTGCTCGCGCCGCTCGAACAAACCGCACGCCTGTGTGGCATGCGCTGGCTCGCACCGTTTGTCGTGCACGGCACGCACGTCGTGGCGGACGACGCACTCGTACAGGCGGCGCACGACTATGCACGTGTGCTCACCGCGCTGCGGGACGGCATGCTGGACGAAGACGCTGCCGCCGAACTGCCGCGACTGAACGCCAACGTGGCGGCGTTACTCCGGGAGGCATGATGAACGACGGTGGACTGCTGTTTCAGACGTTCGTGTTGCCGGCGGCTGCGGTGGTCGCCGTACCCATCGCTTCCCGCCTCGGCCTTGGTAGTGTGCTCGGCTATCTGCTCGCCGGCGTCACCATCGGACCGTTCGGGCTTGAGCTGATTGGCAACAACACGCAGGACCTGCTGCATTTCGCGGAGTTCGGCGTCGTGATGATGTCGTTCGTTATCGGACTCGAGCTGCAGCCGCCGTTGTTGTGGAGGCTACGCGACACGCTCGTGGGTATGGGCGGACTGCAGGTGCTTGGCACAACGGCTGTGGCGTTCGGGATTGGATTGGCCGTGGATCAGCCGTGGCGCGCGGCCGTGGCCATCGGGCTGATTCTGTCACTGTCGTCCACCGCGATTGTGCTACAGTCGCTGGCGGAACGTGGCCACATGAAGAGTGATGCGGGGCAACGTTCGTTCGCCGTGCTGCTGTTTCGCCGGCATGACGAGCGTCATCTGCGTGAGCTGTCCCGCGCACGTCTGGAGTGGGGCACGTACGTGGACCGTGTGCGAGCGAACATTCGCGCGCTTGAGGACGACTTGCAGCGGGAGTTCGCACCGGGCGCGACACCGCTCCGCGACACCGCGTGGGATAACACCGCGTTGCGTGAAGAAGCAGCGCGCCGAGCGGAGTAACAGAACTGGCCAGTGGTGTGACGCGAAGGCCGTGGCCATGCGATGATCTGAGTCGTCAAATATCACATCCCCTCGCGCGCGCGCAGGGAACGGCCCCGTTCCGCTCATCCATGCCTTCTACCGACAACCGTTCGCGACCCATCGTTCGCATGCTGCTGCTCAGCGCGACGATTGCCATCACGCTTCCGCTCATGCAGGGCATGGTCGAGGGCTCGATTCAGGGTGGCACACGAGTCATCCTGCTCGGCGCGCTTGGACTCTTCGCCGTGCTCGCGGTGCGTTCGCTGCGGCAGCGGCTGTCGCAGCAAGCCTCGGTTCGCCGGGTGAAGGAACTGCTCAACTTCTTCGACGACGTGAGTCTGCTCCGCCCGCGTGCGCAGGCCGCGCGAGCGATGCTGGCCGGCGCGCCCGCCAACGAGGTCGAGAAGCGGTCACTGGTGGCCGTCACGCAGTGTCTGGCCGAGCTGGCGGTCGGTGTCGCCGAGTCCACGCCCGAAGGCCGTAGCTACGTGATGGCGCATCCCGTTGCGGGTGCCTGGTTGCGAGCGCTGGCTGTGACTCCGCAATCACTCTCGTTCGACACGGCGCAGCGCGCCGCGTTGCAGACCTTGTTTGTTGATGTCGGTGCGCCGTCGAACCGTCGCGAACCGCTCGACGACGGCAGTCGCGCGCTGCTCGAACGCGACGCGGTGCTGTTCCGCGCTGACGAAGCCGAACGGATCTTCTAGCTGCGGCGGTTCAGCGCACGATTCCGAACGGAATGCGGCGCAGCGCCACGGTGCCATTGGAAATCACCACCAGCACATCCTGCAGTGCGGTGATGTCGTCGAGTGGATTGCGTTCCACCAGCAGCAGATCCGCCTCGTAGCCCACCTGCACCGTACCCGTGCGATTGGCGATGCCCAGACACGCCGCCGCGATCGCCGTGGCGCTGCGTATCGCGTCCATGGGCGTGAAACCGAGGTCCACGAAGTACGCCACTTCGTGCGCAATGCGCGTGACACTCTCCGGGCCGTACTCCGTATCGCCGCCGGTGACCACCGGCACGCCGAGTGAGTAGGCCATGCGCACCGTCTCACGCAAACGCGGCAACATGTGACGGCCGCGAATCGCCAGCAGCGGCGTGTCATACTCGCCGCCGGGCTCCGCGAGATCCACCACGGTCGCGTACGTGGGCACGAGGTACGTGCCCTTGAGCTTCATGAGCACGAGTGTTGAGTCGGAGAGATATGTACCGTGCTCAATGCTGTGCGCACCGGCGGCCACCGCCGCGTACGCCCCTTCGTCGCCGTGCGCGTGCACCTGCACTTTCACACCACGCTCAGCGGCCGCATTCACGACCGCACGCAGGTGTGCTTCGTCGTACACCTGCTTGCGTGGATCCTGTTCTTCCAGACCGGCGCGTTCCGTGGCCCGTGTTTTGATGACATCCGCGCCTCGGTCAAGGTTGATGCGCACAACGTCGGCCAGTTGTTCCGGCGACAGCACGCCACGCGCCAGCGCCGCGAGCCGCGGATCGGCCGACGCCGTTTCGCCAAGGTTCGGCGTGACGAACACTCCAGCGGCCAGCATCTCAGGGCCGGCCAACACACCGGCGCGCACCAGCTCGCGCAGCCCTACATCCTGATAGTGCGACGTGCTCGAGCTGCGCACCGTGGTCACGCCGGAGTTGAGCGCCCGCTGCATGCCAGCGCGCGTACTGATATGCGTGTGCGCGTCGATGAGGCCGGGCAGCAGCCAGCGTCCGCCGCCGTTGATGGTGTCGGCCGCGCCGGTCACCGCGACCGTGTCGCGCCCGATGTGCGTGATGCGCGAGCCGGTGACGATCACGTGCACATCACGCTGCGGCGCAGCACCCGTGCCGTCGATGAGATGCACGTTCGTGATCACCAGCGTGCGACTGCTATCGGATTGCGCGGCCAGCGGCGTGGCGACGCCGGCGCACAGGAGTGCGGCGGCGAGTGCGACTGCGCGTGCGACTGCGCGTGCGACTGCGCGTGCGACTGCGTGGCTCACCGTCAACATGGCGGTCATGTTGGATGTCATGTTGGATGTCATGTTGGATGTCATGTTCATGCACCGCGCGCGGTGAGCAACTCGTGCGTGGCGGCGGTGAGATAGCGTAGCCCGATGTGCAACGAACGCTCATCGATATTGAAACGCGGATGATGATGCGGAAATATGATGCCTTCACTCACATTACCCGCGCCCACGAACGCAAACACACCGGGTGCGCGCTGCTGGTACGCCGAAAAATCTTCGCCACCCATGGACGGTCGCATCGTGTCGAGCACCTCATCACCGAACGTGCGCGTGACCACCTGCGTGAGCCGCTCGGTCAGTGCGGGATCATTCACCACCGGTCGGTAGCCAAGTTCACAGGTGAATGTGCAGGTCGCGCCAAAACCCTCGGTGATGCCCTTGATGAGACGCTCCATGCGCTGCGGTATCACGCGCCTGAGCTCAGCGTCGAACGTGCGCACGGTTCCGGAGATGTACGCGGAGTTGGGGATGACATTGAAGGCGGTGCCCGCGATGAACTGCGTGATCGACAGCACGCAGGGCTCGAGCGGGTCGACCTGTCGTGAGATCACCTGCTGCAGCGCGGTCACCACCTGCGCGCCAATCGCGATGGGATCAATGGTGTCGTGGGGCATCGCGGCGTGTCCGCCCTGGCCGATGATGGTGCACTGAAACGTGTCGGGCGCGGCCATGGCGGGTCCTGCAATCAACCCGATGCGTCCGAGCGGCATGCTGGCCCACAGATGCAGCCCGATCACTTCGTCCACACCGTCCATCACCCCCGCATTGACCAACTCTTCGGCGCCACCCGGCGAAAGCTCTTCGGCGTGCTGAAAGACAAAGCGGACTTCTCCCGGCATCTCGTCGCGGTGGGCGGCCAGCAGAGTGGCCAGCCCAAGCACGATGGCCGTGTGCCCGTCGTGTCCGCAGGCGTGCATCACACCAGGTGCCTGCGAGCGATACGACACGTCGTTTTCTTCGTCAATCGGGAGCGCATCGATATCGGCGCGCACCGCGATCACGCGTCCAGGCAACGTCCCGATGAGGAGTGCGACCACGCTCGTGGCTGTCGGTCGGGAGAGCTGCAGCCCGGGAACGTCCGACAGCACGTCGTAGATGTACTGCGCCGTCGCGTGCTCGTGAAACGACACCTCAGGATTCGCATGGAGGTGCCGCCGCCAGCTGATCACTTGTTCGGTCAGGGACTCGGCTGCCGTCTGAAGCGTGGCGAGCGAGAGAACGGCGTCAGTGGTGGGGGCAGTCATGAACAAGTCTCCGGCATGCGGGATCGCGGGATCGCGGGGTCGCGGGGTCGCGGGGCGCCTTGGGCGCCGACAGTCAGCCCCGGCAGAGCGAGGCCTCACCATGCAAGATGTCCGGTGAGCGCACTGGGAGCCATAGCTCGAAACCGCGTGTCCAGCCGTGGGGATGTCCCGTCACATAGTCCTGCGGCGTGGGTGGCGTGTACCCCAACCGCCACCCAAACAGGGTATATTGCAATCATGAGCCTGAATGACCGTCCCCGTTCTTCTCGCGTGCCTCGCCAACTCCTTGGCGCTGCGTTGCTTGCCTTGACGTTCGCGACCAGCGGGTGCATCGGGGCAGGTGACGCCTTCGCCGGCCCCGAATGCGACGTGCCGACCAACGCGACGCCTCCGATTCCGCCGGTTGTGGATACGGTGGTCGATAGTACGCGCGCCGATCCACCGCCTCCGGCTCCCGGCGTGACTCCCTGCTCCGCGCCAGACGTGTAAGTGCGGCGCGGCCGGTCCGCTGACAGGCACGGTCAGCGGGGCGGATACGGAAACGCCACGCGCGGATACGCCGGGGGTTTCGGAACGTCCCGGGGATCCTCGGCGATCTTCTGTTTGAGATGGGCGATCGCCGCATCGAGCTGCGCGTCCCGACCGTTGAAGGTGGCGTGTGGCAGATTGTCGACTTCAATATCGGGGATGACGCCGATCTGTTCGATCAGCCACTTGCCC
>JBBRDP010000246.1:0-5095 GCA_038203795.1 Gemmatimonadales bacterium
CCCACCAGTCACCACCGCCAGCGTCAGCAAAATCTCTACCTGATACTGATCGACGCGCGTCATCATCTGGTTCACGAGCCAACCGATCGCGCCGCCAAACACCACGCCGCCAACCACTTCGACGGCGAAGAGCTCCGCCACATGCGCCGCGGTCGTATCACCGCCACCAACAGCAATCCCAACCAGCACAATGAACAACACCACCGCCACACCGTCATTGAACAGCGACTCGCCCGTGATCAGTGCGGAGAGCGACTTGGGGACGCCCACATTCCCGAGAATCGCACCCACAGCGATCGGGTCGGTGGGGGCGATCAAGGAGCCGAACACCAGGCACCAGGTGAGGGGAATCGGGAAGCCGAGCAAGTGAAACACCACCCAGCTCCCGCCGGCCACGAGCGCCGTGCAGGTCACCACGCCGACCGTTGCCAGCACGCTGATCATCAGGGTGTGCTCGCGCAACCGGTCGAGGCTCATGTGCAGGGCGCCGGCGAAGAGCAGCGCCCCCAGCATGCCGTTGAGCAGCGCGTCGTCGAACTCGAGCGAGTTCACAAACGACGTGATCTCGGCGAGGTCCACGAAGCCCGCCTTACCAGCAATCACCAAGGCTAGCGAGCCGAGCAGTGCCAGAATCAGCAGGCCGATCGTGGCCGGCAGCTTCACGTAGCGGAAGTTGGCCCACGCAAAAAGGGCCGTGATGCTCGTGAGCACCGCCAGAATTTCGAAGATCGACATGGAGCGATAATGCCTCGCCGCTCGTGTCGTCGCTACCCTTGCGCCGTGTCAGGCAACCGCCGACCGTGCGCGCGCCCGGAGTCCGTAACTTCAGGTACGATGCCAGCGAGCAACGACCGCGCGGCATCGACTCGGGCCCGCAGGGAGCCCGATGTCGAAGTCTTGAGCGCCCCATTTGGCAGCACCGGAGGCCCGATGCTTTGCTGGTTTGAAGAGGTGACCCGACACGACCTCGCACGGGTCGGAGGGAAGAATGCGTCGCTGGGCGAGATGATCCAGCATCTCACGTCCGAGGGTATTCGCGTGCCCGGAGGGTTCGCCGTCACGGCAGACGGCTTTCGCGCCTTCCTCGCGCACAATCAACTCGAACCGCAGATGCGCGCCGAACTCGACCGCCTTGAGTCGGGCGAGCCGCTGCACGAGGTCGGAGCACGCATCCGTGCCGCGATCGAAGGGGGTGAGCTTCCCGCCGAACTCGTGCGCGTTATTCGCGCGGCCTACATTGAGCTCGGCCACCGCGAAGGGCGCGTCGATCCCCCGGTGGCGGTGCGGAGCTCCGCGACGGCCGAAGACCTGCCCGATGCGAGCTTTGCCGGACAGCAGGAAACGTTTCTCAACGTCTCGGGTGCCGATGCGCTGCTCCACGCCGTGCGCCGCTGCTTCGCCTCGCTCTACACCGATCGTGCCATCACCTACCGGGCCTACCACGGATTCAAGCATCTGAAAGTGGCGCTTTCCGTGGGCGTTCAGCTCATGGTGCGATCGGACACCGGTGCGGCCGGCGTGGCCTTCACGCTCGACACGGAAACCGGGTTCCGCAACATGGTCGTGATCAACGGCGCGTGGGGACTCGGCGAGAACGTGGTGAAGGGTGTTGTCACGCCTGACGAGTGGCGCGTGTTCAAACCGCTGCTGACGCAGCCTGACGTCACGCCGATTCTCCAACGCGCAGTCGGCACAAAGACGGTGAAGATGGTGCTCGACGGGCACGGCGCGCCGAGTAACGTAGACACAACAGAAATGGAGCGCGCACAACTCGTGCTCACCGACGACGAGGTGCTCGCGCTGGCCCGCTGGTGCGCACGCATCGAGTCACATTACGAGATGCCCATGGACATCGAGTGGGCACTCGATGGCGAGACGCGTGAAATGTTCATCGTGCAGGCGCGCCCGGAAACGGTCCGTTCGCACGACGATAATTCGCTTACCACGTTCACGCTCGACGAAACCGGCCCCGTACTTGCCACCGGCATCGCTGTGGGGCAGCGCGTGGCCACAGGCAAAGTGTTCGTGCTGTCCAGCATGGCCGAAGCGGCGCGCTTCGAAGATGGTGGAATTCTCGTGGCCCGCATGACCGATCCGGATTGGGTACCGCTCATGAAGCGCGCCGTCGCCATCGTGACCGACTCGGGGGGACGAACGAGCCATGCCGCTATCGTCAGCCGCGAGCTGGGCATCGCGGCCATTGTCGGCACCGGCAATGCAACCCAAAACGTTCATGATGGCGCATTGGTGACCGTGTCGTGTGCGGAAGGACCCGTTGGGCAGGTGTATGACGGCACGCTGGCGTTTCACGAGACCAGTGTTGATCTCACGGCGCTGCCGGAGACCGAGACGCAGATCATGCTCAACATCGCCGATCCTGATGCGGCGATGCGCTGGTGGCGACTGCCCGCGCGCGGCGTTGGATTGGCGCGCATCGAGTTTGTGATCGAGCACATGGTACGCGCGCATCCGATGGCGCTGCTGCATCCGGAGCGCGTGAGCGAAGCCGACCGCGAAAAGATTGCCGAGCTGACGAAAGACTACGCCTCGCCGCCCGAGTATTTCGTGTCGCAGATGGCGAGCGGTATTGCCACCATCGCCGCGTCGCAGTGGCCGCACCCGGTGATTGTCCGCTTCAGTGACTTCAAGTCGAATGAGTATGCGAATCTTATCGGCGGACGCGTGTTTGAACCGCACGAAGAGAATCCCATGCTCGGTTTCCGCGGGGCCTCACGCTACTACAGCGAGCAGTATCGCGACGGGTTCGCGCTCGAATGTCGTGCCATTCGCCGTGTCCGTGAAACGATGGGGCTTCGCAATGTTGTGGTGATGATCCCGTTCTGTCGCACGCTCGACGAGGCTGATCGGGTGCTCGCCGAGATGGCCGGCAACGGGCTCGTGCGCGGAGAACACGAGCTGCAGATCTATGTGATGGCGGAGATTCCCAGCAACATTATTCTGGCCAGGGAGTTCGGCGCACGATTCGACGGTTTCAGCATCGGCAGCAACGATCTCACGCAACTGACACTGGGCGTCGACCGTGACAACGCGCTGCTCGCCGAGTTGTTCGATGAACGCAACGAAGCCGTGACCCGCTCCATCGAGCGTCTGATCATCGACGCGCACGCGGTCGGATGCAAAGTCGGCATCTGCGGCCAGGCGCCAAGTGATCATCCGGAGTTCGCCGAGTTCCTGGTACGTGCTGGTATCGACTCCATTTCGCTCAACCCCGACAGCGTCGTTCCAGTGCTCAGCCGTGTGGCGGCGCTCGAGGCGGCGCTCGTTTGATTCCACGTTCCACCCGACACCGATTTATTCGATGACTGACACTGCTGGCACCATTCGTGTACTCGTGGCCGAAGACGACCAAGCGGCCCGTAAAACGCTCGTTGAGCTGCTGACGTCGCTCGGCCACCTTGTGGTTGCCGAAGTGGAAAGCGGCGACGAGGCCGTGCGGCAGGCCGTGGAGTCCACGCCCGACGCCGTGCTGCTCGATGTGCACATGCGCGGAGGCGCGAGTGGACTCGACGCCGCGCATCAGATCACTGAGCAGGCGCCCGGTATTGCAATCGTGCTCTTCACCAGCGATGCCAATTTCTCCCTCTCAGCCGATGACGCGCTGCGCTCGCACGCGGTGGCGCTGCTCCCGAAACCCGTTCCGTCGTTTACCCTCGATGCGACGCTGCGTTTAGCGGTCGCGCGTGCGCGTGACCTGCTGGCCGCACGGCAGGACGCAAAGCTGGCGCGCGAACAACTCGAAGCACGCAAGCTCATCGAGCGAGCCAAAGGCATTCTCATGCGCCGCACGGGCAGTTCCGAACAGGAAGCATACCGCATCATGCAGCGCACCAGTCAGGACAAGTCGGTGCCCATGGTCAAGATTGCAAAGGCGGTCTTGGATAGTGAGCCAGGGCTGAGGGCGTCGTAAGGGCAACGCTACGCCGGTCGCTTCCTTGGCACGAACGTGGCAATGTTGCGCGCGAGAAAGAACGTGAGCGCGACCATCAATGCTGAAATGAAGAACGGCGACGGCTCGCCAAAGCTGTCGTACGCGAAACCAAAAAACACCGGAAACACCACGCGCGAGATCCCGCCATACGTCTGTTGTACGCCCATGTAGAGCCCGCGCTGCGCGCTGCTGATCACGCGCGAGAGCAGCGCGGTCACGCACGGGAAGGTGAACGCCGTGCCCAGCGGGAGCAGCCCCACGGCGATCGCCAGCGTGACAAGGTTGGGGGCCAGCCCGAGCGAGACCAAACCGATCGCCAGCAAGGCCAGACCAATCCGCGACAGTCGTGCCTCGCCGAACCGGTCTACCAGCGGGCCGAGGAAAATCGCACGCGTGACCACTGACAGCACACCGATGTACGTGAAGAAGTAGCCGATCGTGAGCTCTGTCACGCCAAACCGCCAGCCGAGGAAGAGCGCGAGCACAGCCGTGATGCCCTGAAAGGCGCCAATCGCAATCGCGTAGATAATGATCAGCCGCGATGCCGGCTCGGCCGGATGGGAGATCACTTGCAGCAGAGCTTTGCGCGAGCTGCCACGTCCCGCATCCTGCGCCTTGCGATCGGCCGTGTTGAGCGTGCGCGCTTCTGTGAGATAACGCCACACGAACGCCATGTTGATGACGCACAACACCGCTGCTACGAGTCCGGGCCATTCAGCACCCAGCGGACGTAACCACGAACCGATGGCCGGCCCGATGGCGACACCGGCGTTGGTCGCGGCGCTCAACCAACCGAGCACACGCGCGCGATCCTCGGGTCGTGTCGCATCGGCCACGTACGCTTGAATCACACCCACAGTGCCGCCACCCGCGCCCTGCACAATGCGCGACAGGAACAACAACCACAGCGAGTCCGCATACGCAATTACCACAAACGCGATCGCCGATGCGACGAGACTCACCAACAGTGCCGGCCGCCGGCCGTAGCGATCCGAAAACCGACCCCAGAACGGTGCACTGACCAGCTGTGCCAACGAAAACGCCGCCACCAGCAACCCGACAATCGCTCCACCAGCGCCCAGCTTCTCGGCGTAAAACGGCAGAAGCGGCAGAATCATCAACATGCCCAGCATGTCGATGAACGCC
>JBBRDP010000247.1:0-5089 GCA_038203795.1 Gemmatimonadales bacterium
GGAATAGACTCGTCACGGTCCTGCGCCCCGCTGCCCGTGATCGTGACGACGACCGGAACACGCGCTGTTGCCGAGCGTGGCCTTGTGAGTGTGCCGGCGAGCGTGTGTCCCATCGGCGTGGGGACGCGCACGTTCGTGGCCGTGTACGGTGCGCCGGCGGGTGCGTCGTAGGAGACCGGTGCGTCTGGCGTCGTGCTGATGCGTGCCGCCGCGTCACCGCGCACAACGACGCCGCGCAATCCCTGAGACGGAACGTCAACGTTCAACAGGGCACCGTCGGCGGCGAATCGATAAATGCTGCGCAAGCCGGCCAGCGTGAGCGTGACGGAATCGCCCTGTCGGGAGAGCACGCCCGGCTGGAGACTGGCGCCGGCTGAAAACACAAACCACGCCGTGTCTCCGACGCTGCGACCGGTGAGCCACGCGGCGTGCGCCAGTGACTGGTTCACGAGCCAGCGTGCGTTGGTGCGGGCGGGCAGCGTGGCCATGGGTGCGCCCAGCGCAGCGTTCGCAGCCGGCGCGGTGTAGACGTAGGCGGAATCGCGTCGCACTTGCAGCAGCAGTTGCTGCAGCGGTGTTTCGGTTGGTGAAGCCCCGGGGCGCCACGCGTCGATGTATAGCGTGTGCATGCCCGTCGGCTCGTGCAGCCGCTCCGTCCAGCGAATGCGCGGTTGCCCGCGCACCGTGAGGTCGCCCGTGAGGACGGAGTCTGTGCGTTCGATGCGTTCGACGCCGACGGTGTCGTTGGCGGCGAGGTAGAGCAGCGTGAAGCGGTCGGTGCGCGGCGCGGACGTCTGCGCGGCGAGGAGCCCGGCGCCGAGCAACAGCAGGAGCAGCACCGCAAGCGTCAGACGCACGGGTGTGGCGAGTGGGCGGCGGAATGGCAAAAAGATCATGATGGATGTCCGGGAGAGGAATCAGCGTCAGCTTTCAGTCGAGTCGTCACCATCGTGCTCGCGCTCAGCCGGCCGCGCACGCGCGCTGCGCTTGAGCGCGGCACGCAGCACGAACTCGATCTGGCCGTTGAGGCTGCGCAGGTCATCGTTGGCCCAACGCTGCATCGCGTCGAGCACCTCACGGTCGATGCGCAGCAGAAACGGCTTGCGTTCAGCCACGGTGGCGAATGTTGGTCTCGTGCATGGGTGGCGTGCCTAGTGGTGGATGGTGCCGGTGTTCACGACCGGCGTGACGGCACGGTCGGAGCAGAGCACGACGAGGAGGTTGCTCACCATCGCGGCCTTACGCTCGTCGTCGAACTCGACGATGCGTTCGGAGGTGAGCATCGCGAGCGCCATCTGTACCATGCCCACGGCACCTTCCACGATGGTTTGCCGCGCGGCGACGACGGCACTGGCCTGCTGCCGTTGCAGCATCGCGGCGGCAATTTCCTGGGCGTACGCAAGGTGGCTGATGCGCGCCTCCAGTACTTCCACACCGGCCTTGGCGAGGCGCTCGACGAGGGCGTCGAGCAGGCTTGCCGAGACGATGTCGGTGTGCGTGGAGAGCGAGATGTCGGCGTCGCCATGCGTGTCGTACGGATAGGTGCTGGCCAGTGCGCGCAGTGCCGATTCGCTCTGCATGTGCACGTACTCCACGTAGTCGTTCACCTCAAACGTCGCCTCAGCGGTGTCCGTGACGCGCCAGACGACCACGGCGGCAATGTCGACCGGATTGGAGCGGGCGTCGTTCACTTTCAGCTTGCCGGTTTCGAAGTTCCGCACGCGCAGGGAGATCGCCTTCTTGCTCATGAACGGGTTGGTGAACCAGAGGCCGGGTGCTTTGGCGGTGCCCTTGTAGGTGCCGAAGAGCGTCAGGACCTTGCCTTCGTTGGGATTGACCACGAAGAGGCCGGGGCTGAGGATCAGGGCCAGTACGATGACCACGAGCGCGACGGCCACTCTGAAGCCGTCTTCGGTGCGAGCGCCGACCACGAAGATCCAGACGGCGGCGGCGAGCGCGGCGACGAGCAGCAGCGCCACGGGGATGCCTGCAACGGGTTTAGCCAGCGTCTCTCGGAACGTCATGTACCCCTCACGTGGTGAAGAAATCGGGTGTCGTGGAATCAAAATGATATCGCTACAATATCTCCATACGCAGTGGTTGGGCAATGGTTTCACTCCGCACAATCCGGGGGTGGAGGGTGGTAGTTGTGCCGATTGAGCGGATGGCGTCACCGCGAGTAACGTGCAGGTGTCTCTGTCGGGAATGCTTCTCATCTTCGGGCGATGTCGGCCTGCCGATCGCCGTTTCTTTCCTTGGAGTGTTATGTCCGAATTCGTCGCTCGCCGGTGCTCCGGCGCCGCTTTGGCCCTTTTGGCGCTTGGCGCTTGCTCCAGTGATCCGGTGGAGCCGATCACGCCGCCAGCATCGTCCGCCGTCTCTGAACTACAAATCGACGCTTCTACGGCGACAGCATACGTACAGTTAGGAGATACAATACGAACAGTTGCCGTATCTTCACCTGCTGCGTCCACCAACTGGGATCTCTCGTTCTTCGCCACCACGGTGGCGCTCAACAGCGGGCCGGCCGGTCCCGGCAGCGTCTCCGGATTCTGTCTCTGCGGCAATGAGAACATCAGCAACGCCCAAATTCAGATCCTGACGGCGGCTGGAGAACGGGCTGCGTTCGACGCCGTGACGGCGACGGCGATTCCCGCCGAGTCGCAGTTCCTGAGCGAGTCGCTGAATGCGCGTATCAATGGCTGGTTCACCGGCACCGGCGCCGCTGCCCAAGCGAACAGCGCCCGTAGTTTTGTCGTGATTCGTTCGCGGGTGCTGCCGGTGCCGCTCTACGGCAAATTTCGGGTCACGAACATCGCGGGCGCGACGGCCTCCGCAGCCGGAAGCGTCACGTTCGAGTACACCATGCAGGCCGTCTCCAACGGCACGCTGCCGGCGGTTCGCACGGCCACCGTCACGGCGGGCGCGTCACCAGTCTATTTCGACCTGGTGGCGGGCGTCGTGTCGTCGGCGGCGGGCACGTGGGACGTTCGGTTTGAAGGATTCCTGATCCGCGTGAACTCCGGCGCCAGCGGTGGTGCGGGACACTTGGTGGCCCCTCCGCAAGACGTGCCATTTGCCTCACTCGACCTCGCGACGATGCGCGCGATCCCCAACTCGGCGTTCGGTCAGGACGCGCTGGGCGGTCCGTTCGGCGCGCGGCCGTGGTACGAGTACAACGTGACCGGGTCGGACCTGCAGATCTGGCCTAACTTCAATGTGTATCTCGTGAAAAAGGGCACTGCGGTCTACAAGGTGCAGCTCACGGGCTATTACGACGTGACTGGGAAAGCACGCGTCATCTCAATACGGTCGGCGCGGCTGCGCTAGCGGCGCCCGGCGACGGGCCTCTCGGCACGCGCGCGACTTATCTTGCGCCCGTGCCACTCCCGCCTCCCGATTCAGATCCTTCGCGCTGGCGCCTGCTCGCGCTGCTGGCGGTCGCCGAGCTGCTCGGCATGGCGCTGTGGTTCGCCGGCAGTGCGTCGGCACCGCAGCTCGCGGAGCGCTGGGCGCTCAGCGACACGGACGTTGCCTGGCTTACCAATGCGGTCCAGCTTGGCTTTGTGGTTGGTACCGCAATCAGCGCGCTGCTCAATCTCGCGGACCTGGTGCCGGCGCGTCGTTTGTTTGCCGCGTCTGCGGTCGCCGGCGCGCTCGCCAATCTTCCGCTCGCGTTCACTGACAGCTATTCGGTGGCGTTGGCGTCACGCTTCCTGGCCGGCGCGTGTCTCGCCGGAGTGTATCCACCCGCGATGAAGATGGCGGCCACCTGGTTTCGCGCGCGACGCGGTGTGGCGGTGGGGATCATCGTGGGCGCACTCACCATCGGGAAAGCGGTGCCGTATCTCGCGCAGGCGATCCCCGGGGCCGAGGTGTCGCACATCGCGATCGGCGCCAGTGTGAGTGCGTTGCTCGCGGCGATGGTCGTGTTCGCGGGCTATCGGGACGGACCGTACGCGTTTCCGTCGCGGCCGTTCAGTTGGTCGCTTGTAGGTGATGTGCTGCGTGGCCGGCGCTATCGACTCGCCCTCGGCGGATATCTCGGTCACATGGCGGAGCTTTACAGCTTCTGGACGTGGATCGCGGCATTCTTTGCGGCGAGTGAGCTACAGCGTGTCATGCAACCGGGCGTGGTCGCGGCGCCGTCCTGGATTGTGGGCGTGGTGTCGTTTGGCGTGATTGCCGTGGGCGGCATCGGGTGCGTATGGGGTGGACTCGTGGCCGATCGTATTGGCCGTGAGCGACTCGTGATGCGCGCGATGGCGGTGAGCGGCGTGTGTGCGGTGGCGATAGGGGCAGGATTCGGACGCAGTTGGTGGCTGCTCGCGCCGGTGGCGCTGGTGTGGGGTTTTTTCGTGATCGCCGACAGCGCGCAGTTCAGCGTACTGGTCACGGAAAGTGTCCCCGCCGATGCGGTGGGTACGGCGCTGACGCTGCAGGTCTCGCTCGGGTTTTTGCTGACCACCCTGACCATTCAGTTGGTGCCAATGGTCGTGCGGGGGCTGGGCTGGCCGTGGGCTTTCGCTCTGTTGGCGATTGGTCCGATGCTGGGGATCGTCAGCGTTCGACGACTGCTTGTCACCACCGCTGCGCCGAGGCGGTGAGGCGCCGAGCTACGCGCCGTCAGGCTGCGCCCGCTCGTCAAGTGCGATCGCGAGCGCGACGAGCAACCGGTCACTCGCACCGGTACGTCGCATGATGTAGCGATTCACAAATCGTGCAATCGGATTGTTCACGGTGCTCAACTCGCGATAGATGACACGCGTGCCTGCACCGTCCGGTTCGAGTGTGAACTCCCGTTCGATCTGGCGTGCCACATCGTCATCGAGCAGTCGTGCGGCAAAGTGCTGCGGCGCATTCACGCGCACGGCCTCAAAGGCCAGCGAGCCGTCATCTCCGAACTCGCGCCAGCGCAGTGGCGCGGTGCCGTCAATGTCGACCGATGACATCGTATCGCGCCACGAGGGATAGCCCGCCGGATCGGCGACGAGCGACCACACCACGTCGGGCGTGGCGCGCAGACGCAGCACGCGCGTGACCTCATGGGCGCGTGGCAAGAGCAGCCCACCCACCAGCATGGACAGTA
>JBBRDP010000248.1:0-5064 GCA_038203795.1 Gemmatimonadales bacterium
CACGCCGAATATGCCATCAGGTTTGACCGTCTCCCGCGGCAGCGTGCTGACGACTTGCCCGTTCACCAGAAACTGCACGGTCGCGCCGACCGCTTTCACCGACAACACATTTTTCACACTCGAGCCCGCGGCCGGTGTCCATTTGGAGATCGCGGCGTGAGCCGTCCATGGCACGAGCGTTGGTGTGTTGGCGCCGTTGCGCTGCTTGATCAGGAACTGGCCGACGTTGCGGTGCAGGAAATATGTATACGCTGTCTGGGTGCCAGAGGGTCACGGTCGGCCCAGTGGTGACATGAAAACCGGGCTTCATGTCTTCGAAGACCAGCGAATCGGCGCCGTGACCGGCGTGCGCGCCAGCGTCAAACCGGGTCAACCAGCCGGACGGACGTCCCTGGCCCGACCCGAGCGCGGGGATCAGAGTGACCAGTGACAGCGCCAACGCGAACCGAGTGAAACCACGCATCTGAACGCCTCCTGAAAGGCGGACAGGAATTCTGCGCGCTTCGGAAGCGCCGCGGCAGATGGGGTCGCGTTCACGCGGGTCCGCTTAAGGAACGGCCGAGTTCATCGCGACGACTAGGGCGCGGGTCGCACGTCAACGCGCTCGAAGACGAGCTCACCGCGCACGGCCCGCACCGTGAACGGTCCCGGGCGTGTGTCGTTGCTGCGGCCGAACGTGTAAGAGACCGCGACACCGAGCGGCGTGCGACGCATCAGCGTGCTCACGTCAACCCCGGCAGATGATGGTGCGGTATCACCAGCCGATTGCGCGACGTTCCCAGTCGTTTGCGCGGCGGCACCAGCGGGTGGCGCTCCATTGACCGGCACGCGTCCGCGCACACCGCCCTTTTGTGTGAGCGCATCCACATACGCACGCATTTTATCGGTCCATCCCACAATCACGCGCCCCACGTGTGATGTCACGTGCACGCGTCCGCTCGCCGTCGGTGATGTAATCACGCGAACGTCGCCGCGCACGTTATGAATTATTGCGCTATCAACGGCCGGACTGTCGAAGGTGATACGACCGCTCACGCTGCGCAGCAGCACCACACTGAACGGTGTCGCGCGTTCCGACGTGGTGCGTTGTTCGTAGACGACGTCGTTGATCGTATCGTAGGGCACACTCACCAACAGCGCGCCGGACGCGGTACTGGCGTCCACACGCGGAATCGGACCGAGTACAGTAAGCGTACCCTGCATCGTCTCGGCGCGTACGGGTCCGCGCACGGCTTCGACGAGCAGATTTCCGGCGGCGGTGGCGACATCTACACTCACATCAAAATCACGGATGACCAGTGACGCGGCCGCCGCACGCACGATCAGCGCTGACGACATCGGCACAAAAATCTCCAACTCACTCGGCGCGGACAGCCCACGCGGAATTCCGTCAGCGCGCAGACGCATCGTATCACCGTCCGCACGCATCGCCCACGATTCACCGGGCGCGAGCATGCCACTCACATGCACGGAATCGAACGGCCACCCACTCAGTTTCACGGACCCACTTTGCAGCCGCAAATGAACTACGGTGCCACGCGGTACCGACGCGCCTGCGGTGACGGGTTTCTGTGCGTGCGCAGTGTGTGTCACGACAGCGCTTAACACCGCGAATAGAACCGCAATGAATTTGGTGAATGTCCGCGCCATTGGGCGAGCAAATGGCCGCGCAAATGACCGCGTAAATGGCCTGGCGAACATCGCGTCGAACCGCAGTATTTTCGTGCGGGGCATCAGATCGCTTCCTCGAGCAAACGCGTCGCCCGCGTCAGCAGCGCGCGTTTGCTTTCGTACGCGTCGCGCAGTGCGTCCACCGCGAGCGCACGTGCGTCAGCGTTCTGTTGCTGCTCGGCCTCCTGCAATAGCGCGCGGGCATCGCGCACGGCCGATTCCGTGGCCACGAGGGCGTCGCGCATCGCGGTGAGTCCCTTGTCCGGAAACACCCCAGAGCGGGACTCGCGTGCGAGCGTGGTGCGCCACGCCGAGTCCGCGGCCGCGACCTCTGTGTGCAGTGCCACCAGTTCGGCGGGCGGCGCGGTGGGCAAGCCGTCGGCGCAGGCGCCGGGAAAGCGCACGCAATCGGAGCGCGGGGGCAAGGCGGCGCGTTCAGCGGCCGAGCGGGTGGTATTGCGGCTCAACACGATGCCTACCACCAGCGCGATCGCGGCCAGCACCAGCATGTAGATCGGATTTTCGATCCACCGTCGCCAAGCCGGCGGTGAGGTGGACGGATCGAAAGAGTCGTAGTCAGTCACGGCTGCAAGATAGCCGAACGCGGCGGCGCCGGATCGGAATGCCCGACGACGGCCAGCTCGGCCTGCCGTCCGCCGGCCGATCAGTCGAGCAACTTGCTGTGCTCGATCGTTGCCAGTCGCATGCGAAGCTGTTCCGGGGCGCCGCTCATGAGTCGCTTGAAGTCGCGGGCGAGGTGGGCTTGATCAGCGAATCCCGTGTCGGCCGCCACTCTCGCCAGCCCGCCTTCCGCACCGTCGTCCAGGACGACACGCTTGAGGGCATGCCGAGCTCGGCGCACCAGCGCGTATTCCTTGGGACTCAAACCGACCGCCTCCTTAAAGCATCGCTGGAGGTGCCGAGGACTAACCCCAACAAGTGATGCTATGGTGGCCATTTGCTGATTTCCTTCTGTCGCGACAATTGCTCGTACGGCGTCACGAACACACTGCTCAGGCGGAATTGTCGTATCAGCGGAATCGAAGAGCCAGCGGTCCAGCGCGAGTCCCACGGCGCTCTCGACGGCTGGACCGACGGACATTGGCGGGAAGGCTTTGAGCGCACCGGTCACACGCAGCGCAAGCATGCGCAGCGGTTCGGCTCCGAGCCAGTGGTGCGCCGGTCCGACCTGATCACGGAGCATCCGAGCAGGGCGTCCCAGGAACGCGGCCCCCATTTCGGGGCGAAAACGCACGCCCCAGTACTGCATGCCTGGATGCACGTCGACCGTCAGCGGTGTGCGCCTGGGCCCCACCAGCGGGGTGGCCACCGGTTCGCCGTCGAGCAGCGCGAGCGAAATGATGAGGCAGCCGTCGGGCCAGACGACATGCTGGAACCCGTCCCACGGCAGCGCCCGAACAGTGAATCCCCAGTAGGTGAGCGCCAGGTCCTGTACCGCGCTGCCTGGGGCGAACTCAACGTACGTGAGCGGCGGCGCGGTCATCAGGCGTCGGGTGGGGTGTCGCTAGGCGCGCGGCGGCGTGGGCGGCCAACTGGCCGTGATTACGCTCTTGAGTCCGCCACGCACGTTGAAATCGCCCACGACGGTCATGTGGCGCGGCGTGCACTTGGCCACGAGGTCGTCGAGGATGCGATTGACGGCGCGTTCGTAGAAAATGCCGTCGTTGCGGAAGCTCCAGAAGTAGAGCTTGAGGCTTTTGAGCTCGATGCAGTTGACATCGGGCACGTAGGAGACGCGGATGGTGGCGAAGTCCGGGGCGCCGCCCTTGAGCAGGTCGAGTTCGGTGGCGTCGCTCTCAATGCCGCCGAGCGGGCAGAGGGACGTGAACTCGGTGGTCTCGATGGCGATTTCGTAGTCGCGATCGGCGTACGGATTGGGGAAGTTCTCGAGCAGTTCGGGTTTGGGCATGGGAGAAATGTGGCGAGTGGTGCGGCGTGTCGCCACAGTGGGAGGCGGTAAACGGTTTGTCCGGCCATGTCTACCATGTCCGCACGCCGTCGAGATCACACCTTCAGTTCACGGTTGCAGTAGACGGTTGGCGGCTTACAGTGCGCACCACGAGCCATTCGCGAGACGTGGGGCCCTGCGAGCAACGTCGCTGCCCACGGTACGCGCGTGTGGTCGCTGCGACTCCCCTACCGTACCGAATCCGTCAGCCGGTACAACACCAGCGATTGCTCGCCGTCAGCATTCGTACTGCGCGCCACCAACACATTGTTGCGCACACTGAACACGTCGAGCTCCACCGGTATGCGCACCGTGGCCTGCAACGCGCCGGTGAGGGTGCGTCGCTCCAGCACCGTCTCGCCGTCGCCCGCAACCGACTGCTGCACCCACAACAATCGCGTGATGTCGTCGAACATCAGCGCACTGTACGCTGGCAGCACGGGGGCGAACGGCGTGCGACGTGCGTATCGGCGTGTGATTGCCTGATCCGCCTTGCTGCCTGGCATGCTCATCACGAGTTGTTCAATGGCGGCATTGCGCTGCGAATCGGTTGGTGTGCGAAGCGCGATACCCGCCCGCACGCTGCGTGGTGCGCTACTGTCAGCGAGCACAAACACGCGCGCGCTGTCACTCGCGCCATAGATCAGCAGGTCGGGTGCCGCCGCGATCTGTAGTGCCGCCGCCAATGGCCGCTCACGTCCAAGCAAGACATCGTTGACACGGGCCAATTCCCGGTCACTGCCGTCTACGCGTACGATGTTGCCACGGGACGGAACACCGGGACTCGGCGCACCCGCCAACTGCACCATCGCGAATGTACCGTTTGAGGCGCAGGCCAGCATGACAGGATCCCGTGCGAGCACACGCTGCCGCACATTGCGACCGTCTGCGGTAAAGACCGACATCCGGCTCTGCATGCGATCAAATACGAACACCGAATCACGGGCGCACTCACCAATCCAGGTGACCGACTTGCACTCACCGGGTCCGCCACAATTGCGTCCGACCGACTGCATGTGCGAACCCGTGCGCGAGAAGTAGTGCAAGCGGGAGTCCACATTGTCGGCAATCACGATGACACCACTCGCGAGTTGCACGGCGTGCGTGATCACGCCGATGGTGGGCAGACCATCCGTTCCCTCAGCCCAGATGCGAAGCAGCGGCGCCGGCACGGTCGTGGTTTGAGCGCGCATTGCGCTCGGCACACACAACACTGCGATCGCGCCCAACATTAAACCGAAGTTCGGTGGAGAAGAATGCGCGTAAGCGATTGCGTGGCTACGCGTTGCATGGATTCGACGCGTGCACGTTACTGGGTACAATCGACGTCGGGGGTTACACGCGCACGTCGAGCAGGTGGAAGACGCGGTGTTGCACGGCGGTGGGCGTCGTGAGTTGCTGAAAGCGCGCCTCACCGAGACGCA
>JBBRDP010000249.1:0-5051 GCA_038203795.1 Gemmatimonadales bacterium
GATCGCATACGCGCGGATCGCAATCACGCCGAAGTACACAGCGGCGCGCGAAACTTTCGTGTGCGCCGCACGCTCACGTCATTGGCCACACGTCTCGATCCGACGTTTTTCCTGCGCATCAGCAAGAGTGACATCGTAAGACTCGACGCGGTGCGAGAAATCCACCCGTGGTCACACGGTGACTATCGGGTGGTGATGCACGACGGCACAACATTGAGCTGGAGTCGCCGGTTCCGCGCAGACGCGGAGTGATGCGTTGTACAACATCCCGTTCGTCACGGGCGAAGTCCCGCTTGTCCTGATCGTCTCGACATCTCGAGGAGATTGTGGGAGCCTTCCGATGTCCTGTTCGTCCTGCCTCTTACTTGCCCTATGATGCTCCCTGGAATTTCACTCGCTGCACTCATTGCGATTACCGCCGCCATGTTGCTCGCCATGCGCGCGCCCAATCGCGGCTATTGGTATGATCATCAGGCTGTTGTCATGCAACCCCGCCGCGATCTCGTCATCACGGTCGCTGCGCTGATGCTCTCGTTTGGGTCCGCACATCTCATGGAGCGCAAGGCGAGCGCATTTCGTGGCGTTGTCGCGGGTGAACATGCTCCGGACGTCGAGCAGATCAATCCCATTGATCGACTGGTTGCCGGCCGCTGGAGTACAACTGCCAAGGATGCCGGTCGCATTTTCAAGACGACCGCCGTGTACCTGGTGCCAATCGCGCTCCTTCTCGTTGCGGGTTCGGTACGCCGACGTGTGGTACTGCTGTGGGTGTACAGCCAAGGGTATGTGCTCACCGAAAGCATCACGGGCATCACGAAAGGGATAGTTGATCGGCTGCGGCCATTCACCTACATCGATTCCGTGGCGGTCAGCGCGCTCGCACCCAAGAGTCGAGGCGAGCTGCTCGAGGATCTGGCGAGTTCCGATGTGCACAACGCCTTCTTCTCTGGCGATGCCAGCATCACCGCGTTCGGATTGTTGTTCTTCGCGCTCGTCTACCGCCGCTGTTACGTCGCCGATCGCTGGCGCACTGCCGTGCTGTCTGCGGCGATCATCGGTATCGTGCTGGGTATGCTATTCCGCTCGCTCTCCGGCAAGCATTTTCCGAGCGATGTGATCGTGGGTGGGCTGGTGGGTGGGCTCGTTGCGTGGGGAGTGATTCGCCTGCATGTGTTCACTGGCAACGAGACGCACGAGCACGTCGAGCACGTCGAGCACGTCGAGCACGTCGAGCACGTCGAGAGACATGTGCGCCTCGAATCAGTGCACGATATCCACGCCGCCGTTGTGAATGAGGTGCACGCATGATGCCACACACACGAGTCGCTGCCGTGCTACTGCTCAGCGGCTTCGCGATTAGCGCACCCACGGTAGCCGCGCAACCGTCCAGCCGAACCACGTCGCCAACCACTGAGTGGCCAACGTATGGAAATGACGCGGGTGGCTCGCGCTTCTCTCCGCTCGTTCAAATCGATCGCACGAATGTGCATCGTCTCGTACCCGCGTGGACCTTTCACACCGGGGAGAATGAACCGGGCAATCGCTCCTTCGAAGCCACACCCATTCTGGTTGACGGATTGCTTTACCTGAGTACACCACTCGGCAAGGTGATCGCGCTTGATCCTGTCTCCGGCGCGGAACGCTGGCGGTACGACGCGAAGGTGTCACCGCGCATCGGCTTTGGTGACTTCACGTCACGCGGCGTGTCGTTCTTCACCGACAGCGCGGCCGAGGCGGGTGACGTGTGCGCTCGACGGGTGATTGCCGCGACCATTGACGGACGCCTCCTCGCGCTCGATGCACGCTCTGGTCGGTTGTGTCGCGGATTCGGTCGTAACGGCGTGGTGGATCTGCGCGTCGGGCTCCGCAATGCGCCGTTCGAGTTTCAGGAGTACGAAGTCACTTCGCCGCCGGCCGTTGTCAACGGTGTGCTTGTGGTCGGATCCGCCGTGGCGGACAACAATCGTGTTGATGCCGCAAGCGGCGAGGTGCGGGCCTTTGACGCGCGCACCGGCGCGCTGCGCTGGCGATGGGATCCCGTACCGCAGCACCCACGCGATCCGGCGTACGCCTCGTGGCGCGGCGAGCACGCACACCGCACCGGTGCCGCCAATGCCTGGAGTGTGATCACCGCCGATCCTTCGCGCGGACTGGTGTTCGTGCCCACGAGTGCGCCGAGTCCCGACTACTACGGCGGACGCCGTCTTGGTCGAAACGATTATGCCAACAGTATTGTCGCGTTGCGCGCCGCCACCGGCGAAGTCGTGTGGCACTTCCAGACAGTACATCACGATCTGTGGGACTACGACAACGCGTCGCCGCCGCTGCTCGCAGACGTTACCATAGACGGACACCGTGTGCCGGCCGTGTTGCAGGCCACGAAGACGGGCATGCTGTTCGTGCTCGACCGTGACACCGGCCGCCCGCTGGTGCCGGTGGAGGAGCGGTCGGTGCCCACGAGTGACATACCCGGCGAGGAAGCGTGGCCGACGCAGCCGTTCTCCACGCTGCCGGCGCTCAGCCCGTGGTCACTCGATGCTACGATGGCGTTCGGCGTGACGCCTGCATCGCGTGAAGCGTGCGCGGCGCAGATCGGGGCGCTGCGCAATGAGGGCATCTTCACCCCGCCAAGCGCGCGCGGCACGTTGGTGATGCCGTCGAACATTGGCGGGGCGCACTGGGGCGGCGTGGCGTGGGATCGGGAACACGAACTGGCGATCGTGCCCGTGAATACGATTGCCGCGTTCGTGCGCCTCGTCGATGCGGCCGGCGTCGATCTCGACTCATTGCGACGCGACGCCGCAACGCGCTCGCACCAGGTCAACCGCCTGCGTGGCACGCCGTACGTTCAGGTGCGAGGACTGCTGCTCGCCGCCGACGGCCTGCCGTGCTCGCCCCCGCCATTCGGAAAGCTTGTGGCCGTGGACATCGCGAACCGGCGAATTGCCTGGGAGATCCCACTGGGCGCCATGGTGCCATCGCAGGCGCCGGCTGGCGCACCTTCGCCTGGCGTCATCTCGGAAGGCTCGCCCAATCTCGGTGGTCCGATCGTAACGGCCGGTGGACTCGTGTTCATCGCCGCCACACTCGACCAACGAATTCGTGCCGTGGATGTGCAAACCGGCGAGGAGCTCTGGAGTGCGCCGCTGCCAGCGGGTGGCAAGGCCGCGCCGATGACCTATGTCGCGGCCGATGGCAAACAGTATGTGGTGATTGCGGCCGGTGGGGATGGCGGGCGCTTCGGCCGCGGCGATGCGGTGGTGGCATTCAGGTTGCCGTGACGCATACGCCTCCACCGCCCGCTGACGCTTCCGACGTGGCCGGAGTCGGCGTACGTTTGGTGTGAGACGCGCGCTGACGCTGCGTCGTCTGCCGACGGTGGTGCGTGATTGCGCCAACACAGTGCGATCGGTGCCAACATAGTCGGGCCCGAAACTCCTCTCTCTCCGGTGTCTGCTCTTGCCTCGTTTCACGCTGCCGTTCACGTCGCGTTTCACGTCGCGTTTCACGTTGCCCGTGTTGTCGACCGCGTTTTTCACCTCAGCCCTGTGCATCACGCCGGCCGAGTCGCTGCACGCGCAGGCGAACACCACGTCGGCGTCCGCTGCAGCGCCGCTTGTCGTCACCGTACTCGACGCCGGCACCGCACCGCGCCGCGCGCTTCGTTACACACTGGTGGCCGGTGTCAGCGAATCCGTGACGATGCGCCAGAAAATCAGCATGAACATCGAGATGGGCGGCATGGCTCTGCCGTCGCAGGCACTCCCTGCCACGTTGATCACGACGCAAGTCGCGGTATCGGCAGTGGCGGCCGACGGGTCGGCGTCCGTCACGCAGGAAATCGTGCATGTTGATCTTGAATCTGACGGTGCGGATGCGATGATGCTCGACGCGATGCGCCCGCAGGTCACGGCGATGAAAGGCACCACCATGAACTACACGTTCAGCCCGACCGGGCACATCTCGAAACTGGCCTTCGGCGAGGGCGCGCCGGCGGCGGTGCAAGCCATTCAGTCGCTCGCCTCGAGCGACCAGTTAAGCGTCGCGTTCCCGACTCAGGAGGTGGGCGTGGGCGCGCGATGGAAGGCGGCGCGTCCCGTCACGCAGAACGGGCTCACGATCATGCAAGACGTGGAGTACGAGGTGAAGTCGCTCGGCGCCGACAGCATGGTGCTCGAAATGTCGATCACACAGTCGGCCAAGGATCAGGTCATGGACGCGGCGGCCATGCCGCCCGGTGCGTCGGCGAAATTGCGGAGCCTCGATGGAAAGGGGGTGTCCACCATGGCTATCCGTTTTGACCGTGTGCAGCCGTCCGTCGACATGAAGATGAACATCACGATGGCGATCGATCTCGACATGGGCGGTCAGTCCAACGCGATGAATCAGACAATGGTGATGGAGATGAAGACGGTGCCGGCGTCGAAGCCTTAGGTCGCATACGCACCCTTGCCCGCGCGCATCACAACGACACGCGTGAGCAGCACATGCGTGACGAATGCCGTGATCACCGCCGGCACACTCGCCGAGAGCCGCGTAAACAACGCGGTACCGGTCATGGTCAGCGGGTTGAGCAGTGCGAGATACACCGCGGCCCCGGCGCCCAGCGCGGCGAATGCGGCCCAGTTTACACGCCCCCAGTACGCGTACGGTCCGTTCACGCTGGTGTCGTAGAGCGCGCGCAAGTTGACCATGTTTCGCCGAAGCAGCAGCCGATCCGCCAACGCGATACCGCACATCGGCGCGAGGATGGCTTCGGAAAATGCGATGAGCGTATAGAACCGGCCGTACAACACGTCAGAGGCGAGCAGCACCAGCGCCGCGACGCAGCAGAAAAACACGAATGTGAACCGCGGCCAGCCAAGCTGCTGCAGGCGCGCGCCACCGTGTTGGACGAGCGTTTGACAGTTGCCCTGCACCATGCCAACGAGGCTGCTCAGGTTGGCGATCGCGAGCAGTGCAAGCAGCAGCACACCGGCCAGCGGCCCCGTGATCGGGATCATCCACGACACGGGGTCGGCGCTTCCCAACACCAGCGCGGAGATCAGACC
>JBBRDP010000250.1:0-5039 GCA_038203795.1 Gemmatimonadales bacterium
TTTCACCGTGCGATCGATGCCGGCCACGCCGTCAACAGACAGCCCAGGCACCATCATGAACAGGTCGGTGGTGACCATGGCCGAACGCTTCGCGATGTCCTCGGCTGTCAAGAATCGACCCAGACCCCGACGGCTGCGTTCGCGAAACCCCTCGAGATTGCTGAACCGATCGTACTGCGCGACCACCTTGAGCGTATCGATCACCGACTTGTACGTTTTCAGTGCCACTCGCACCGGCGGGGCACCCTCCACCACATCGACCGTGCGTCGCTCGGGGTAGTAGCCAACTGCCCGGATCTCAAGCAGGCGGGTCCCACCGGGCGCGTCGGCAATCGTCCATTCGCCACGCGCGTCGGCGCGGGCCTGTGGACCGTTGGCAAACATTACCTGCGCATCAGCGAGCGGCCGCCCATCAGCCGCGCTTACCGCTGAACCACGCAGACGCACATCACCCACATGAATGCGCCGAACTGACGGCGCCGAAGAATCGGTCGAGGTGCCAGTGGTAACCGTGAGGCTGCGAACGCTTCCGAGATACAACTCCTGCCGCAGATAGCCGTTGTCCGGCACCTGCGTTTCAACGAAGTCCGTGCTGTCAGCGCCTCGATTCGCCATGAGTACGAGCACACCCGGACTGGGGACGTCGCAAAGGAAGTACCAACCGTTGGCTGCTGTAGTCGCCACCCGTCGCACCGTGCGGCGCCCCACGCTTCCGCGACCGACGGTCATCTCAATCCATTCTGCGGTGACCGTGGCCCCGGCCAGCGGGTCCTTTGTACGCGCATCACGCACTACACCCGTGGCAACCGCGGCGGCGTTTTGCGCGTTGGCCGCGCCGCACATCGCGGCGCGAATGCGCGTTGGCGCAGGAATCGCGAGATCAACACGCACCTCGACTTCACCTGCGACCGACACGCTGCGCGTCATCGGCGCGAGGCCGAGCGAGTCGAGCATGTCGTGAAAGAAGCCGAGTGTGTAGCGCCCGTTGGGGACGTTGGTGAAGGCGAATCGGCCCAAGGAATCCGACAGCGTGGTCTGCCCGTAATTGGCGAGCGAGTCGGCAGCGACGAGCTGCACGAGGGCACCACCAAGTGGTTGGCTGCGCACGCTGTCATGTACCACGCCCGATACTCTGGTGTTGGTCTGATCGCTCAGTGCTCCGCGCTCGCCATCGCTCCATGGCGTACGCGACGCCGGCTCCCGTGTTGCCAGTGCGGAAGCGAACGAGAACACGATGGGAATGATCATTGCCAGATGACGATACAATGGCTGCACCGATCGGTTGCCTCTTGAGGGGAGAACAGGCAAGCTATGTCATGGGCCACGCGGCGCTACGATGAATCCCGTTGACAGCTAAGCTTCCTAATGATGCACGCTCTCCTCGTACTCCGCACGCTGATCGCGCGGTCCCGGGCCGCCGGTTTCGGACTTGCGATCGGGGCCGCGTTGCACGCCGCCAGCGCTGCGGTCTCGCTCGCGAGCGCCCAACAGGCCACAGTGCCACCCGCTGCTCCCCAGAACCCGTCGCCCATGACGGAGAGCACACGAGCGCACGAACGGCTGACCGAACGGCCACTCGCCGGATTCGCACGCTCGGTGCCAGGACCGGCCGGTCGGCCGGTCGACATCCTCATTCCCGCTCGCGCTCGCTCACGGGACCAATTCGACCTGGTGATTCACTTCCACGGCGCAGCGTGGCTCGCGCATCAAGCGGTATCGTCACGCGGAGACGGTGCCGTGTCGGCCGTCGTCAACCTTGGCGCCGGATCAGGCGCGTATCACCGTGCGTTCACCGACCCCGTGGTGTTTGACTCGCTGCTCGCGCAGATCGCGCTCGAGGTGTCGACCACGCGGGCACGGCCGTCGCGCATACGGCAGCTGACGCTCGTGGGCTTCTCGGCCGGCCATGGCGCGATTCGCGTGATTCTGCGAGAGCCGCGACACGCGGCGCGGGTGCAGCGCGTGCTGCTGCTGGACGGGATGCACACCTCGTACGAACCAGAGGGTCGCCCAGTGGCGGCCGACGGTTCGCTCGACACGCTTAATCTGGTCGCCTTCCGCGACTTCGCGCGTGCCGCGATGCGCGGTGAGAAGAGTTTCGTGATCACGCATTCCGAGATATTTCCCGGCACCTTCGCGAGCACGACAGAAACCGCCGACTGGTTGCTCGATGCGCTTGCACTGCGACGTACCCCCGTGCTCAAATGGGGCCCCCGCGGCATGCAGCAGCTGAGCGAGGCACGAAACGGTTCGTTGTCCGTGCTCGGATTTGCCGGCAACACAGCGCCGGATCACATCGACCATCTGCACGCGATGCCCGAGCTGCTCGCACGCGTTCTGGCTCGCTGAACTCGCCTGCATGATGTTGCGGCACCTCTTCCACCGGTCATCACCACGCCTCCCACACGCTCCCGCATCGCCATCACCCGTTGGCTCCTGATCACCGTAGCCTTCGGACTCGCGTCCCGTCGTTTCCCGGACTCGCTGCCGCACATCGTGTCGCTCTACGCCGGCGACGTGCTGTGGGCCGCCATGGTGTACTGGTGGCTCGCGCTCCTCTGGCCGCGCGCACCGGTTATGCGGCTGGCCACCGCCGCACTCGGCATTGCGATTGGCGTGGAAGTGTCGCAGCTGCTGCACACGCCGTGGCTCGACGCCGTGCGCGCGAATGCGTTCGGTGCGCTCGTGCTCGGACAGGGGTTTTTGTGGAGCGACGTTGCGTGCTATCTCACGGGTGTTGCCTTGGCCGTCCTCATTGATCGCAACGCGGTGGCGCGTCGGAGCACCGCGACCGACGACTCCGCCTTGTTGGGCGATCCGTGATTGCATAGCATGCGTTGCTCATGATTCGACTCGACGAACTTCGGACGCGTTTTCTCGCCGACACCGCTCCCGGCGGATCGGGGGCAACACCGGCGCTGACGCGCGCGCTCGATCGCATCGGCTGGGGATCGATGCAAGATCCCTCATCGGCCGACGTCGCGGGTGAGCTGGTGTTGCTCGTTGAGCAGTGTGTACGCAGTCATCGCGACGTGCATACGCTGGCCTACGGAATCGCGACGTTCTTCCGCGACGTTGGCCCCAGTCTCGACGGCGGCTTGCCGCCGGTTGAAGCCTATCTGCCGGCCGCAGAGGAGGTGCTCCGTCTCTATGTAAACAATGATCAAACCGCCGCGTCGTCGCAAACCTTCAACCCTGACGATCCCCTCTGATTGTTGGACCGCGCGCATAAGGGGTGCGTCACCACGTCAGCATTTTCATGAGCGATGCGCCGTGCACAGTGATCGCCGGCACGACGACCAGATCGCCTCGGCGCAGCTTCAGCGCCGATCGGTCGTAGAAGGCGCCGAGCATGATGGTGGTGCCGCCGGCGTCCCGGTTTGCTATGCTCGTCAGCCGTCGTTTGTACGTCACGATCGCGCCGCTTATGGTCGGTATGCGAATCCCGATATCCGATCGGTCGTCGAGACCGAAACGCTGCTCGAGGTCAAAGCCGGGCATGGCCGTGTTGCTGCTGTTGTTGGCTGATTGAGCGCCTGAAGGGACAACGTAGAACACCTTGCTGCGCGTAAGTTCGCCCTGCGGCACCGTGCGCGCGGTGCTCGCCACCGTATAAGGGGTGCACGCACCAGCGAGGAAGAACTGCGCGGGAACCAACAGGTATCGGAACTTGCGTAGCCAGCTGTCTGGGATTGTGAGAGCGAGGGCCGCCGGACTCTCTCGCTTCGGCGTGCGACGCGTTACTCTAGCTCTCGGCAGGCGGCGTCAGCCCCAGCGCCAGCCTCAGCGCCAGCGGCGTTGTGAACTTCCCCTCACCCGTAGTATACGTTTCTCTCCCCAGTCACCCGACCATGCCCCATCTGCTCATGTGCTACCGTACGATCGCGTTCTACTCCATCGCACTGGCACTCGGCACCGCGACAACACCCGCGCTCGCGCAGCGTCCGATGATGCCCATCGAGTACGTGAACTCGGCGGAGTTCGGATGGCTGAAAAAACCGGTCCTGTCGAGTCGCGTGCTCGACAGCATGACCGATCCATCGGCGTGGCGCTTCACGGGTACCGGACAGATCTCGTTTCCCGCCGAGCCCAGACTTGGCACGATGCGCGCGCTGCGCGTGGAGCTGCAAATGTTTCGCGACGCACCGGCACCGAATCGCTCGCGACTCTCGTCGGTGAATCTTTCGCGTGCGTTCAACAACGAAGACTGGACCGGCTACAATCGTATCTCACTGTGGGTGCGCCCTGATTTCAGCGGCGTCCCCGTGATGCCGTTGCAATTGGTGCTGCACAACGACGGCGAAGAGAAAGTGCCCGATCGCTACGGGCGTGAAGGACATCACTACATCACCTTCGCACGAAACGGGTGGCAGCAGATTGTCTGGGAAATCGAACCACTGGCACGGGATCGCATCACACGATTTGAAATCGGCTATTGGATCAATCGCATGTTTGCAGGTCCCAATGATCACGCCGCGTTTGAGATCGGTCAGCTGGAGTTGCAGCGCGTCGAGCCCGATCAGCACACTGGCTGGAATATCGCGCCGGGCAAGTTCGCATTCAGTCACAGCGGGTATCAAACCGGCGCGTCCAAGACCGCTCTGGCCAGCGAGCTCACGGCCTCAAGTTTCGACTTGCTCCGCGTGACGGATATCGCGTTTGGCGAGACGGTGCTGCGCAAGCCCGTGACCACCGTACGCACCGCACTCGGCACGTTTCAGCAGCTCGACTTCTCCGAGGTCAACTCGCCGGGCAGCTATGTGTTGCGATCCGGCGGCCTCACCAGCAAGCCGTTCCCCATTGGCGATGATGTGTGGAAGTCGTCGGTGCGCAAGACACTCAACTTTTTCTACGGGAATCGCTGCGGTTTTGACGTGCCCGGTGTGCACGGCCTCGATCATCTCGACTGGTTCGCGACACTCGGCGACAAACGCATCACCATGAGCGGTGGTTGGCACGACGCCGGCGATTTGAGTCAGGGGCTCATCAACACCGGCGAAGCGACGTACGCGATGTTCGCGCTGGCCGACAAGATGGAC
>JBBRDP010000251.1:0-5034 GCA_038203795.1 Gemmatimonadales bacterium
CGGTCGGTGCCTTCGATTTTGACGGCGACGATGCGCTCAGCGAGCGTTGACGGTATTGTTGGAGCGTTGCAGGCGATTCGCGACCGACCGGTTGCCCGCCGCAACTGCGTGTTTCTCCAACTCCCCGTGTTGATGTCGACAGGAAGGGCAACCGTACCACCGACGCCGTCTGACGCGGAACGCACCCCTGCGGCGCGTATCGGCCAGGTGTTATTCCGTAATCGAGGCTGGCTCCCCGTGCCATTCCTCGCGATTCCTCTCCTCGTGCCCGGTCAGCAGGCGCTCAACACGTGGGTGATCGGGCTGGTGATGGTCGCGATCGGCGAGCTCATTCGTCTTAGCGGAGTCGCCGCGGCGGGCACGGTGACACGCCGCCGGTCACGCGCGGTACAGCGCCTCGTGGACTACGGCGTATTCGCCTGGTGCCGCAATCCACTGTACGTGGGCAACTATCTCGTGTGGATGGGCTTCACGGTCGTCTCCGGCGTGCTGTGGTTTTTGCCGGTGGCCACGCTGCTCTTTGCCGTCGAGTACTACTACATCGTGCGCTACGAAGAAGGTGTGCTCGAGACAATTTTCGGCGACGCGTATCTGACGTACAAACGCAAAACCCCACGGTGGTTTCCGTCGCCCCCGAAGTCCGGGGCACGTGGAACGCACGCGTGGGGCGAAGCGATGTGGAGCGAGCGGAGCACGGTGCTGCAGTACATCGCACTGATTGCCGCGTTCGTGCTGAAAGCGCGTTACTTCACATCATAACGCGGATGTGCGGTGACGACGCAACGGCGTCGTCACCTGGCACTCGGAGACTCAGCGCGTGGGGCGACCCGGCGGCGTCGGACCAGTGAACACGTCACGGTTCTTGCCCACAAATGACTGGAGCTGCGCGGGCACGTCTTCTTCGGGGAAGATCGCCGTGACCGGACACTCCGGCTCGCACGCGCCGCAGTCGATACACTCGTCGGGTTGAATGTAGAGCTGATCCGGACCTTCGTAAATGCAGTCAACCGGGCACACGTCCACACAGGACTTGTCCTTTACGCTGATGCAAGCTTCGGTAATGATGTAGGGCATGTGAGAACTCGGCTCAAGTCGGACGCGTCGGACGATTCGGACCACGGGACGTTAGTGACCCACACGACGCTTTACAAGACGACGACATCGTCAGCGTCGCCACGGTGGAAGCTCGCCCCGCTTCAACTCGGGGTTCTCGCGATACAACGTAAATGTTCGGCCAATCACCTGAACTATCTCAGCGCCAACAGCTGGCGCAATTGTTTCCGCTGCTTCGCGCGCCGACAGCTCGCCGCCCTTGGCGACCTGGCCTTTCACCAACTCGCGCGTCCGCAAGACGTCATCGCAGCTGCCGAGCAGCGTCGGCGTGAGACCGCCCTGTCCGACATGGACGGTGACGGCGAGATGGTGCGCTTCAGCGCGAAGCGCGGCGCGATCCTTACCGCGCATGGTCATGATCACTGGGGGTACGGGTGACGGGGTGCGCGATCGCCGGCACACAGCCACGCGTCGCTCGCTTCGGGAATCACCAATCTACCGGGTCGGCGCGCCGGAGTATACGAAAAATGCCCACGGATTGATTGGCGGGCCATCCCACCACGCGCGGCCGGTCGCCTTGCGCATCACCTGAAAGTGCAGATGCGGCGTGTTGGACGGCGCGTTGCCCGTCGTGCCCACATAGCCAAGCACGTCGCCCTTCCGCACGCGATCGCCCACGGAGAGCCCGCGCGCGTGACGGTCCAGATGGGCGTAGTAGTACACAAAGCGCTCGTCCGCATCGAGCGCGTAAATGAAGTTGCCGCCCACCGGGGTGGTACCGAGCCGCCCGATGCGGCCATCGTCAGCCGCCACGACGGCGGTTCCCTTGGGAGCGAGCATGTCGAGGGCAAGGTGCGCGCGGGCGCCGCGCCGAGCCTCGTAGTCGTCGCGGAGTTGCGCGGGCTCCATCCCGGCAACCGGCACCATCAACTGACGCGTCCAGAGCGCATCCAGATCGGCATCGCTCACGCCGGGCGAGAGCACGCCGGAGCTCGCCGGACGATTCGGGGGGACGGGGGCCGCTGGGGGCCGCAGAACCGGGGTGGGCATGGTGGCCGGCGGCAACGGTCTCAGCCCAGGTCCACAGGCGGCCAACAGCACCAGCGCGAACGCCCCTAAGGCCCGCGCGCCCGTGTGCCTGGCGCTCACTCGTAAGTCGTCTCACGCTGAAAATAGGGCTCCAGAAACTGCACCAGATCCTGCACGGTTTTCACATGGCCCTTGAGATCGTCGAGGTCGTGCGCCTTCGGAAGTCGCGCACCCGCGCGGTCGGAGATGAGCAGCACCGCGTCTTCAATGTCGAGGCCATCCAGGTGGTACACGGTGCGCAGGTCATGTCCGGGTGCCACAATGAAGTGATCGTCCGCGTCGTCACCGACCGCCTCGCGCCGCTCCACCAGATGCGCGTACGTCTGCTCCAGCAGCTCATCCGGGATGTCCCGTCCGGGAAACGACGCCTTGAACTGGGCCAATCCGTCCCGCTCATGCAGCCGACGATTTGATCGCATCCGCACACGGGCCAGATAGACCGCGCCGACAGCCAGCACCGACAAGGCGAGCAGAATCGTGGTGTTCACCAGCGAGCGTCCTCGGGTGACGGAGGGAAATGTGTTAAAACGCATCATAATCGTCGCACCCGAACTTTAATCACCGGCCAGGATTCCGGAGCAAGGCGCGGTTGGGAACCAGACCGATTCGTCAACAGTTTTGTTGCCGATTCGACATTCCCGACTTATATTCTCTGGTATGCAAGACGTGATTGGCTCGCTGGGTGGTTTTCGGGGGGTGCGTGCGGAGCTGCTCGTGGCTCTCAAAAAAGAGCAGCCGCTCACGGCGTCCGAGTTGGCAACGCGCTTTGGGCTCACGCCCAACGGGCTGCGCCGGCACCTGAAGTTGCTCGAAGAAGACGGCGTGGTACGGTACCAGCGCGAAGTTCGCGGTGTTGGCGCTCCGGTGTTCGCGTATCGGCTCACGGAAGCGGGCGAGGCGGTGTTTCCGCGCCGCTATGCCTCGGTGCTCGCCTCGGCGCTTGAGGCGTTGCAGGCAGAGCGCGGCGCGCCGTCGGTCGCGAGGGTGCTGGCGCAGGAATGGGAAACATTGGCGGCCGATGCGGGCCCGGTGCTCGAGGGACTGCCGCTCGCGGAGCGGGTGCAGCTGGTGGCCGAACTGTTGACCGCGCGCGGGTACATGGCCGAAGGGGAATCAGTGGCGGAGGGCGCGGCCACGCTGCGCATTCACAACTGTGCGATGTGCGAGATCGCAACGCAGTTTCCAGAAGCGTGTGAAGTGGAGGCGCGGCAGTTGGCGCAACTGCTCGGCGCATCGGTTAAGCGACGCGTGCATCGGTTGGGTGGGGGAGAACTGTGTGCGTATGACGTTGGCGAGCCCGCGGTCGCCGGCGCAACGAACAACAACATCGACGTTCCGTCAGCGATCGGCGCGACCGCGCCTGTCCTGAACGGGCCTACTGCGTGGGACGAGGAGCAGGCATGAGCGCAACCATCGACCAACTGGTCAACCGCGAGTATCAGTATGGCTTCAGCACCGACATCGAGTCGGAAACGTTGCCGCCCGGACTCAGCGAAGACACCGTTCGCTTTATTTCAGCGAAGAAACAGGAGCCGGAGTGGTTGCTCGAGTGGCGCCTGAAAGCGTACCGCCGCTGGCTCACCATGACCGAGCCGCATTGGCCCAATCTCATCTACGAACCGATCGACTATCAGGCGTCGTCGTACTATTCGGCCCCCAAGTCGGTGAACCCACTCGGTTCGCTCGACGAAGTCGATCCGAAGTTGCTCGAGACGTACGCCAAGCTCGGCATTTCGCTCAACGAACAGAAGCGCATGAATGGTGTCGCGGTTGACGCGGTGTTCGACTCCGTGTCGGTTGGCACCACATTCCGTGCGGAGTTGGCGAAAGAGGGCATCATTTTCTGCTCCTTCGGTGAAGCGGTACGCGAGCACGGTGATCTGGTACGTCAGTACCTCGGATCCGTGGTGCCGTACAGCGACAACTTCTTCGCGGCGCTCAACTCGGCCGTGTTCTCCGACGGCTCGTTTTGCTACATCCCCAAGGGTGTGCGCTGTCCAATGGAATTGTCCACGTACTTCCGCATCAATCAGTCCACCACCGGCCAGTTCGAGCGCACGCTCATCGTGGCCGACGAAGGCTCGTACGTCAGCTATCTCGAAGGCTGCACCGCGCCCAAGCGCGATACCAATCAGCTGCATGCGGCGGTCGTGGAAATCATCGCGCTCGACAGTGCCACGGTGAAGTACTCTACCGTGCAGAATTGGTACGCGGGCGACGAAGAAGGCAAAGGCGGCATCTTCAACTTCGTGACCAAGCGCGGCAAGGCGATGGCCAACGCCAAGATTTCGTGGACGCAGGTGGAAACCGGTTCCGCGATCACGTGGAAATATCCGAGTGTGATTCTGCAGGGCGACAACTCGGTGGGTGAGTTCTACTCGGTGGCCGTGGCATCGAAGATGCAGCAGGCCGACACGGGCACGAAGATGATCCACATCGGTCGCAACACGAAGTCGAACATCGTGAGCAAAGGTATTTCGGCGATGAAGGGTCAGAACTCGTATCGCGGCAAGGTGCTCATTCTTCCCAAGGCGGAAGGCGCGCGCAACTACACGCAGTGCGACTCCATGCTGGTGGGCAATGCCTGCGGCGCGCACACATTCCCCTACATCGAAGTACAGAACAACTCGGCGATCCTCGAGCACGAAGCATCCACGAGCAAGATCGGGGAAGACCAGATTTTCTATCTGAAGCAGCGTGGGCTCGACGCCGAGCAGGCGGTTTCCATGATCGTGAGCGGTTTCTGCAAGGAAGTGTTCAAGGAACTGCCCATGGAGTTTGCGCTCGAAGCGCAGCAGTTGCTGGGCATTACGCTTGAAGGCAGCGTCGGCTGATCCCGTTGTCGTTGTTCATTCGCTATTCGACCTGAACCGGGGCTTCGGCCCCCCGCAC
>JBBRDP010000252.1:0-5015 GCA_038203795.1 Gemmatimonadales bacterium
GCCGCAACCAACGCGTCAACCGAACTCGCGTCGTGGACGGTGAGCGCCACACCGTCGCTCGAAATCTCCGGCGACGATGACGCCGGCGAGCCGCGCATCGGCATCGCCGAGGGCGTCGCACGCCTGGGGAATGGCGAGCTCGTGATCGCCGACCGCGGACTTTCATCACTGCGTTTTTTCTCGAACAGCGGCGAGCTTTTGCGCACCGTCGGGCGCGAGGGAGATGGTCCCGGAGAGTTCCGGTACATTGCCGGCATGCTGCCGTGTAGCGATTCGCTCTTCGTGCACGACATTACGCGCGGTGAGCCGTATCAGGTATTTACCCTCGACGGCAGTCTCGCACGCTCGTTATCGTTCGAGAGCGTGCAGGGCGAAATAGCCTATCGCACCACATGCAACCCTGACGGACTCTTTCTGCACATGGGGTGGGAGCGGCTAAAAGCGATGGCACTTGGACGTGCTCGCGGCACCACGTTGTACTGGCTCGCCGCCGCCAACGGGAGGCACCACGCGACACTCGGAGAGTATCCCGGCTCGGAGCGGTTGGTCATCGAGGGTGGCACGAGTCCACATCCGCTCGGTCGCGAACCGGTGCTCGCGTTCTCCCGCAGGCGTGCGTATATCGGCACCGCCGACAGCTTCGCGGTGCTGTCCTTTGCTACCGACGGAACACCGACCGCCGTGCTGCGCTATCTCGACACCGATCTGCGCACCACACAAGACGATATCGAACGCTTCAAGTTTCTCGATACCGCTGGTCAGAACTCGGCCATGCAGAAGTCGCTCGTTCGCATGTGGGAAGGTGTCGAGTATCCAGCCACGATCCCCGCCTACGACCAGATGATCGTTGACGCGCGTGATCAGCTCTGGGTACGCCGCACACCGCGTCGCATTGCCGGCGACGCCGAGTGGATCGTCTTCAGCGCAGATGGAACGCCGCTCGCGCGCACCACGATCTCAGGTGAACTCCGCGTGCATGCAATCGGCGACGACTATGTGCTCGGTATCGCCGTGCACCCGACGGATGGCACGCAGTCAGTGCGGCTGCACACACTCAGACGCGGCAGCTGAATCACCCCCTCCACCCGGACTGCGCTATATTTCAGGGATGCCGCCTGCGACGCCGCAGCGTGAGTGCCACTCCGACTAACCGCGGACATTTCCGCAGGCGCGTTTTCGATGGATCGTCGTGATTTCCTGCGCGCTGCCGCTCTGGCGGGCGGCGCGGCGCTTACTACCCGACTCGGTGACTTGAGCTCGCCCTCGGCATGGCGCGTTTCGCCAACCATAGTCACCGGCGGCCCGCTCTACGTTCCGCCAACCGTTTCTCCGCGCGCGCTCACACTCACCGCACGGTCCATCACCACACAGATCGCGCCGGGTGTCTCGTCACCCGTGATGTCGCTTGGCGACGGGCCGGTTGCGCCAACGATCCGCGCACGCGTTGGCGAACGCGCCACCATCGTGCTCAAGAACGAGCTCGCCGAGCCAACCATCCTGCATTGGCACGGCCTTCGCCCGCCCGAGAAAGACGACGGACATCCGCGACTGGCGATCAACAGCGGTGCCGAGTACCGCTACGATTTCGAAATCAACGAACGGCCCGGCACGTACTGGTATCACGCGCATCCGCACATGCGCACAGCGCCACAGGTGTATTTGGGCATGGCGGGTCTGTTCATTGTGACTGATGCCGCCGAAGATGCGTTGCAGCTGCCTGGAGGCGCGCGCGAGTTGGGCATCATGTTGCAGGACAAGCGTCCCGACAGCGAAGGACGCATCGCGTACAACGTGACCATGGGTCACGACATGATGGAGGGGCTGCTCGGCAGTGCGTCGTACGTCAATGGTGTGCGCACGCCGAGCGTGAACATTGATTCCGCGCTGTATCGCGTGCGTGTGCTTGGTATGGCGAACGCGCGCATCTTCCGGCTCGGTTTGTCGAATGGGCGGCCGCTCACGCTCATCGGAACGGACGGCGGCTTGCTCGAGCGTCCGGTTGCGCTGCCGCATATGGACCTCGCCACCGGCGAGCGCGCCGATCTGCTGCTCGACTTTTCCGGCCTCGCGGTCGGGACGCGTGTGATGCTGCGTTCACTGCCGTTCGAGGCTCCGTATCGCGGCATGGGCGGGATGGGCCGAGGGATGGGTGGTGGCGGGGGTATGGGCGGTGGCGGGGGTATGGGCGCAGGCGCCGTCATCCCGCAGGGCGCGGGGTTTGATCTGTTGGAGTTCGTGATCACTCGCGCGGTGCGCGAGACGGTGTCGGTGCCATCGGCATTTTCGATGATTCCGCCCATCGACGTAGCCGCAGTAACGCGTACCCGCGAGTTCCATTTCCGGAGCGCGATGATGATGCACAGCATCAACGGGCGCAACTTCGATATGGATCGTGTCGATGAGACCGTCCCCTTCGGCGCGACCGAGCGGTGGGTGTTCATCAATGACGGACCTTTCCCGCATCCGGTCCACATGCACGCCGTGCACTTCCGCGTGGAGGCGCGCACTGGTGGACGCAATCAGCTCTTTCCCTGGGAACAGGGGTGGAAGGACACTGTCCTCGTGTATCCCGGTGAGCGGGTGTCGGTGATCGCAAAGTTCGACAGCCATCGGGGTCGCTTCCTCATGCACTGCCACAATCTGGAGCATGAGGACCACGGCATGATGATGAACTTCGACATCGCGTAGGAACGCGGGCACAGGGACCTCCCATCATGGCCGGTGTATCACGAGGGATGCGCGTTCTTGCCCTCACCGCTCTAATAGCCGCTGTGCCCATTGTGCTGGGCGCAGCGCGGTCCGACGCGGGTGCGCTGCCTTCGGTTACGTCTTCGCTTGCTGCGCCTTCGCTTGCTGCGTCTTCGCTTGCTGCGTCTTCGCTTGCTGCGTCTTCGCTTGCTGCGCCGTACGCGACTGCGCCGGACACCGTCTGGTACATCACCAATCGGGCGCAGCGAGATGACGACTGGATCAATCGGCGCGCCGAGCTCTCGTATGGAGTCCGCACGTTTGACGTCACACCGGTTCGCCGAGATGCGGAGTCGATCGATGCACGCCTCGAGGTCAAGCCGCGTTTCGCGTCGCGGTTGGGAGAACCCGATTTTCTCGAGGCGCTCAAGCGGTCGATTCGCGAGGCGGGCCCGGATGCCGCAGTGCTGCTCCACGTGCACGGCTACGCCACTTCTATCAACGAGGCCACCGAGGAGGCCGCAGAAATGAAGCGGCGTGGCGGCTTTCGCGGTCCGGTCGTGGTATTTGCGTGGCCGGCCAACGATATTGGCGTCACGTGGCCGACGTCGAAACGGTTTTTCACGAAGGCCTATTGGCAGGATTCGGTCGCCGCATCGGCCAGCGCACCGGATCTGGCGCAGGCCGTTGAGACGCTCGTCCACGAGCTTGGAGCCGAGCGAGTTGTGGTCTCCGCCCATAGCATGGGTAATCAGCTGCTCGCCGTCGCACTCCGGGACGACGCACTCAGCACACGACTGCGCGGTTCTCCGCTACGCGGTCTCGCGTTCGTCTCGCCCGATGTTGATCGCGAGTACTTTCGCGATTCCGTGCTCCCGCGCGCTCACGCTGGGGCTACTCGTGTGACGCTCTACGGTGCGCGGAACGATCTGCTGCTCAAGCTCTCGGGCACCATTCACAACGGGCGTCCGCGGGCCGGCCTGCTGGAAAGCGGACTGCGTTGGCCGGCGACAGTGCACGTTGTCGACATCACCGATGGACGAGCCGCCGCGTTCCGGCTCGGCGCGTGGGCAGATACGCACCATGCCCTTCGTCGTGAAGGATCTGCGCTCGTGGATCTGTTCTCAATTGTGGTCGCAAGGGCTCCCGTGGCGTGCCGCGAAGCGCTGGGGGCTATTGTCGTGCCGTCGACGTACGATATCGACGCAGCACAATGGCGACTGACCAACGCCCCGCTGCCGCTGCGAGAAGGCATCCAAGGCGGTTCGGCCCCACTGAGCAGCTGCCAGAGCGCTGTCAGCGCTCCCTGAGGGCGGGCTCGCGCGCCGCTTCAGCACTCGCGCAGGCACGACCATCACGCTTGAGGCCGGCGAGCTCACAGGCACAATCGGCACCATCTTCTCCGCCACATGAGCCTTTCAGGCGTTTACCCGAGATCATCACGCCGAGCGCCATCGCGCCCATCGCAATCGCGATCACCGCCACCGTCAGGGCAAGCATCATCATGGTGCGAACTCCTCGCTAATTCGGTATGCGACGCACGGCACGCTGGAAACCGGCGGTCAGGCGCTCGTCCACTCGTCTGTCGCCACCGTCAATGAGCAGCAATACATCAAGTTTATTCGCCTGCGCCAGCGACCACGCCTTGTCAGGGCCCGCTGCCATGAGCGCCGTGGCCCACGCATCGGCCAGCGAGCACTCCACGTGCAGCACAGACACCGCGAGCAACGTGTGGCGAACCGGAGCGCCGGTTTTTGGATCAATCGTGTGTGCGTATCGTACCCCGTCCACTTCATAGAAGTTACGATAATTCCCCGATGACGCGAGTGCGCGGTCGGCGAGCGCGACCGCCAGCCGCACCGCAATACGATCGGGATCGGGCTCTTCAATTCCAACGCGAAACGGTTCGCCACGCACGTTGCGCCCGCGCGCCCGCAGCTCGCCGCCGATCTCTACCAAGTGCTCGCTCAGTCCGCGCGCCGACAACAACTGCGATACCTGATCAACCGCGAATCCCTTCGCAATCGCCGACAGATCCACACGCACGCGCAGATCGGACTTTGACAGTCCCTGCTCGCTCAGCCGCAGCTTGTCTGAACCGACAAACGCTCGCAGTGAATCGAGCGTGGCGCGGCTCGGCGGCTCGGGTGTGCGTTCCGGTGCACCGAAGCCCCACGCATCCACCAACGGACCAACCGTGACATCGAAGTGGGCGTCGGATGCCGTGTAGACATCAAGCGCCTGTTGCACCACACTGCGAAACGCCGCCGAAATCGACACCGGCGTGGTGTCCGCGAACGCGTTGAATCGCGACAGCTCAGACTGCG
>JBBRDP010000253.1:0-4985 GCA_038203795.1 Gemmatimonadales bacterium
GCACATGGGCGCGGACTATATCGAGCCCGACCTCGTAAGCACCAGGGACGGGGCGCTCGTGGCGCGGCACGAGAATGAAATCGGCGGCACGACCGACGTCGCGCAGCGCTTTCCCGATCGCCAGGTCACCCGGACGATCGACGGCGATTCGGTGACCGGTTGGTTCACCGAAGACTTCACGCTCGCCGAACTGCGTACGTTGCGCGCGCGAGAGCGGCTCGATTTTCGCGACCAGTCGTACAATGGCCAGTTCTCCATTCCCACCTTCGACGAGGTGCTGGCGCTGGCCGACTCGCTCGGCCGAGCGCGCGGACGCGTCGTCGGTGTGTATCCGGAAACCAAGCATCCGTCGTACTTCCGGTCCATTGGTCTGGCGCTTGAGGAGCCGTTGTTGGCCTCGCTCACGCGCGCCGGATGGAATCGCGCCGATGCGCCGGTGTTCATTCAATCGTTTGAAGTGGGCAACCTCCGCGCGCTCACGTCACAGACGTCGGTCCGATTGATTCAGCTGATTTCCGAAGGCTTGCCAGCGGACCACGCGTTGAACGCCGACGTGCCTACCTACGCGGAGATGCTCACGCCGAAGGGACTTCGCGACGTAGCGCGCTATGCGTTCGGGATCGGTCCGGAAAAACGTTTGGTGCTCCCGGCGGAAGGCGGCGAGACGACGCTCGTGCGCGACGCGCATGCGGCCGGACTCAAGGTGCACATCTGGACGCTGCGCAAAGAGGAGCGGTTCATTGACGCACGTTTTGCCGGCGACGTGGAAGCGGAAGCCCGCGCGTTCGTGGCGGCGGGCGTCGATGGCGTATTCGCCGATCATCCGGATCTGGTAGCGCGGGCGATCCGGAAGTGACCGCGCCGCGCGGCCGCGCGGGTGGAATGCGCTACGACATCTGACGTATCGCGTGGGGCGATCGGCTGAGCGACACTACGGGCACACGCGCCACTCGGCGCCCAGCCCCCATGTCCATGCCTTTGTCATCACGCCTCCTCGCTCTGCTGCTCCTGTCGCCGATGCTTTCGCTGGCGGCGCAGTCCACCACTGATTCGGCGCCCGTCGCTCGACGGCGTATTGTCGTGCTGCCGGTGCTGGGCGCGGCACCCGAAACGGGCGCGCAGTACGGTGTGGCGCTCTTCGTGACGAAAACCTCGGCCGCGCCGGAACCCACGCGCCCCTCGTCGATTGTCGGCAACGCGGTGCGTACCGCCAAGCAGCAAACGCGCGTCTTTCTCGATGTCGACCGCTGGTCGGCCGGCAACCGCTGGCGTGTGCTGGTCAACTCGATTTGGCAGGAGTTCCCGCTCCTCTACTACGGGAACGGTGACGAGGCGCCGGACAGCGCCGAGGAGGCGTTCACCCCGCGCGGGACGGAACTGGCGCTCACTGTGCAGCGACGCATTGCGCCGGCCGTGTGGCTGCAGGTCGGGGCGCGCCGGATCGAGCAGGCGATTGTGCGCACCGAACCCGGGCTCGCGCTGGCCGATGGCTCGATTGCCGGCTCGTCAGGTGGGCGGACCGTGCTCGCGACCGTCGGCGTGGTCGCCGATTCGCGGGACAATCTCTTCGCGCCGGCCCTCGGGCATCTGGTGGAGCTCACGGCCAGCTCGGCGAATGGGGCGATCGGCTCGGAGTTCGACTTCCGGCGCCTCCGCCTTGACGCGCGGATCTATCGGACGATCGGTCGGGAGCACGTGGTCGCCGGCCAGTTCCTGGCGCAGGGCACGAGCGGCGAGCCCCCGTTCGACCAACTGGCGCTGGTGGGGAGCAGCAGCGCCATGCGCGGATACGCCACCGGTCGTTTCCGCGATCAGTGGCTCACCTCGGCGCAGGGCGAATACCGGTCACCGCTCATCGGTCGATTCGGTGCGGCAGTATTTGGTGGCGCTGCACTGATCGGTTCAAGTCTTGGTGATGTTGCGAAAAGTCGCATCCTTCCGACCTATGGTGCCGGGCTGCGTTTCCGGCTGGATCGGGTGGCACGGTCTACCGTGCGGGTGGACTACGCACTGGGAACCGCCGGCCAGAGTGGCCTCTATGTGGCCTTCAGCGAGGCGTTTTGATGTCAGATGCCGGCACCTGCGGGCGAAGTACTGCCGGATTAGACAGAGAACATCAGGGAAAAACTTGCTGCGCGAGTGCTTTCTGGATTCCGTTGGCAAAAACCTCAATCGGCTGCGCACCGCTGATACCGAGTCCGTCGTCCAGCACGAAAAACGGCACGCCGCGAATGCCCAGGCGGCCGGCCTCCTGCTGACTGGTCAGCACGGTCTCCCGATGTGCATCCCCGTCCAGCATAGCGCGCACGGCGTTGGGATCGAGCCCCGCACCGGCGGCGAGTTCGGCCAGTACACCCCGGTCGCTGATATCCAAGCCGTCCACGAAGTAGGCACGGAACAGTTGCTCGGAAAGCGTCCATCCCAAACCAGCCGCGTCGGCAAAACAGATCAGACGGTGCGCATTGATCGTCTGCGGAGCCCGCGTGATCCGCTCGAAATCGAACGTCAATCCTTCACTCGTCCCCGCCTCGGCGACGTGCGCGAACATCTCGCGCGCCCGCGCGGCCCCTCCGAATTTTGTGTTCACGACATCGGCCCACGCCTCACCCTCCGGCGGCATGTCCGGGCGCAGCTGGAATGGACGCCACCGTAGCTGCGCGGTGACGTCAGGGATTGCATCGAGCGCGCGCTGGAGGCGACGTTTGCCGATCCAGCACCACGGGCAAACGACATCCGAGTACACCTCGATAATCAGCGAATTCATCGGCATGGCAGCGTGGGGCGTGAACAACGGTGCGTGAGGGACGTGAGGTAAGGCATGATACGAACACGCGCGCCTGTCTGAAGTGCCATCAACGCGGCTGCGCCTCCGTTTGATACAGCGAGAACGTGTACCCATCCGGGTCGGCGAACTCGCTCGACCAACCGCCCGGTGCATGACTCACCGGTGTGACAATCTGCGAACCGGCGGCGGCCAGATGCGCGACCACCCCGTCTATTCCGCCCGATGCCAGGTCGAACACGAGAATCGGCGAGTTGCCAGGGTGCACGTCGCCGGGAAAAAAGATCAGATCCACGTTGCCGGGGATCACGGCGTTGAGCCACGGGTGACCGCTGCCATCATCGGGCATGCGCTCGACGGAGAGGCCGATCACGTCGCGATAAAAGGTCTCGGTGCGATCGATGTCGGCGACGTAGAAAAAGACACTGCCAATGCGGGGCGACGGAATCATGCGGACAGCTCCGGTGCGTCAGGGTGAGAGACCACGAGGTGTTCAGACTTGTTGCCGCCAACCGGCCGAACGTGAGCGCCGGATTGCGCGAACACGAACAAATGTCCGTCAGGATCATGCGTGCCAACCGCTTGGGTGGCCACGACCACGGGCAACAGCGCGCGTCGAATGAGGCCGAGCGGGAGGTCGAGTTCGCGGACTGACGGTGGCTCGGCCGCGAGCACTGTCGAGACCTCCAAGGCCGACGAAGCCAGCTTTCGCCTGAGCGCGGCAATGCGCTGCCGCATGGCCGTGTCGGTGAGCCGAAGCAGCCAGGCAATTTCGCGGCGGTCGTGGCCGGCGAGGGCCAGACGAGCGACATCGCGCAGCGCCGGTGGCAGCGCGGCGATGGCGGGATGCGTGAGCCATTCGTGCGACGTGGGCGCTGCTGTGTGCTCAGCAGTGGGCGCGCCATCGAGCACCCAGCGTGACTCGCGCAGTCGACGTCGCACCGCGCTGCGGGCAGTCATCGCGCCGAGGTTGCGGAGCGTGCCGGTGAGCCAGCGATAGTTCACCGCCTGTGTGAGGTCGGCGCGTCCGGCGCGCACGGCCTCGAGCAGCGCGTCCTGCAGGAGATCGTCGGCGTCGTCGGGCACGCGACTGTGACGACGGGCGAGCGCGCGCAGCGGCGCCAGATACGGCGTCAGCGATTGCGTCAGCGATTGCGTGAGCGATTGCGTCAGCGTCAGCGAGTGCTCGCGATCAGCGTCGGACAGCGGTGTGGTTCCGAGAGCCATGACGACAGAACATATCGGTGTCAACACATCGCCGCTGGCGCACGCCATACATCACTCCGCCAGCGTGACAGCCTCCCGATGATACCGACGCAACCACGCATCACTCCACGCGCTAAACGTGCCACCGTGCATCGCGGCCCGCGCCTGCGCCATCACATCAATCACAAACGCGATGTTGTGCATCGCCAACAATCGTTGTCCCAGCGGTTCACTCGACATGAACAAATGTCGCAAGAACGCACGATCGTAATGTGTGCACGCCTCGCACGCGCAGCCGTCCACGAGTGGGCGACGATCGGTGCGGAACGCGGCCTGTTTGATTTGCGCCTTGCCATCGGGTGTGAACGCCGTACCATCGCGCCCCATGCGATTGGGCGCCACACAATCAAACAAATCAACGCCGCGACGCACACCTTCCACCAGATCTTCCGGAAACCCCACACCCATCAGATACCGCGGACGATCACTCGGCATGAGCGGTTCACACACTTCGAGCGTGGCGTGCATATCGGGCTTGGACTCGCCCACCGAGAGACCACCAATCGCGACGCCAATCCAGTCACCGCTGGCGAGAATGCCACGTACTGATTCTCGTCGCAGCGTTGGATTCACACCGCCCTGCACAATCGGGAACAGCGCTTGCGGAGGCGCGACGCGTTCGTCGTCCGGATGCAAATCCGTGATGCCATCAACCGGTGCCAGCAGCAAGCCATCAGCGCGTCCTTCACGTGTCAAACGATCAAACTCAACTCGGCACCGATCAAGCCATCGCAAGCTGCGTTCCATCGCTGCGCGTGACGCACTTTCTTCACTGCCGCCGGCGATGAGTTCGTCGAGCTGCATGATCACATCGGCGCCGAGATTGCGTTCAATCTGCATGACGCGCTCGGGTGTGTAGTCGTGCAACGAACCATCGAGATGGCTGCGAAACTCCACGCCGTGTTCGGTGACCACGCGATACTTGGCCAGTGAGAAC
>JBBRDP010000254.1:0-4949 GCA_038203795.1 Gemmatimonadales bacterium
GATCCGTTCAGTGGTTACAAAGTGATCTTTGTGCCATTCAGCGGTGGCGTGCCAGCCGGTGAACCGACCGATGTGCTCGTAGGCTTTTTGCGCGACAACGGCGAAGCGAATGGGAGACCGGTTGGCGTGGCCGTTGACGGGCGAGGCGGCGTGTTGGTGGCCGACGACGTGGGCAACACCGTGTGGCGGGTGACGAAGGCGCGGCAGTGATTGCGGCCACGCGCCCTTCTTACTTGCGGTGCGCGGCAAGAGCCGCAGCGAACGCCGCGTGTCCCGGCTCCATGGGACGTTGTGTCGCCGCATACTCGTCTTCTACACGTTTCAGTTCCGTGCGGGCAGTTCGTCCATCGCTCGTGGCATAGTCCGGATCGACACCCTGCTCCAGAAAGAACAGCGCTTCGGGAAAGTGCTTGAAGCTGATGGCGTTCATCAGTGTTGACTCGCCGCGTTCGTTTTTGGCGTGCACGTCGGCGCCATGTTGCACGAGGAGTTGCAACTGAGGAAGTCGCACCTCATAACTCAGAATGACCGGAAACGTATCGTATCGCGCTTGCTGATCAGGATCGGCGCCTGCAGTAAGCGCGATTGCGGCCACCGCCACACCCTTATCCCGGACGTCGACCAGCGCGGTATAGCTCCAATCCATTCCCACCTGCTGCGCGTCGGCCGCATAGGGCACGCCGTTCTCGAGCACGATGCGAAGCGCGGATACCTTGTCGTCGCTACCTGAGTAATCCAGCGCGCGCGTCACCGCAAAACCCAGCAACGTCTCTCCCGATGCATCGCGTTGCGTAAAATCGGGCCTGGTTGCCGAGTCCTTGTACGACATGAGCAGTGTTTGCAGGGCGGTGGTATCACCGGCGTCAATCGCCTGTGCCAAGGCATGCAGCCGCGCATCGGCAAACTGCCCGTGTTGCGCTTTCTGCGCGCGGTCGGTGGAATTTTCACGCATCTGTTTGAGTTTGCCTTGCACCAGCAACACGAAAGGCAGTGCCACGATGATCGTTCCGCTGATCGTGCCCAACACAGATCCGGATTTTGTGCCCCAGTACAACAGGCCGGCGGCAATGAGCAGCACCGGAAGCAGGACCAATCCCCAACCGAGCCCGAGACCGCGTCCGGCGGCATCATTGCCGGCATCGCCTATCACGATCAGCGCTATGACAAAGAGCGCGTCAAGCGCGAGACACAGCCACCCGAACACGGCGATTGCGCGCGTCACTGGTTTCCCGGGGTGAAACCGTGTGAATCGCGCGCAGGAGCATCGAGCACGCGCGCCCGCAGCGCCTGCGTGAGTGCGCGGTCGAGCGCGTTCGCGAACAACTGCTTCTCGCGCGCACCGTACGCAGCGTGGCCGCCCGTATCCACACCGCTACCGCGCAGCCCCTCCATGAAATTGCGCACCGAGAGTCGCTCCCCGATGCTCTCCATCGTGTACACCTCGCCGCGCGGGTCGATCGTTGCAACCCCCTTGGGCACGAGGATCGCCGCGAGCGGGATGTCCTGCGTCACGGCAACATCGCCCGCGACCGCTTGCTCAGCGATGTAGCGGTCCGCCGCATCGGCGGAACCATCTACGCGCACGCTCTGCAGCAAGGCGTAGCCTGGAGGAAGTTGCAGCCGTTGGTTGGCGACAAAGATCGTTTCGATTTTGAGGCGATCGGAGGCGCGGTAGCAGATCTCTTTCACCGCAAACGGCGCGGCATCGGCGTCGATCCAGAGTTTCATTGGGACCGTGCGACGTGACGGATGGTGGTGGTGCGGATGCGCGAAAATCTGGATGATGTCATCGCTTGAACTTCGCACAATGTCGAGACTCGTGCGGTTGTCCTGCGGTTCAGCACGCTACCTTCGCGGGCGTCTGAGTGTAACAACTCGAGAGAGGCTTGACGTACAGGTCGCGCTCGCGCGTGTCATCCGCCCAGCCATCACTCCAATCATTCCGTCTCGAAAACCAGGGAGCCATCAATGAATGTTCTCGTCGCCGGAGCCACCGGCCAGACCGGCCGCCGTCTTGTGAAAGAGCTCACCTCGCGCGGTCATCACGCCATCGCGCTCGTGCGCGAGAGCTCCAACACCAGCGTACTGCCGGCCAACGTCGAGCAACGCACCGGTGATCTTACCCAACTCAAGGACGACGTCTGCGAAGGGTGCGATGCGGTGGTCTTTGCGGCGGGCTCGGGTGGCTCGTCCGGACAGGCCGGCACGGATGCTGTTGATCGCGACGGGGCGATGCGCTTGGTCGACCTCGCGGCGAAGGCCGACGTTCAGCGATTCGTGATGCTCAGTTCCGTCGGTGCCGGCGATCCCGATCCCGACAGCAAACTGGCGCATTACCTGCAGGCGAAACACGATGCCGACGAGCACCTCAAGGCATCGGGGCTCACCTATGCCATCCTGCGGCCCGTCAGTCTGACAAACGAAGACGGCACGCGCGACATGCTGTTTGGCGACGACGTAGACCCGGGTGCGAAAGCCGCGCGCGGTGATGTCGCGGCAGTGCTGGCCGATGCGGTGGATGACGAGCAGTGGGCCGGACAAGTCGTGCGCATGCAGTCCACGTCAGCGCGCGCACACGAACGATGAAAGCCGCGATCATCACGACGTATCAAGCGCCGATCGAAATCGGTGAGGTTGACACGCCAACACTGACGGACGATTCAGTGTTGGTCGCTGTGCACGCCGCCAGCATCAATCCCATCGATGACATCCTGCGGTCAGGCGCGATCAAAGACTCGTCGCCGCTGACCTTTCCGCATATCATGGGCTACGACATATCGGGCGAGGTCGTCGAAGTCGGAAAGGACGTGACACGCTGCAAAGTAGGCGATCCGGTGTTCGCGAGGCCGAATCAGAACGACGCCGGCGCGATCGCCGAGTTCGCCCGCGTGAAGGAGAGCGAACTGGCCTTCAAGCCACAAACGCTGAGCCATGTCGAGGCCGCGTCGGTGCCGCTGGCGGGACTGACCGCGTGGCAGGCATTGATTACGCGGGGCACGTTGAAAGCCGGCCAGAAGGTGCTCATCCACGCCGGTTCCGGCGGCGTCGGCACATTCGCGATTCAGATTGCCAAACATGTGGGCGCACATATCGCGACAACATGCAGTGGCCGCAACGCCGAACTGGTAAAGCGACTGGGCGCCGATGTGGTGATCGACTACCACACGCAAGCGTTCGACGAGTTGTTATCCGACTACGATCTGGTGTTCGACATGCTCGGCGGTGACACACTCACGCGCTCGTTTCAGGTGCTCAAGAAGGGCGGCATGATGGTGTCGATCAAGGGTCAGGACACTAACAATCTGGCGGCGAAATATGGCGTGCGCTTCGACTGGTTCCTGATGGAGCCGCAAGGCGAGATGCTGAGCGCACTCGGCTCGTTGATTGACTCGGGCGCGGTCAGGCCGGTGATTGGCAAGACGTTCCCGATGGAGCAGACAGGCGCGGCATATGAGGAGCTGGCGAACGGAGATTCGGTGGGGAAGATCGTGGTGTTGGTGAGGTAGCCATCAACGAGATCGGTGCGATCACGCGCGTAGCGTCGCCACCGGGTAGCGCGTGATCACATCGTCTCGTGTGACGAGCACGAGCTGTTCGTGTGCCGCCTGCGCCACAAGCAGCCGGTCGAACGGATCACGATGTATCGCGTCGAGTGACTGCAGGGCGTCGGTGTGTCGCATGAGCACCGGCAGTTCCAGGAAGCCCGAGTCGGCGCACAGCTCCGCGAGCGAACGATCGGTGCTGATTTTGCCAAGTGCCGCCTTGATCGCAATCTCCCACGCCGAGGCCGCACTCACGAACACGTCATCGGCGTCTCGGATGGCCTGCATGGCGAGTGGGGAGAGTGGTGCACCCATGTCCCACCAGATGGCGACATGCGTGTCGAGCAGGAGACGCATCAGCGCCCCTCGAACGCGTTCAGGAGGTCGTCGGGGAGGGGGCTGTCGAAATCGTCGGCCAGGCGCCAGCGTCCTCTGCCTTGGCCCGGTACGCGATCCACGGATACGTGCTCAAGCGGCACGAGGCGCGCCATGGGATGACCCGACTTGGTGATCACAAATTCCTCGCCCGCCGCCGCGCGATCCACAAGCGACGACAGGTGCGTCTTGGCGTCGTAGAGGGCGACGGGTTCGCGAACGAGGGGCTTGGGGGGCTGGTGGGAGGGCATACAGAAAAGATATGTTGTTTGACCAGATTGGTCAACCGCCGAAGTCCGATGCGTTATGGCGGTCAGCGACCGACCTGCTCCCCCAGTCGCTGCAGCCAGTTGAGCACCACCACCGCCGGCAGCCGATTGGGCCGGCCTTCCTCCAAGACCATGACAAAGCGGGAGCCGTCCGGTGCCACGTCGTAGCCATGGGTTCGCTGCCCACCGGAGCGCCCCACGTCCGGCTTGCTGAACAGCAGCTCCGGCGTGCCCGCTTCACCGGATAGCGGATCGAAGGAGACGGCATACACACCGTTGCCACGCCGGTAGACGATCTCACGGCCACCCTTGGTCCACAGCGGCTGGTCGCCGCCGTCCGATGAGACCTGCCGCCTCCCTGACACACCGTCCACCCGCTTCACAAACACTTCCGGCCGTCGGCCTTCGCCCACTTCGGCATACGCAATCCACCGTCCATCGGGCGAGAAGGCCGCCGTGCGCTGGGACGCCGGGCGATCGTCAAGGGGGACAGGCTCGCCACCATCAATCGGGACCAGCAATACGCGATCGAGGCTCGCGGCCTCGACATACGCCACCGTGCGTCCGTCGGGCGAGACATCACTCATCATCTTGTCGAATCGCGAAACCTGGAAGGGGCGCTACGCTGACCCGTCGATACCGGCGCGAAAGAGGTCGTACACCGGTGTCTCCGAGGTCACGATCAACTCGCGACTGTCGGGCATCCACGCCGCGTCAAACGTAAGCGCCTTGCTGCGCGAGAACTGCGTCAGCACACGGCGCG
>JBBRDP010000255.1:0-4899 GCA_038203795.1 Gemmatimonadales bacterium
GCGCTGCTGCAATGTTCACGGCAAGTCCCAGCACCGCGACGACAAGCATCAGTCCAGTCTCGACGGCTTCGGGCGCGCGAAAGCGTCCCAGGGCTTCGATGATGATCGCCGAGCTCACCACCAGCAGCACGGCCGCATTGATGCCCGCCGCCCACGCTTCACGACGACGCAGCAACGCGTCATCCTCGTGCGTGCGGCGCGCGTTCCATACGGCCACGCCCAGCGCCAACGCGAGTGCGCCGGCGTCGGTGAGCATGTGGCCGGCGTCGGCCAGCAACGCCAGCGAGTTGGCCAGCAGTCCACCCACCACCTCGGCGATCATGAACAGTGCGGTGAGCGCCAACGCCCAACCGAGTCGCGCCGTGATGCCCGGACGTCCGGCTCGTGCAGCGTCGAGCGCGGCGGTGTGAGCGCAGTTCGCGTGGTCGGTGTTCATCGCGTCCCGCCGATCGCTTGCGTGCTCACACGCTGACCCGCCTGACGCCGCACCATCTGCGCTGCCAGCCGCACCGCTTCACGAAAACTGCCATGATCGGCCAGTCCACGCCCCGCGATATCAATCGCCGTGCCGTGGTCTGGCGACGTGCGCGGAAACGGCAGCCCAAGCGTGATGTTCACGCCTTGTCCGAATGATGCCACCTTGATGGCGGTCATGCCGACGTCGTGCACGGGCGCGAGCACCGCGTCAAACTCTCCGCGCAGCGCGCGCACGAACACGGTGTCGGCCGACAGAGGACCGGCGATGCCTGCCCGACGTGCGGCGGGGGCGAGTACCCGTTCGTCCTCATCACCAAAGCGCCCACCATCACCCGCGTGCGGATTGAGGGCGCACAGCGCAAGACGTGGCTCGGCAATCTGAAAAACCTGCTGGAGTCCCACGCGCGCGCGCTCGGCGGTATCAACAATCCGTTGCTCGGTCACGGCATCGGGAACATCACGCAGCGCGAGATGTGTCGTGACCAGCACCACGCGCAGCCGATCGCTCGCCAGCATCATCGTGGTTTCACATCCAGTAAGGGAGGCGAGCATCTCCGTGTGGCCGGGCCAATCGAACCCACCGTCGGCGAGTGCACGCTTGTCGATGGGCGCAGTGACGATACCAGCGACTCGCGACTGCATGGCGAGCGCCACCGCGCGCTCAATCGCCCGTCCCGACAGGGCGCCGGCCAGCGCGCGATCTTTCGCGTCGTCGCCGGTCACTATCCACTCACCCACCGACTCATTGACCGGGCAGCCGGCGGACTGTGCGCCCACCACCCACGGCGTGATATCATCGCCGCCCACCAGTTCACTCCACACGCGCGGTTCGATCGCGCCGGCCACCAGTTCCGGCCCGATACCGCGCGGATCACCGAGCGTGATCGCGAGGACGATCGGCGACGTCGCCACTATCTCGCGGCCCCGCAGCGTTCTCGATTCACCATCAGAAGCGAACGGAGACGTACGTCTGCTTGCGGAATGTGTCGAGCATACGCCGGAAACTGTATGCGTCTTGCATGCTGCGTCGCAGATTTCGACGCGCCTCGTCCATGCTCATTTTGCCCGCCGGCTGCACACGCGTGAGGCGCAGCACCACCCACTTCTCACCGCCCTGCTGATCCTGAATCATGAACGGACCGACCAGACTGCCCTGCCCCAAGGTGTCAATCGATTCACCATACGCTGGCGGCAAATCGTTCTGTGCGATTTCCGGAATGATCGCGTCTTCTCCGCCGCGCTCATCGTGAAAGCGCACGCGGAGCGAATCGAACGACACGCCGGCGTCCCACATGGTACGCACACTGTCAGCGCGGGCATGGGTTTTTGCAGCATCGGTGGAATCGACGGCCGCGCGAATGAGAATATGCCGTGCCTTCACTTCAGCCGGCTGCACACGATCCACGCGAATGATATGCCAGCCGAACCGTGACTCCACGGGCGGACTCACGACGCCGGGATTGAGCATGAACATCACGCGGTCGAACTCGGGCACCATCACCCCGCGACGATTCCAGCCGAGATCTCCCCCCTGTTCGGCGGACCCATCCTGCGAAAATTGTCGCGCGATTTCTTCAAACGCGGTGGGCGTTTTGTCGAGCACCAGAAAGAGCGAGTCAATCAGTGCGCGCGCTTTTTCGCGCGACGCCTGACCCGGCAGTGTGGGCACCACGATCTGCTGAAAGCCGATCGTGGCCGGCTTGTCGGGAAGCTCGCCGCCCATTCGTTCGATCTCCGCAGACACGTCGCGTTCACTCACGTTCACTTTGACGAATTTTCCGTCGCGCTGCAGCTTCTCGATGTATTGCTTCTGCATCTCGCTACGGCGAATCTCGCTGATCTGACGCTCGCGGTATTCCTCAGGGGTCCCGAACCCGGCCTCGATGAGCGCCGCGCGATACGCCTGATCAGTTGGGAAGTTGCCACGCACGCGCGACATCTGCTGTTCGGCCAGTTCGAGGACTTCGAGCTCGTTGATCAGCATGGACGTGTCGGACTCGGCACGCTGTACCAAGATCTCGACATCAATGAGCTGCTCCAGCACCGCTTTCTGCAGCTTGACGCGCTCCGCCGAATCTGCGGGCATCGGTGTTTGCTGCGTCGCGAGTGCGGCTTCGATGTCGGACATCAGGATGGCCCGGGTGCCTACGACGGCCGCGATGCGGTCGAGGGGAAGCGCCGCGAGATTGGGCGCCGCGGAGCGCTGGGGCACGGGATCCTGGGCCATCGGCGCCTGCAGGGGGATCGCGACGAGACCCGCCGCAAGCGCCAGCCGCACCGTGCGTCGCACCAGAGAAGAGGACATGTGGATCGAATGACTATTCATAAAAAAGAATTTACCCTGATCGAGCGGCGACGGGTCCGCCACGCGCCCGCAAACGCATCAGGGACCGCCATGCTGGCGGTCCCTGATGTCCGACACACAACGGGACGATTTAGTTGGACGGCGGCGGCATGGTGCCAGCGGCCGCTCCCGAATCGGTGGGCAGCGGTGTGGTCATGCCCGGCATCGTCGGCGGTGCCGAATCGGCCGCCGCGCGGAGCTGGCGCGCCTTCTCGATTGCCCGCTCGAGGCCGGCGTCGTTCAACGAGAACTCATACTTCGTCTGCAGCGCACGGGCCACAGGATACGCTACGTCGGCGAACTGGACTTCATTCTTCACGAGCTTGCTGAAATACGAGTCGATACGGCTGCCAACGAGCTTCTCACGCTCGGCCGGCGTCTTCGCCGAATCGCTCAAAGTTGCCGGCTCGACGCCCATGGTCGTCCAGGCCATGGTCAGGTTGTTGCGGAACGCCATGCGCAGGTTGGTGAGCTCTTCGGGATTGACCGCGATTTTCGCACTGTCGGCCATGCGCAGGAGCAGCTCATTGCGTACGATCTGACGCACGAACCGTTCGGCGACACTATCTGCAGCGCCGAGCAACTGCGGGCGTAGCGAGGCCTGCGGCGGGTACGCGGCGATCCAATCGGCCAGGCGGGCGGCAGTGAGCTTGCCGCCCTTGTAGTCGGCCACCGAACTGTTGTCGTTCCGGAAGCCGAGTGGGTTGCGCGCCACTTCCTTGGTGGTACCGGCCGCGTTGGCGGCCAGCTTCACCTGCGACGCGGCTTCCATGCTCGCGAGGTAGAGGCTTTCGGCCTGCACCAGATTGCGCTGTTGTGCCTGCGTCGCCACTTCTGCCGACACTTCGCTGTACGGCTTGCGGAAGATCACGTGAAAGCCGAACGACGTGCGCACAACGGGCGAAATCTCGCCAGGCTGGAGGGCCAGTACTGCGCTCTCGAAGTCCGGCACCATGGCGCCCTTGGGGAACACGCCCAGGTCGCCACCCCGGTCACCCGCGCCCGGCTCGTCGCTGCGCGCAGCCAGCCGCACGAAATTACCGGGCGTGGCTTCGGCGCGAATGGCTTCGGCCTTCTTGCGCTGCGCTTCGACGACTTCAGGTGTGGCGTCTTGCCCCACCTGCATAAGGATGTGCCGCGCCGACATGAGTTCACCCGCCGCGTATCGCGCTTCCGGCGACATGCTGGAATCCATGGGCCACGACTTGGAGACTTCGTCATACAGCTGCTTGACGCGCATATTGTCGACGGCCGACCACAGTCCCGCATCCATCACGGTGGTATCGGTCATGGTGTCGCCGCGCGCCGCTGCCAGGCCGGCGAGCTGATAGTTCACCCAAAGCTCCGCGATGCTCCGCGCAACTTCCGTCTCGAGCGGCGCCTGCGAAGTGCTGATCACCTCGGCGAGCTGGGTGACGGTGAGCTCTTGCGACCCCACACGGGCTGCCGTGTCCACGCTATCACCGGACCCACAGGCGGCGGCGGTTGTCACCGCTGCCAGAAGCGCTATCACAGGAATACGATACAGTTTCATCGACACAACTCCGAAGTCCGAGCGTTGGGCGGGATTGGCCGCGCCCGACCACCGCCGCCCGTGGTGAGGAAGGAAAAGCAAGTTTGGTTTACGGATTTACACGGCCAGTGCACGCATCGCCCGCACCAGACCGTCGAGCATCTCCGCGCCACCGAGCCTGGTGAGCTTGAGCGCGAGAGGATTGGTTCGCCGCACATCGACCTCGAACTGCACATCATGAAACGCAGCGGACAGCCCCTTGAGACGAGGGACCGCATCGGCGCGAAAGTTAACACGGGCATCGGACCCTCGCACAAGCACCCCGTCCACTCCGATCGCCGCTCCGAGCACACGCAACAGCGTGCTGGCAAAGAGGCTCTCGGCCGGCGGCGGCAGCGGACCAAAGCGGTCCCGGGTCTCGGCCCGAAGTTCGTCGATCGCGCCGGCCGTGCGACACGCCGTCAGCCGGCGATAGATGTCGAGCTTGGCGTCCTGGGCCGGAATAAAATCGTCGGGCAGGTAGGCCGGCTGGTCGAGCGAGACGTCGGCCGGCACAAAAGGACGG
>JBBRDP010000256.1:0-4894 GCA_038203795.1 Gemmatimonadales bacterium
GCGCTGGGCTTTTCGTCGCTGCGCCGAGTGAATGACGGTTTGTTCATCAAGGCCAGTCTGTTCCTTCAGCGCAAGTCGTCGCAGTAGCGTCGCCACGCGTCGAGCACGCGCGTGTGCGCGGCGAGCAACCGCTGATGTTGCGTCTCTGTGGTCGCGCCTTTGCTTCGCACAACCCGGACCAGCGCCTGACGCTCGCTGGTCGTCCACTGCTCGAGATCGCGAATCATATCGATCGGCAGTGCCCACATTTCGAGCGCGGTCCGTTCGTCCGCGCTCCATGTGCGTGTGTCGCCGAGGGGAAGCGTGGCGCGCAGCCGAGTGAGCGCACGCTGCAGTGCGGTGCGTCGATCGCCGTCATACTGTTGCACGATGTACGTTTGTACGGCGAGCGTCAACGCTGCGGTGTCGAGCGGTTCCGGCGTGATAACAGCTGACTCGGGAACGCGAAGATCGAGTTCGAGCCCTTCGGCCACCAGTGATCGCAGCAATGGCAACGGTACCGGGTAGCCGGATTCCGAGCTGAGTTTCCGGAACTCGCGCTCGGCAATTATTTGCAGCGATGGAGCGACCGGGCGAAAGCCAAGGCGGTAGTAAAACCAGTACGCGCCGGAGCGCAGCCCGTCTGCGTTGCCGTAGCCCAACTGGTAGTTCTCCACCTCAAATCGCGATACGGCGAACGTCTGCGCATATAGCCGAAGCAACTGCGCAAAGAACCAGGTCGATTCGCCGCCGCGCTGCGCTTTAAACACGTTGATACCGATCTTCGAGCGGCCCGGAAAAATCCACGTGCCGCCATAGGCCAATGGTACGCCATTGCGGAACGCCATGAACCCCACATAACTGTCGAACGGCAGGCGCTGCGGCGGTGCCAGAGAATACAGCGCGATTCGCAGTCCACGCCCCATGTCGTGCAGCGATACGTGGCCGGTGTACGTGACCGGATCGGTCTCGCGCTCGAGCGTGGCAAGCACCGTACGTGCCGTGCTGATAAGTGCTGAGCGTTCGCGTGGGCGTAACGACACCGGTGCATTCAGCGGCTGCGCAACAACAGCCCGAACATCCACCGCGCGAACGAACGGCGTGTCGAGCACAAACAATGCATCACGCGGTGCGCGCGCCTGTGTCGTTGAGCACCCCGTGGCCGCGCCGCTCACGGAGACGCGCACCTGGAGCCGAGCAAACCAGAGCGTGCGCACATGCTCGCTCACCGGAGCCTGTTCAAGCAGTCTGACCAACGTCGCGAGCGATGCCTCACCAAGTACGGCGCGACACAGTTCGTCGTTATCGTCGCCGAGCAGGTCCACGCTTTCCCATTCGATGGGAAGCAGCAGTCCACGCAGCAGCTCCCGCACCTCCTCGATCGGGGCGTCGATCGCCGCGAGCTGCACCGCACCCGGCCAGCGATCACTCAACCATCGAACCAGTGTCAGGGAGAAAACCCCCTCAATCGGCGTGCCCTCGATGCCACTGTTGATGAGCGCCAGCTCCGATGCATCCGGCTCAGCGGCCACGTCGCGCGCGATCTGCGCCACGCGGTGCAGCTCGTGCTGCGCGACGGTCGCCATCGACTCGCTGGGAGGATGGGCGAGTACAAACAGCAGCGCATCGTGCCATTCGTGCAACGCCGCCGCCGAGCGAACGGGTCGACCGACGAGTGACTGGAGTAGTTCCGTCGCGTTCGCGGCGCCCTTGGAGAGCGCGCGACGCACAGCCTCTACGTCACGTTGGCGAATCGGGGCCGGTTTGAACATCGGGCAACAGGGCGACAAGGATACCGATCACGCCAGTGTGCTGGACACGCACCGACACATGGGAAGTGAAACATAGGCACCGCTTGACCACTACCGCAGACGCGACACCGTATCACGCATTTTCATGTCGTAGCGGGTGCCCGGGCCGAGCTTCACGAAGGCCGGTGCGTCCGCCGCACGCGGTCGGCTCCGATCGTGAATCGCGACGTCTCCTTTGCCCACGATCTCGAAAAGGTCACCGCGCACCACAATCGCCGTGCTCTCCGACAACCCGATGCCGATGTAGTCCGGAAACCTGTCCATCACAGGAATGAGATCATTCCACCGGTTGCGCGCGTCCACGTGCTGATCAATCGCCGACCGGCGCAGAAAGTTGAACGCGTCCTGATGTTCGGGTTCGGGCGCCATCATGATCTGCGGTCCGGCCACCGCACCGCGCACGAGGTACGTACCCTGAATGGTGGCGCCGGCCGAACTGCCGCCAATCACACCACCACGTGTGAGCACATCGTGAAACGCACGGTAGGTGCGGGTGCCCGCATACGAGTCGACAATATTCCACTGACGTCCGCCGTTAAACCACACACCCGTCGCACCGCGAAGCAGCGACGCAAACGAATCGGTGTCGGCGACATTGCGATCGTGCGTATGCAGCATGTGCACGTTGGTGAGCCCACGCGCTTTCCACGACGCCAGCACACGCTCGGCGTCATACGGAATCAGCGTACCATCGCCGCGCGTGTTGCCGCCCGCCGTGGGCACAATCACAATCTTCGCGCCCGCACCGCCGGCCAACTCCACAAATCGTTCAATGATCCCGGTGCCTTCGAGCTGCCCACCGCCGGCGATGACCAGACTGCCGTTCGCCGGTCCATGCACGGGCGCATCCTGCGCGGAGAGCAGTCGCAGTGGCGCTGCAATGGCCACCAGCAGCGCGGTGACCGGGCGAAGACGGGCGAGTAGCGACATGAGGCGATGGGAGGGAGAACGCAAAGCGGGCGAGTGGCGTAATGGCGCGTGCGTGCCGTGACCCGGCCGTTGTATGAAAGGTAGCACCCAAATCTTCGGACACCGCGTCGAGGAGCGGGGCGCGACCAATCGGCCGAACTACTTCTTTGCCTTCGACACACGCTTGGGTGAGACGCTTGACGTACCAAGGTTCAGCGGCAGCATGGCCGCTTCGTACAAACCGAACAGGAACTCGACGCGCTCACGGTCGGACGTGAAGCCGGACGCGCGATAGAGTCGATCGACTGCTCTGTCCAGCGTCGCGTGCGCCGTGCGCAGATCCGATGGCATCGAGTCCGGGTCGTAGAGATCTGCCAAGGTGGAACCGACGTGCGCCGATCGTACGTCGAGCACGGCCTGCGCGTGTGCGTCGATCGCGGACTGTTGTGCGGCATTGCTGTGCAGCATTGCTGTTCGGCAGCGGGAACGTGTTGTACGTCATGCCGATGCCGTATTGATAGTCGCTCTTTAGCCTTCCGCTGGTTTGACGCATCCATGCCATGTGCATCGCTGACGCAGGGAGCCCGAAATGCCAAAGGGATGCGTGCAACAGAACGCGCACCTTGTTACTCGGGATGACTGGAGGCCCGAGCCATGCAATGGGTATGTACTCTCGCCGTTCGGAACTCACCTCCGGTATAACCAGAAACGGTGTAGTCGGAATCACCGTCACATGAAACCGCGTTGGTGTTTTCGCCATCTCCCTTGTGGGCGTACTGCCACTCTCCTCGCGACTCGTGCGAACCGCCGCGATGCGCTGTCGAACAAGTGGAAGGGCCTTGAGCGTCGCGGGCGACACACCGTCCAATGCGAGAATGAATCGCTCCTCACCATTCAAAAACTCCCGGCTGCCAACGTACGGATGCATGAAAGGCGCCGCGTCCGGTTCCTCGGCGAGAAACGCATCGGCTTCCGACCGGTCAAAAATGTAGTGGCCGCCATCAATCGGCTTCGAGCCAATTTGGAGGCATACGCACGCAGGCACAAGCCGAGAATCACCACGTGTACGTGCGCTTTGCCACGCGCATCGGGACCCCACGCAAAGGTCCGATGTGCAAACTCGATTTCCAGGCCAAACCTGTTGAAGAGCAGCGGCCAGAGCTGCGCGACTTGCTCCCCCTGCGTGAGCGAATTGGTCGCCACGAAACCAATCTTGGCGGAGGTATTCTGGATGTAGTGAGCTGCCTTAATGAACCACGCGGCCACGTAGTCGAGGGTGCCACCGCTCCGCCCCAGCGCCGCGATGCGTCGCACTTGCGATCGCTGTGTCTCACTCTGAAACTTGGCACCAACAAACGGTGGATTGCCAAGCACGTACGAACACGAACTGCTCGGCAAGTGCAGCGACCAATCGGTTTCGAGCGCGTCAACATGGAGAATGTGCGGTGAGCGCTGCAGTGGGATGGGAACATACGACTGGCCGAACTCCAAGCTCAGCCGATTGTTCTTGATGTGGTCCATCATCCAGAGCGCTGTCTCAGCGATTCGCGCGGGGAACTCGTCGAACTCGATGCCGTAGAACTGATCGACATTCACCGCCGACAACTCCGTGGCGTCGAGTTCCATTTGATCCTGGCCCGTGTAGCGGCGCAGCTCGGCCAACAACACCTCGATTTCGAGGGCGCGAAGCTCGCGATACGCAATGATGAGGAAGTTGCCGCACCCGCAGGCGGGATCAAAGAACGTCAGTGTGCCCAAGCGCTCCTGAAACTTGCAAAGTTCACCGCGCCGGTGACTGTCCTTGCGGTTCTGCCGCATCCCGCTGGTGAACGATGGGATGCGCAGCGAGCCGCCAAAGAGCTCCCCATTGACGTAGGGAAAGCGTGCCAGGTCTTCGCCCAGATTCCGGGAGCGGCTCGCCTCGGGCGTGTCCAGCACCCGAAAGAGTTGTGTCAACCAGCCGCCGAGATCTGAACCGTCCGGAGCGGTGCGCCGAGGATGAACGCGAACATCTCGACGTGCCGGGGCAGGTCGGCGAGAGGGAAAGCCACCACCTCGTCGGCTTCGAGGTCGTGCAGTTCGAAGCTCTGGAAATCACTCAACAGGATGTACCTCGGCAGGTCTGCATCCTTGAGCCCGGGGAAGTAGTCCAACGCTTGCTGTTTCGCCTTGACGAGGTCCCGGCCGGCGCTCTT
>JBBRDP010000257.1:0-4894 GCA_038203795.1 Gemmatimonadales bacterium
AGACTTGTGCTCTTCCGATCGGTCTCGGTAGTTCAAGCCGCCATTACTACCGCCGGCGTTCCAGCCGCCATTTCTACCGCCGGCGTTCAAGCCGCCATTACTACCGCGGGCTCGGGCCGTCAGGATCGCGCCTCTAGTTTACGGTACGAGTTTACGGTTGACAGTTGACGGTTTGCATGGTCGACCGTTCGCGGACGGTACGAGTCGACGGATGCCGGTGCACGGAGCAAACCGTGAACCGTAAACCGTTCACCCATACCGTAAACTGAAAGCGCGATCTCCAACCCCCAGTACCAAATCCATAAATGCCGTGAGCAGTAACCGTCAACCGTCAACCGTCAACCGTCCCACCCGCGCCAACCACCAGCTTCCTCCCGCTATTACCACCGCCGGCGTTCAAGCCGCCATTACTACCGCCGGCGTTCAAGCCGCCATTACTACCGCCGGCGTTCACGCCGCCATTACGACCGCGGGCTCGGGCCGTCAGGATCGCGCCTTCAGATTACGGTACGAGTTGACGGTTGACAGTTGACGGTTTGCATGGTCTCCCGTTCGCTGACCGTACGAGTCGACGGTCGCCCGTGCACAAACCAAACCGTCAACCGTAAACCGTTCACCCATACCGTAAACTGAAAGCGCGATCTCCAACCCCCAGTACCAAATCCATAAATGCCGTGAGCAGTAACCGTCAACCGTCAACCGTCAACCGTCAACCGTCCCACCCGCGCCAACCACCAGCTTCCCCCCGCTATTACCACCGCCGGCGTTCAAGCCGCCATTACTACCGCGGGCTCGGGCCGTCAGGATCGCGCCTTCAGTTTACGGTACGAGTTGACGGTTGACAGTTTACGGTTCGCATTGTCTCCCGTTCGCTGACCGTACGAGTCGACGGTCGCACGTGCACAAACCAAACCGTCAACCGTCAACCGTTCACCCATACCGTAAACTGAAAGCGCGACCCCCAACCCCCAGTACCAAATCCATAAATGCCGTGAGCAGTAACCGTCCACCGTCAACCGTCCACCGCCCCACCCTCACGACTCCACCCCCGCCAACCGCTTCGCCTGCTTCACCAACTCCACCAGCTGCCGCTCCGTCAGTTCCAGCTCCTGCGTCGCCGCCTCGCCGTCGAGCAGTCCGCTGCGCATCGACACGCCCACCTGGTTCAGGTACCGGATCTTGTCGAGAATCTCACTCGTGAGTTGCCGCAATCCGTGATAGCGCCGCTTCTCCGCGTGCGCGCGACGGAAGCGCTGTTGCAGTTCATCGGGGCGCAGGCGACGCGCCAGGGTGATCACTTCCGCCTCGGTGCGACCGGATAGTACTCCGCGATCGGGAATGCCCTCCGATTCGGCGACCTCGTCGTCGGTAAACCACAACCGACCGGTGAACTCGATGCCGTCGTGCGATACGTAGACGGTGACGCGATAGCGCCGGCTTTCGACGTCGAGTGTGGCGACGGCCGCGTGAGTGACTGCTCCGAAATGGTGCATCGCTGGAGTGCTGGGGAGACGAACGAGCGCGTGAGCGCCGCCGCGTCAATCTGCTGATGGTGTAGGCAAGAACGAATCAATCGCGGCGAACAGCGCGTCTGCTGCTTCCACGTACGGGACATGTCCACAATCATCGAGTGCCACAAACTGCGCGTTGAGCGCGTCCGCTGCGGCTCGGGCAGACGCAAGTGGAATCGGGTCCTGCTTCCCATGCACGACGAGTGTCGGGATGTGTACGCCACGCAGTTTCTGGCCCAGATCGTAACGGCCGAGGCTGCTCCAGACCGACTGTTGCGTCTTTCCCGTGACCCGGAACGGCGTGAGGGCCGTAGCCCGGGCCGGGTCGGCGAAGTAACCGGCCACGCTGAGTTCGAACGCCCGTTGACGGTAGGCGTCAGGGTGAGTGGTGCGCAAGTCGGACGCCGCCAGGTCGCGTCGCGCGCCGGCGATGGACGCATCGGCCTGTCGGACGGCCAGCGCGTGCTCGGACTCGTCGCGCCAGGCGCGGGTGATGGGCGCGGGTGAAATCAGCACGAGTCGTGACGGGGTCGCGAACGACGGCTCATCGAGACACGTGATCGCGTAGAGCATCGCCAGCAGCGCGCCCCACGAGTACCCCACGATCACGGGTACTTCGAGTCCGAGTTCATGAATCACGGCAGCCAGATCATGGACCTGGGTTTCCCACGTAATCGGTGTGGGATCGTTGGTGCGCGATTGACCGCCACCGCGCTGGTCGTACGTGATGACGCGATGCGTCTTCGCGAGCGCGAGAAACTGCGGATACAAATAGTCGTGATGCGCACCGGGGCCACCGTGCAAGAGCAACAGTGGTGGTGCATCGGGCGCACCGGCCTCGCGCACAAACAGGGGTGTTGGTGTGTGTTCGGTGAATCGGGTTGACATGCGGACCATTGGGCGTGATGCGTGTGACGCGGACGATGGCGAAAGCTCCTGCTGCAATACGCTGGAGCGTCCGAGCGACGAACCGAGCGATGCACACAGCGATGGATACAACGATATACGAAACAATGGATACAACGATGCACACAACAATGGATATAACGATGCAAACAACGATGCACGCAACGACGGATACAACCATGCAAACAGCGACGCATACAACGATGAACACAACGACTAACTAAACGTCGCCGCTATACGAGCGGTGGCCGCATGCGCGCTGACGGTGTCACTGATCTGCCGACCGTAGCCGCCGGCGATCGTAATCGCGACCGGCAGGCCGACCTCGCGACACATGTCCAGTACCATCGCATCGCGCCGCTCCAGCCCGGCGTGTGTGAGACGCAACCGGCCGAGTGCATCGCCCTCGTGCGGATCGGCACCGGCAAGATAAAACACCATGTCGGCCCGCGCGTCACGCAACACGCGCGGCAACGCGTCGGCGAGCAATGTCAGGTACGTGATGTCATCGGTGCCATCGTCGAGTTCCACATCAAATGAACCCGCGACTTTTGTAAACGGATAGTTGCGCCGCCCGTGCATGCTGAACGTATACGTGTCAGCGTCGCGCTGAAAAATTGCGTGCGTGCCATTGCCCTGATGCACGTCGAGATCAATGATCGCCACTCGGCGCACCAATCGTTCGGCGCGCAGCTGCGCAATCGCCACGGCCACATCGTTGAACACGCAAAAGCCTTCGCCGCGATCGGCAAACGCGTGATGCGTTCCACCGGCCAGATTCATGGCAACGCCCGCAGTCATCGCGTGATGTGCACAGGCAATCGTTCCCCCCACGGCGCGCAATGAACGCTCCACCAGCTGCGGTGACCAGGGGAACCCCAGCCGTCGGATCGCGGCCGCGTCGAGTGTGCCATCGGTGAATCCGCGCACATAATCGGCGGTATGCACGCGCAACAGTTGTTCCGGCTGCGCACGTGCCGGATCATGCACGCGCGACGCGGACACGATGCCCTGCTGCACAAGCGTCTCACGCAGCAGCGCGTACTTGGCAATCGGGAAGCGATGTCCGTCCGGGAGCGGGATCACGTAGTGCGCCGAACTCCACACGTGCAGGGCCATGCGCCATTCAGTATGCGGGGGAGATGCTGCCGCGGGGCTCGGACAGTAGTTTGAACAGCACTATGCCCATTCACTCATCGTCCCGGACATATGTCGAAGGATAGCGCCGCGACCGGCGCGCCGGAGGCAACGTTCGAACAGTCCCTGCAGTTGGCCCGGTCACTGGGTGCGCTGGTGTCGCTCCTGCGAGACGGGCCGGGCGGACAGTCGGCCGTTGAGCAGCGGGATCAGTTGCGCCGAGCACTGCGGGCCACCGTGTCAGCTGCGCGCCGCACCGCACTCGACCTGCGATTGCTGGAGGACCAACTGCATCTCGGCGGACGAGTGCTCCCCGCCAACTCGCCTCAGCGTGATGCCTCGCTCGATGCACTGGTGGACGGGCTCGCCGCACATGGCTCCGTCGTGCTCGATGTCCGCCGTTCGGCCGCGCCCGGTGAACTCCTCGAACTCGCACGCTTGCTCAGCGCCGCACCCGGAGCACGCGCGCAGACCGGCGCGTGGCGCTCGTGGTCCGTGCGCATTACGCCCGGCTCCAATGCGGTCGTGAGCGCGGCGCCGGATGAACCGGACACGGTGCGCCACGAAATCAGTCGGCTCGCCACCTGCCGAGATGATGCGAGCATGCGAGAGGTCGTGGACGCGCTGCTGCGCATTGTCACCACCCCGCCGTGGGCCGATGCGCCGGCGGTGGTGGAGGCCGTTGCCCTGGGCATGGTGGGCGACGCACGACGACGCGGCGCGCGCGGCGGACGTCTGGCGCTCGAAGGGGGCATACGCCGATTGCTGACACCGGCCGCCATCGCCGCCCTGGTGCAGCGATTGCCACATTCTCACGCGCGCGAGGAACTGATGCCGGTGCTCGCGCGCGCCGGTGATCTGTCGGTGCACGCGCTCGTGCAATTGCTGCAGGACGCCGACAGGATTGCTGATCGACGCATCTGCTTCGATGCCATCGTCGCCCTCGACGCCGGTGACGAAGCGATACGCGACGCGTTGCAGGATCATCGCTGGTTTGTCGTGCGCAACGCCGCCGCACTGCTCGGCGAAATGGGCGTACTCGAAGCAGATGTGCACCTTGTTCCGCTGCTGCAACACGACGATGAACGCTTGCGCATCGCCGGCGCGCGTGCCCTCACGCGTCTGGGAACCGAACGCGCACTCACCGCACTGCAATCCCGGTTAGTCGACGACGTCCCCGAGCTGCGCCGCCTGGCCGCCGCCGCGCACGGCGCACGCAGTCAAGGCAAACCGTCCACCACCGCGCTGCTCACCGCACTCGACATCGAGCCCGACGAAGACGTGATGCTGGAAATCATCGCCGTCCTCGGTGTGCTCGGCAGTCCGGACGGTGTGCAACG
>JBBRDP010000258.1:0-4891 GCA_038203795.1 Gemmatimonadales bacterium
CGTCTGCGTGAGCAGCACGCCCAGCGGAACCGCCAGCAGAATGGCCGCGCCGAGTGACACGCTCACCAGCATCGCGTGTTGCAGCGCCAACCGCGCCGTTTGTGCGCGACGCGCCCAGAAAAATGCGGCGAACCCCCCACGTCCAACCGACGCGTCGGCATCCGAGCGGTGCGCTTCCGCTGTGCCGTTGCCAACCGGGGTCGCGATCAGCGCTAACTCCCGGAGCGCGTCCCGCGCGACGTTGGTGATAGATTCGCGGTCGACTTCAATGCGACGGTTCCACTCGCGCACAGATCGCTCCGTGATGCGACCGCTGAGGCGTGACAATACGTCGATCACGTCGGGACGCGACTGTGCGATCTGTGGTGAGACCACCGCCGCCGCGTCGTACGGTGGAAAAAAATGCCGGTCATCTGTCAGCACCACGAGATCGTAGCGTGCCAGCAGTCCGTCGGTGGAGTAGCCGTCGATCACATCGATGGCGTCGGCATCGAGCGCCTCATATTTGATCGCGGGTGCGAGCGGTTTTACGGACTGCAACCGCAGGTCATACGCGCGTTCGAGTCCCGCAAACCCATCCTGTCGTCCGATAAAATCGCTCGTGAATCCGGCGGTGAGCGCCGCACTCTCCCGAGCCAGATCGCTCAGTGTGCGCAAGCGCAGTCGCTGGGCGGTTTCGCGTCGCACGGCGATCGCGTATCCGTTGGAGAAGCCGAGTGGTGGTAACCATCGCACGCCGTAGAGCGCCTCGAATCGATTGGCCACATACGCGAACAGCACCCGCGGATCTTCGCGCATGGCGGCCGTTGCCGAATCGCGCAGCACGGCGATCAATCCGGTGCCGGTATATTCGGGATACACGTCGATGGCGTTGGTTCGCAGGGCCTGCATGGCCACCTCGGTGGAACCGAGCCCCGGTTTACGCTGCACCATAATGCCCCGCGATTCGAGCAGTTGGGCGAACATCTCCGCGAGCAGATACGATTCACCGAACGGTTTCGACGCGACCACGACCGGCCGTGTGGCCACTGTCGGTCTGGCTTCGCTGGTCGCTGCAGATGGGCCCTGCGCCCGAGCCACGCGCCATCCGTCAACGCCGCCGAGCGACAGGCTGATCGTGAGCGCGGCGACTGCCCACATGTGTGGGCAACGCGGTACGGCCATCCGACCGATGCGCGAAGAACGCCAGATAAGTCGCGTCATGTCCGCCCGATGAGTGCCGACGCCGAGCGCACGGCCTGCGCGATCAGCAACTCTACATATGGTGTCGCCGGGTTGCGCTGCAGCTCCTCGATCGATCCGGTCTGCTCAATGCGTCCGGCGCGCATCACCACGATGGATTCGGCGAGTCGAGCCGACTCGGCGATGTCGTGCGTGACCAGTACGGCAGTGAATCCCAGTTCAGTGCGCAAACGCGAGAACACCTCGTGCAGGGCGCTGCGCGAAATGGCGTCAAGCGCTCCGAACGGTTCATCGAGCAAGACAATTTCCTGTTGCGCCGCGAGGGCGCGTGCCAGCGCGACGCGCTGTCGTTGTCCTCCCGAAAGTTCGTGCGGGTAGCGCGCTCCGTACTCCGCGACCGACAATCCGACGAGCTCGAGCGCGTGTGCGGCGGCCTGATCCGGTGCGGCATGGTGAATGAGGGTCGGCACCAGCGCCACGTTGCGCTGCACCGTCCAGTGTGGCAACAATCCGCCCGTCTGCGGCACGTAGCCGATGCGCCGGCGGAGCGCCACCGGGTTGAGCGAACGCACATCGGTGCCTTGCACATGGACGCTTCCGTGCTGCGGCTCCACAAGTCGATTGAAGCAGCGGAGCAACGTGGTCTTGCCGGATCCGCTTTCACCGACAATGGCCAGCGCTTCGCCCTTGGGAACCCGAATGCTGACGCCATCCAGCGCTCGAACGGTGCCGAACGAATGCAAGAGTTGACTGGCGTCAAGGGCAGCGGACACGGCTCACGGGGAGTTCAGGGAAGAGCGGAACAGGCGATTGGGGAACCTACGCGCCAGTATCACGATACATCTAATCTGTACTTCCTCTCTCCCTTGTCTTGATGCGCCCATGACCACTGCTCTGCTCGCCGACCCACTCACCGCTGCGGTTCCGTCGCTGGCCGCGCGCTACCGCGACGTGCGAGACGCGACGGTCGCGCTGTGTGCGCCACTTGAGACGGAAGATTTCGTGGTGTCCAGTATGGACGATGTGAGCCCCACGAAGTGGCATCTGGCACACACGAGTTGGTTCTTTGAGACGTTTGTGCTGGCCCCGTTCATGGCGTCCTACGTCACGTGCAACCCGCGCTACGCCTTTCTGTTCAACTCATACTACGTGCAGGCGGGTGAGCGCCATTGCCGGGCACAGCGCGGTTTGGTGACGCGACCCACCGTGGCTGAGGTCTTCGCGTATCGGGCATATGTCGACGAAGCGGTCCTGTCACTCTGCGCGACGATCGACGAGGATCCGACGCATCCGGCGTGGCGCGTGATCGAGCTCGGTCTGCATCATGAGCAGCAGCATCAGGAGCTGTTGCTCACCGACGTCAAACATGTGTTCTGGACCAATCCCATGCGCCCCAGGTATCGCACGGCTCCGGTGGAGACGCCGGCTGCAGTGGTGCAGGGGTGGGAACAGATAGAGGAAGGCGTCTACGAGATTGGGCACACGGGCGACGGGTTCGCATTCGACAATGAGGGGCCGCGTCATCGGACCTACGTACAGTCCTCGAAGCTGGCGACGCGACTCGTCACGAACGCAGAGTATGCCGCATTTATCGCCGATGGTGGCTATCGACAGCCGGCGCTCTGGCTGAGTGCGGGGTGGAGCACCGTGCAGCAGGAGCGCTGGAGTGCGCCGCTGTACTGGGAGCAGCAAGACGGCGCGTGGCACGAGTTCACGCTCAGCGGTGACGCGCCGGTTGTCGAGAACGCGCCCGTCACGCATCTGAGCTTTTTCGAGGCGGAGGCCTTCGCGCGATGGGCGGGCCAGCGACTCCCCACCGAAGCGGAGTGGGAAGTGGCCGCCCGTGCGCACGCGCTCACGGGGCGTTTCGTCGAGCACGGCACTGTGCATCCGTTGGCCGACGCGCGCAGTGGAATGCAGCAACTCTTCGGTGACGTATGGCAATGGACGCAGAGTCCGTATGTTGCCTACCCCGGCTTTCGCCCATCGGCGGGCGCCATCGGCGAATACAACGGCAAGTTCATGTGCGATCAGTGGGTGCTGCGCGGTGCCTCGTGCGCCACGCCACGTTCGCACGCTCGCCATACGTACCGCAACTTTTTCCCGAGTGACACGCGTTGGCAGTTCTCCGGCATTCGTCTGGCGGCTGACGCATGACCCCCGCATCATCTCGAGTCTCGGCGCAACGCCTCGTCGCGGCAACGTCGACGCTCCCCGCATCACTGACGGCCGCCGCGATTCGTGGCCTCACCGACGAGGTGAAGACACTGCCCCCGGCGCTGTTCTACGATGCGGTTGGCGCCATGCTCTTTGAGCAGATCTGTGAGCAGCCGGAGTACTACCCCACGCGCACGGAAATCTGTATCCTGTCGCGGCATGCGCCGGACCTCGCGCGTCAGGCAGGCGAGCATGTCGCACTTATCGAATACGGAAGCGGCGCGGGCGTCAAAGTCCGCTACCTGCTCGATGAACTACGATCGCCGGCGGCGTATATCCCGGTGGATGTCTCACGCGAACAACTGGTGGCGGTGGCGCGAGAGCGTGCCGAGCAGTATTCCGGCTTGCGCATCACGCCGGTGTGTGCGGACTACACCCTGCCATTTGAATTGCCATCGTTGCCAGCAGACGCGCGCCGCATCGCTTTTTTCCCGGGCTCAACCATCGGCAACTTTCATCCCACGGAAGCGGCCGCGTTTCTGCATCGTATCCGGCACACGGTGGGGCCCAAGGGTGGCCTCATCCTCGGCGTCGATCGGCGAAAAGATCCGCGTGTGTTGCACGACGCTTATAACGATCGTGCGGGTGTGACCGCTGCGTTCAACCTGAACATGCTGGCGCATCTCAACCACGCGATGGGCAGCAACTTCGATCTCTCGCGCTTCCGTCACGTCGCGTTCTTCAACAACGAGGCCAGTCGCATCGAAATGCATCTCGAGTCGCTTGTGTCGCAGGACGTACGCGTGGCCGAGACGACGGTGCACTTCGATGCCGGTGAGACGATTCATACCGAGTGCTCCTATAAATACGACGAGGAGCGCCTGCGCACGTTGGTGGAGGGCAGTGGGTTCTGCATCGAAACGCTGTATACCGATGCGCACGACTGGTTTTTCGAAGCCTGGCTGCGCCCGTGTTGAGTGCGGAGGCAATGCGCTTCACCCTACGCCGCCGAGCGGTAGCGCTGATCCTCGGCGGCATTCTTTCTTACCGGATCTCAACATGAAAGCAGAATGGAAGGGCGTGGTGATCGCCGAGAGCGACGACACCGTCATCGTCGAGGGGAATCACTACTTCCCGGCATCGTCGCTTCGCCGGGAGTATGTGGTCGACAGTTCGCATCACACGACGTGCCCTTGGAAGGGGACAGCGTCCTACTACAGTTTGAAGGTAGACGGCGACGAGAATCGTGACGCCGTGTGGTACTACCCAACGCCCAAGTCCGGTGCGGAGCAGGTGGCGGATCGGGTCGCGTTCTGGAAGGGCGTGCAGGTTTCCGCGTGAGTGACGCCAGCGTGGCGGCGCGCGCTCAGGCCGCGTCGCCATCGCTGGTGGTTGACGTGGCCATTATCGGCACCGGGCAAGCGGCGGTGCCTCTCGCCGTCGCGCTGGCGGCGCGCGGTGAAACGGTCGCGGTGTTCGAAGGCGGCCAGCTTGGCGGCAGCTGTGTGAATGTGGGGTGCACGCCCACGAAGACGCTACGCAAGAGTGCGCG
>JBBRDP010000259.1:0-4866 GCA_038203795.1 Gemmatimonadales bacterium
CGTCGCGGCGCAGCAACTCGTGGAGTCCGGTGAGGAGCGCGTCGACTTGCTCTTCGTGGTGGGCGAGGAAAAAGGCTCGCCGGGCGCGCGCGCCGCAAATCGCCTGCCGGCGACGAGCCGCTGGCTCGTCAACGGCGAGCCAACCGAAAGCCGACTGGCCACCGGTGCCAAAGGCGCGCAGCGTGTGATTGTTCGCGTGCGTGGCCGTGAGGCGCACTCTGCGTATCCAGAGTTCGGGAGCAGCGCGCTCGATCCCTTGCTGGCACTGCTCCCGCAGGTGCGCGACCTCCCACTGCCCATCGATCCCGTGCTCGGTGCCACCACGAGCAACATCGGTGTGCTGCGGGCCGGCACCGAAGCCAATGTCATTCCCGGACTGGCCGAAGCCGAGCTTATGATCCGTCTGGTTGGAGACGTGGAGCCGGTACGCGCGGTGTTCGAAGAGTGGGCGCGGGGAAAAGCCGAGCTCGAATGGGGATCGTACATTCCCGCGCAACGATTCTACGTCATCGACGGATTTGACGTCGCGCCGGTCGCGTTCACCAGCGACATCCCGCTGCTCGATCGATGGGGCACGCCGTTGTTGTTCGGTCCGGGGTCTATTCACGTGGCGCACACGCCTGATGAGCATGTCGATATCGCCGAGTTGCGCGACGCCGTTGCCGCGTATGTGCGCATTGTGCAGACACTGCTCGCCACATGACGGCGCCCGCTCGTATTCCGGTTGCGGTGCTCGGTGCCACTGGCGCAGTGGGGCAGGCGTTCGTACGCCATCTTGCCGGACACCCGTGGTTTGAAATCACCGAAGTCGCAGCATCCGAACGTTCCACCGGACGTGCGTATCGTGATGCCGCGCGTTGGCTTGAGGGTGTCTTACCACCGGAAGTCGCTTCGCTTCCTGTGCGCGCGTGCACGCCGGGCGATGTGACCGCCCCCATCGTGTTCTCGGCGCTCGATAGCGCGGTGGCGGGTGATATCGAGGGCGCGTTCGCGCGCGCAGGTCGGCTCGTCTTGTCCAACGCGAAAAACTTTCGCATGGAAGACGACGTGCCGCTGGTGATTCCCGAAGTCAACGGGGATCATCTCGGTTTGCTTGCATCACAGCAGCGCGCGCGTGGTTGGCCGGGTGCGATTGTCACCAACGCGAACTGTGCTGTCACTGTGATCGCCTCGGCGCTCGCGCCGTTACACGAACGATTCACGGTGAATCGCGTGGTCGCCGTGACCATGCAAGCCATTTCCGGTGCGGGCTATCCCGGTGTCGCCTCGCTCGATATTCTGGGAAACGTCATTCCGTACATTGATGACGAAGAGCCCAAGATTGAGCGCGAGCTGGGCAAACTGCTCGGCACCCTGCAAGACGGCCGCATCGTGCCTGCAGCGATCGCGGTGAGCGCTCACGCGAATCGTGTGGCGGTGGAGCACGGACACACCGTGTGTCTCACCATCGGGTTTGAGCGGGCGCCCACCGTGCAGCAGGCCATCGATACGTTGCGCGCCTGGCGTGGTCATGAAGGAGTCGCTGGTTTGCCATCGGCACCTGTTCCACCGCTCGACGTTCGTGATGAAGTTGATCGGCCGCAGCCTCGCCGAGACGCTGATCTCGGGCGTGGCATGACGATCAGTGTGGGTCGTGTGCGCGAAGACGCGGTGATGGATCTGCGGCTGGTTGCGATGGCACACAACGTGGTGCGCGGTGCGGCTGGCGGCTCGGTGCTCAACGCCGAGCTGCTGCTTGTCAACGGCGCACTGGATCGCACAACGGGTGCATTGCGGGTTACGTCGTGATTGTCTGCAAGTTCGGCGGGACGTCGGTGGCCGATGCGGACGCGATCGCGCGCGCGGCGGGCATCATCGCCGGTCGACTTGCGCGGCAGCCTGTCGTGGTCGTATCGGCGCTGGCCGGCGTGACGAACGAGCTGCTCGAGGTCGCACGTCGCGCGGCGGCAGGTGATTTATTGCTCGCCGTCACCATGGTGGAAACGCTGCGCACCCGGCATCTCGCTGACGCGGCCGCGCTACTCGGCAACAGCGACGAGTACGACGAGATTGCGGGTGAGATCGGGGTGGGCTTTGATGAGCTCGCGCATCTCGCGGAGGCCTTCAATACGCTGGGTTTCGTGACCCCGCGTTCCCTCGACGCGGTGGCGTCGATTGGAGAGTTGTTGTCGTCACAGATGGTTGCTGCCGCGTTTCGTCACAGAGGCGTGAAGGCGGAGTGGGTCGATGCGCGACTCGTGACCATCACCGATGAGCACTTTACGCGCGCCACGCCCAACGTGCACGCGATTGCGGCGGCGGCGCGCGATCACGTACGTCCCGTGGTGCAGCGTGGGCACGTGCCCGTGATCGGCGGATTCGTTGGCGCGTCGGCGTCTCGCATTACCACCACACTCGGTCGCGGCGGCTCCGACTACTCGGCGGCCCTCATTGGTGCAGCGCTCGACGCGGAAGCCATTGAGATCTGGACCGATGTAGACGGCATGCTGACTGCCGATCCTCGCGTTGTCCCCACGGCACGACTGATCGAACGCATCAGTTTTGAAGAGGCGTCCGAGTTGGCGTCGTTCGGCGCAAAAGTATTGCACCCCAGCACGATTGCGCCGGCCGTACAACGTGGCATCCCGGTGTACGTGTTCAACTCACGTCGTCCCGAGGGCGCGGGTACCATGATTGCGTTCGACGCGCCGCGTCTGCCCGTGCGCGCGATCGCCGGCAAGCGCAACACCACGCTGGTGAAGCTGCGCACCGCGCGGATGCTGCTGGCCCATGGATTTCTGCGCTCGGTGTTCGAAGTGTTCGAGCGGCACCGCACATCGGTGGATGTGGTGGCCACGAGCGAAGTGTCGATTTCGGTCACGCTCGACGATCCAGCATATCTCGACGCGATTGTGGCGGATCTTTCCGCGTTCGGCGACGTCTCGGTGGAACGGCAGCGCGGTATTGTTGCGATTGTCGGCGCCGGCCTCGCTGATGGGACTGCCACGCTGGCGTCGGCGCTGGCGTCGCTCGGCCCGATCAGCGTTCACATGGCGTCGCTCAGCGCGACCGGCATCAACTTCACGCTGGTGATCGACGATGCGCAGGTGCTGCCGGCCATGCAGCGTCTGCATGCCTGCTTCTTTGAGGAGAGCCAATGACAACGCTGCGTGTTGCTGTGTTGGGCATGGGTCGCATGGGGGCCGCCATTGACGCGCTCGCTACGGCGCATGATGCGGTGATTGTGGCCCGACTCGATGCCACCGACGTTGCCCGCTCGGGGATCACGCGTGATTCGCTGGGCGAAGCGGATGTCGCGATTGACTTCACGGTGCCTGACGTGGCGCTCACCAACGCAGACGCGTGCATGCAGGCCGGCGTGGCAGTCGTGATCGGGACTACGGGGTGGTACGATAAGCTGGACACACTACACGAACTGGCACGCACGCACGGCGGTCGCGCGCTATGGTCTCCGAACTTCGCGCCCGGCGTGCAGCTTGTGCTCGCGCTGGCCGAAGCGGCCGGCCGATTGTTTCGCCACGCGCCGGCATTCGACGCACATCTAGTGGAAACGCACCACACGGCCAAGCTCGACGCTCCATCCGGCACCGCGATTGCGATGCGTGATCGTGTCGAACGCACGTTGGGGCGCGTGGTGCCGGTGACCAGTGTACGGGTCGGCGCGGTGCCGGGGACGCATGTGCTGATGCTCGATGCACCATTTGAGCAGGTACGCATCACGCACGAGGCGCGTGACCGACGGGTCTTCGCTGATGGTGCACTGGCCGCCGCGCGATGGCTGGCCGCGCGTCCACAAACGGGCGTGTACACCATGCGCGATGTGTTGGGGCTTTCTGCGCTGTCCGAGAACGCGCCATGAGCGTTGTCGCGACGCTGAGTGGCTGTGGCACCGCGCTCGTGACGCCATTCACGGCCAGCGGCACCATTGACGAACCCGCGCTTCGGGCACTGGTCACCGCACAGCTCGCGGCGGGCATTGATTTCCTCGTGCCGTGTGGCTCTACCGGTGAAGCGGCCACGCTGAGCGTCGACGAACATGTGCGAGTGGTCGCGCTGGTCGTTGAGGTCGTGAACGGGCGCGTGCCCGTGATCGCGGGCGCTGGATCGAATGATACAGCGAAGGCGGTGGCCATGACGCGGGCGGTCGCCAACGCTGGTGCGACGCACGTGCTGCATGTGTCGCCCATGTACAACAAGCCACCGCAACGTGGGATCATTGCGCATTTCACCACCATTGCCGACGCGTCGCCGGTGCCGGTGATGCTGTACAACGTGCCGTCACGTACCGGCAGCAACATGGAGGCGGACACCACGCTCACGCTCGCGGAGCACGAGCAGATTGTGGCCATGAAAGAAGCCTCCGGCAATCTCGCGCAGATTGACGTGCTGCTGCGCGACCGGCCTGCAGGCTTTGCGGTGTTTTCCGGCGACGATGCCTTCACGCTCCCAATGATGGCGCTCGGGTCGGACGGCGTGGTGTCGGTGGTGTCCAACATCTTTCCGGCCGGTATGGTGCAACTGGCGGCCGCCATGTTGAACGCCGATATCACGCGCGGTCGCTCGCTGCACCGGGCAATGTTGCCATTCTTCTCGGCCGCGTTCATCGAGTCCAACCCGATTCCCGCGAAATCGGTACTCGCGGCGCGGGGTGTCATGGAGAATGTGTTGCGTTCTCCACTCGTCCCGCTCGCACAGGGTCACACGCTCGCGCTGCAGCGTGCGGTGGCCAATGTTCATGATGCGCTCGCGCTGCTTGGCGTTGCGTCATAGACGTTCTGATATTCCTGAACCACCTCGCTCATGCTTACACTCTCCGATCTCGAAGCACGACTGTCGCACCCCGATCTGCTGGACTCGGGCGTCACG
>JBBRDP010000260.1:0-4856 GCA_038203795.1 Gemmatimonadales bacterium
GGAACACTGCCATCGCGTGTCACTTTGCCAGTCACGGTTTTCTGTTGCGCGTGCGCGGGCACTGCGAACAGCAGCGTGCCGAGCAACAGCGTGAGTATTCGTTGCTTCATCATGAAGGGGGCCGGGTGGTGGGGGTCTGCGACGAACGGCTCGAACGTCATGGGGAGTGCCGGGTTGCCGCGTTCGCTGCGGGGGCTCGATAGGGAGGGCTGAGACACGCACGCTCCGCCGCGATGCGTGGGCATCGCGTGCGGAGCGCTACGGCTGCAAAGGTCCAACGGACCGGTCCAGACAAATCGGGTCTCCAGTGTACCGAGTTGCCCTACCATATGTATCTCGAGCGAGACTGTCAAATGGTTTGTGGGCGGACGGCCCTCGCCGTTGTCGCTTGACGGAGAGTGCCCCATCAAACCGGTTACTGGGTACCCACAACTCGGCCGTAACGACTAGTCAGTGCACATCGCTCGGGCAAACCGCGGCGCGTCAGCTTCGCGCAGCCCGCAAATCCCCACGCGCAGTCCCTCCGGGATCGGCACGACGAACACGCCCTCGTTCGTGAGGTGCTCGCTCATCGCGACCGAGTTTGTGGTGGCGAGCGTCACAAAAAATCCCCCGTCCCACGGCGCACCGGCGAGCCCCTCGGCCTTGAGCGCCGCATCGAGCGCATTGGCGCGCTGAGTCAGCACGGCGGTCCAATGCGTATGCTCTGTCGCCAACGCAGTCTGCGCCGCCGGATCGGCCGTCATTCGCAACAACACACTCATCGGCGCGCGCGCACAGTTCGAGAATGTACCTCGACAACTTGTGGCGAGCGCTGCCGCGAGCGCACGGTCGGTGCTCCACGGAAACACCAGTGCGCCGGCCCGCGCGCCGTAGAGTGTATACGCCTTGCTAAGGCTGAGGCTGGCACCCACAAGCACCGCGCCTTCCTCGCCAAACACTCGGTAATCGTCGAGCGCACCACGAACACTGTGTGGATCGCGCGCATAATCGAGATACGCAAAGTCGAGCAGCAGCGTGACCGGTCCAAGCGCGCTCAACTCCCGGAACAGCTGCAACACCGCCCGCCGATCGGTCGTCGACAGCGTGCGTCCGGTGGGATTGTGACACGGATCGTTGAGCCAGAACAGCAGGCGTCCCTGCGTGCGCAAAATTTCCTCGGACTTCGCGCGCCACGCGTCAATATCTACCTGCTCTCCTGGCGCGGGGTACGGTACGGTATCGAGGTGCACGCCATTTTCGATCGCGAGCGTTGCGTACGGGCCCCAATAGGGCGCGATGGTCAGCAGACACTGTCCCGGCTCAAGCAGATTTCGCAAACTGAACGCGAGTGCACCCGTGCCACCCGGTGTCGCTACGCCCACGCCGTAGTGCTCGAGTGTCGGCCAGTGGCGTTGCGTCAGCGCCAGCAGGTAGCGCGGGTCGCCGGTAATGGGCGCGTACGGCGCGATCTCCGAGGGCGTGAGCTGCGCGTACTGTGCCATCACCGATTCGAGCGCAACAAAGCGGCCGTCGTCGTCGAGCAGGGCACCGACTGTCGCGTTGATCACCGAAATGCCTGCGGCAGCTGCCTTCTGCGCGGCGGCGTTCATCGTGAAGATGGTGTCAGCGCCGTCGAACACGCGGCGGCGTGGAATCAATTGGGCAATCGGATCAGTCATCATACCGTTTGTTCGGTGCGGCGAGCCAGCGTGCGATGCGTCCTTGCAAGAGAGCAGGGCGCAACGGTGATGGCAACCGGGACGGCCGCGTCACCGCCCCGCGTCACCGGCCCGCGTCACGTGTTGGCCGCAGCCCGTGTCTGCCGCATCACCTCGTATACCGCCACCGCCACGCTCGTGGACAAGTTGAGCGACCGCACACGCGACGAATGCATGGGCATGGTCACAAAGCGATCGGCGTAGCGCTCGTGCAACTCGGCGGGCAGTCCGCCCGTTTCGCGGCCAAATACGAGCACGGTGCCGTGAGGCGCGGTTTCGTCAAGCGCGGTGCCGTGAGATGCGGCACCGTTCGACGCCGCGAACGGCGCATCCCAGAATAACGTCGTGCCTTTGGTGGAGAAGAAAAACGGCGCACCGAGCGTTGGCAGCACCACTTGGAACGCCTCCCAGCTCGGCCACACACGCACGTCCACATGCTCCCAGTAGTCGAGCCCGGCCCGTTTGACCTCCCGCTCGTCGAGCGAAAAGCCGAGCGGCTCGATGAGATGCAGTGTGGCGCCGGTGGCCAGGCAGGTGCGCCCCGCGTTGCCGGTATTCCAGTGAATCTCCGGGTGGACCAGCACAACATGAATCGACATGGGACAGGGCGCGCGGTGAAGCGCCGGCAGGGCGCGGTGTGAGGCCTTAAATTATCCATGCAATATGATCGACCGTCACTCAATACTCGTCGTGGCCGCGACGGCGCGCGAACTGGCGACTCCCGATGGTTGGCGCACGCTGCTGTGCGGCGTGGGGCCGGTTGAAGCCGCCGCCGCGACGGCCGTCGCTCTTGCCACGCATAAAGCAAGCGCGATTCTGCACGTGGGCATCGCCGGTGCCCGACGCGCCTGCGCACTCGCGCCCGCGTCGCTGGTGATCGGCCGCGAGTCGCGCTACAGCGATCTGTCGGTGCCGGCCGCGTGGGCGCCGAGTGTGGTGTCCCCGCCAGAGTGGCTGCGTGTGGCGGTGCAGCGAGTGCTACCGCTCGCAACGGTCCTGGCGATCGGCACGAGCGCACGCGTTGGCGGCTCCAGTGACTGCGATGTCGAAGCGATGGAGGGGTTTGGTGTGGTGCGAGCGGCGCAGCTTGCCGGCGTACCAGCCATTGAAGTGCGCGCGATTTCGAATGACATCGAAGAATCCGACCGCACGCGCTGGCACTTCGACCGTGCCTTCGACGCGATTTGTGCGGCCACGCCGGTGATCGTGGCCGCAATGCTCGAGGCCATGAACACAACGACGCACTCTCATGCGTGAACTCACGTTCGGTTATTCGCCGTGTCCCAACGATACGTTTGCGTTTCACGCACTGTCGCACGGGCTGATCGACGCGTCGTTTCGCATCCGACCGGTGTTACTCGACATCGAGGAGTTGAATCGACGCGCGCACCACGGCGAGTTTGATCTCACCAAACTCAGCGTTGGTGCATTCGACGCCGTGGGCGATCGCTATCGCCTGTTGCGCAGCGGTGCCGCACTCGGGCACGGTGTGGGGCCGCTGGTTGTCGCGCGCACGCCGCGATCGCTTGATGATGCGGCTCGTGGACGCATGGCGATACCGGGACGTGAAACCACCGCGTACCGGCTGCTGCGCCTGGCGGCACCGCAGCATCACGACGTGATCGAGATGCGCTACGATCGCATTCTACAGGCGGTGGGCAGCGGCGAGGTAGACGCGGGTCTCATCATTCACGAGAGTCGGTTCACGTACGTCGAACATGGGTTGGTGAAGGTGGCGGATCTGGGCGAGTGGTGGGAAGCCGACACCGGACTGCCGGTGCCGCTCGCCGGTATCTGCGCGCGCCACGATCTCGATGAGCAGATATTTGCTGAAGTGGAGCGCGCCATTCGCGCGTCGGTGCAGTGGGCATTCGATCATCCCGACGCGAGCCGCGACTACGTGCGTGCGCACGCGCAGGAAATGTCAGACGAAGTGTGCGCGGCGCACATCGCGCTGTATGTCAACGAACACAGCCTCGATGTCGGCGACGACGGACTGCGCGCAATTACGCGATTGGTGGCGGCGTCGTCATCCGGATTGCCGCCGTGAGCGCGCAGCGCATCGGCGAGTTCGCTACGCTTTCCGCTTGGCTACATACAACGTGTGCATCGGGCCGGACGTCTCATGCGCGCGCACTTGTGACGTGTCGACGGTGAGCTTCGCCCGCTGCAGTGCGCGCGCAAACTTCGGATCGTCTTCCACCGACCAATAGGCAATCACGCCGCCCGGTCGCAGCGCGGCCATCGTGGTCACAATGCCTTTCGCGATATACAACCGCGCGTTCTCCGACATCAGCATGCCGTCGGGTCCGTTGTCGGTATCGAGCATGATCGCATCAAAGCCGCCGGGATTGGCCACGAGCACGTTCACCACATCATCGTGCACCATGCGCACGCGGGGATCGCGCATCGCGTCTGCCGACAACCCGTAGTCGGTGTTCGCGTTCCATTCGATGACTTCGGCCAGTAGTTCCGCCACCACCACCTCCGCATCGGCCGGCAACACGCGCAGTGCCTCGCGGAGCGTGAAGCCGAGTCCCAGTCCACCAATCAGCACGCGCGCGTTGGGGGTGGACTGCAGGGGTACGCATGCCACTTCCGCGAGCCGATCTTCGGAAAGGTGCCGGCGTGTGGACATGAGCTCGACGCCGTCTGCACGAATGAGATACGCACCATCGTGCCGGTAGAGCGCGAGCACGCTGCCATTGGGGGTGCGTGCTTCGCCGAGTTGTTCGTACGGTTTCATTCGGATCCTGAGCGACTGGAGCGGATGGGTTCGCGACGAGAGAGTGGGCCGTAAACACGTCAGCGATACAAGCTATTCGCTCGCGTGCCGAAACGGCCGCCTCCTGATTCAGTATCAGAAGACGGCCGTCGGTTACAGCCATACGAACTGCCGTCGCGTTACGCCGTCGCGTTACGCCGTTGCGCGGCGCCGACGAACCGCAGCGAGACCAAAAAGGCCAACCGACAGCAGCGCGTAGGTGCCGGGCTCGGGAACCGAGATGAACGGAGAACCACCACCCTGAAAGATCAGTTCCTGTGCACCGCCTGCGGTGTAACCCCCGACATCAAACTGCACGTAGTAGAAGTTGCTCAGATCCAGACTGCCGTAGCCCGCTACTGCATCGGCCACGTAGCCCGCAGTGGTTGTCG
>JBBRDP010000261.1:0-4804 GCA_038203795.1 Gemmatimonadales bacterium
GCGCGAGTCCAACCGCCGTGTGCTCCTGCGTGTACTGGAGCTGCGGAAATCCGTGCGGCGTTGTCATGACCGGTCCTCGTCACCGACGGCGTCGAGCCACGACGGTGTCGGCATGGATGGGCGCACCGGCGCATCACCGATATCATCCGACATCGGCAGGATCGGTGGCTGATCGGCCGACCCCACATCGAGTCGGAACCCGATGCGATCGTCGTCGGCCGGACGCACCGTCGCGGATACCGCCGCGCGCTCCACACGCTCCGCGCGATCGGCACGAACCGTGCTTCCGACTACCGGAGCCACAACACCTTCGGCCGCCGCGATTTCGGTAGACTGTCGTTCCACGAGCGTACGCATCTGCGCCAGAAACGCCTGACGCGATCGCCACAGCTGTTGCAACTCCTCTTCGGCACGCCGCAGATCCGCCTGCACAGAGCCCACAATGCGTTCGGCCTCGGCCTGCGCTTCGCGCACAATCAACTGCGCCTCACGCTCGGCCTGCTGCCGGATCTCGCCCCGTAACTGCTGCGCCGACACGAGCGCTTCGTTCAGCGCCTTGTCGCGATCCCGAAACACGCGCAGTTGCTCCAGAAAGTTGCTGACCTTGGTCTCCAACTCCTGATTCGTGCGGCCCATGCGCTCGAGTTCGTCGGCCACCTGATCACGGAACTCATCAACCCGCGCACGATCGTATCCGCGCAGCGCGTTGCCGAAATCCCAGCGCCGCGCATCGAGCGCCGTGAGGCGAAAACGGTCGTCACTCATGCCTGGCTCCGCAACCGGAGTGAAAGTTCATGTCGCACGTCAGTTGTCACGCGCGCCGAAGAGCATCGTCCCAAGCCGCACGTGCGTGGCGCCCTCTTCAACGGCGAGCTCAAAATCACCCGACATGCCCATCGACAGTACCGTGCCCGGATGTCCCGCCGCGCGTACCATACGGCCGCACTCGCGCGCGTCGGCGAACACGCGTCGCAATGTGCCCTCCTCGGCATCGAACGGTGCCATGGTCATCACGCCGCACACACGTAACGCGTGACGCGATTGCAGCCGGTCAGCAAACGCCGCGACCTCATTGGCGGGCACACCGAACTTGCTCTCCTCGCCACTCACATTGACCTGCACCAGCACGTCGCACACGCGACCCGCCTGCTCGGCGGCCGTATTGAGCGCCGTCGCCAATCGATCGGAGTCGAGGGAGTGCACCAAATCGAAGGCGACCGCCGACGAGGCTTTGTTGCGTTGCACGTGACCGATGAGGTGCCAGCGCACGGGCACTGTCGCCTGCGCTCGCTTGGCCTCGGCCTCCTGCACGCGATTCTCACCGACGTCGTGAACGCCAGCGGCGTAGGCCGCCAATACCGCGCTTACGTCATGCGTTTTCGTGACCGCGACAAGCGTCACCGCTTGCCCGTGGCCACCACGCACCCGAGCCGCGTCGATAAGCTCGCGCGCATCGAGCACGCGACGCGCCACGTCGTCGGCGAACGCTGAATCAACAGGCAGCGAAGCGGGTGCGGTCACGAGATTGTGGGAGAGATGGCGGCAGTCAAACAGGCAGCGAACGGCGATCACTCGGCGAGCGGGCAACGCGGCTCGCAGAACATCACACAAAATGGCCTAGCATATGAAGTTAGATATGCGCTGTGGAGACGACAAGTGATGCCCGGCGCCGCAGAGGGCGACAAGCATGTTACAACGTCATCACCGCGTGCTCCGCCGTCATTTTGGGCTCGCGGCCGGCCAACAGGTCACGGACCTGCAGGGGCGTGAGGTGCATACGCAACCGCCCAGCCTGCGCGATGCTGATCGACGCGCGCTCTTCGCTGATCACCAGGATCACCGCATCGGATTCCTCGCTCAGTCCGAGCGCGGCGCGATGCCTGGTGCCCAGCGACCGGTCAAGCGTGGCCGATGCCGACAGCGGCAGAATGCAGCCGGCACCCACAATCGTGTCGCCGCGCACCACGACCGCGCCGTCGTGCAGCGGCGAGTACGGTGTAAAAATGGTGGTGAGCAGGTCGGCCGATACCTTGGCTTCGAGCGTCGTCCCACTCTCGATATAGTCGCCCAGCGACATGTCGCGCTCTATCACAATGATCGCGCCCACGCCCGAGCGCGAGAGGCGCTCGACGGCATCCACGATCTCGTCCAGCACTTCTCCGCCCTCGAGCCGACGGAACACACGCCCGATACGTGACGGACCAAGGTGCGCCAGCGCGGCGCGCAGCTCCGGCTGGAAAATCACCAGCAGCGCGAATGCACCGTAGGTGAACACCACGCCGAGCAAGTACGTGATCATGGCGAGCTTGAGCAACCACGCCAGCGCATAGGCCAACGCGAGTACGACAATCCCGCCGAGCATTTGCAGGGCACGCGTGCCGCGGATGAGCAGCAGCACACGATAGAACAGCACGGCCACCACCGCGATCTCGAGAAGATCGCGCCAGCCCACGTGCAGCGCCTGCAGTAACGCCAGATCGGGCACGGGATCGGGGAGAGAGGTGGATGGCCGTCAAAGAATGACGCGGTATACAGTGCAAATGTGCGACGGGCGGCCCCGGGAACCAACCCCGAAGCCGCCCGTCGTAAAGAAGCGAAGCATGGTGCGGCCTGAGCCACACCCGACGCATCACGCGGGAGACGGCTCCGGACCACCAAGGAGCGGAGGAGGAACCGGGCGCGCGACCGGCGCCGCGATTGGCGTAGGCATGTTCATGGCCGCCACCGAACCGGGCTCCGGCTGACGCGGTGGCAACTTGCCGCCTTCGCGCAAGATCGCAAAGTCCTCGCGGACGAGCGTTTCGCGCTCCAACAGGTTCGTCGCCATGGCGTGCAGCAGTTCCTTGTGCTCGGTGAGCACCGCACGCGCCCTCGAATAAGCCTCGTTGATGACACGCGACACTTCTGCGTCCACCAACTGCGCCGTTTTTTCGGACACTTCACGGCGGCTCTGCAGCTCGCGGCCGAGGAACACTTCCTGTTCGTTGTCACCCACGAGAATCGGGCCAATGGCGTCGCTCAATCCCCACTGCGACACATAGCGCCGCGCCAACGAGGTGGCCTGCTGAATGTCGCTGGCCGCACCCGTGGTCACGCGATCACGGCCGAAAACCAGCTCTTCGGCCACGCGACCACCGTAGGCCATGACGAGGCGCGCTTCCAACTGCTCACGCGTAACCGAAACGCGATCGTCTTCGGGAAGCGTGAACGCCACACCGAGCGCACGACCGCGCGGTACGATGGTGACCTTGTGCAGAGGATCGTTGCCCTTGACCATCATCGCACACACTGCGTGACCGGCCTCGTGGAACGCGGTCAGGCGACGCTCTTCTTCGCGCATGACGAGCGACTTGCGCTCCGCGCCGAGCATGACCTTGTCCTTGGCCTCTTCGAGATCGTTCATGTAGATCTTGTCGTGACCCTTACGGGCTGCAAGCAACGCGCCTTCGTTCACAAGGTTGGCCAGATCAGCACCAGCCATGCCCGGTGTGCCGCGCGCCAGCGAGGTGATTTCCACGTCGTCGGCAATCGGCTTGTTGCGCAAGTGCACCTTGAGGATGCCTTCTCGGCCACGTAGATCCGGCGCGTCGACCACGATCTGCCGGTCGAACCGGCCCGGACGAAGCAACGCGGGATCGAGCACGTCGGGACGATTCGTGGCCGCGATGAGGATCACGCCTTCGTTGGACTCAAAGCCGTCCATTTCCACGAGCAGCTGATTGAGCGTCTGCTCGCGTTCGTCGTGCCCGCCGCCCAGTCCGGCGCCGCGATGACGCCCAACGGCGTCGATTTCGTCGATGAAGATGATGCACGGCGCGTGTGCCTTGCCCTGCTCGAACAGATCGCGCACGCGCGACGCACCAACGCCAACGAACATTTCCACGAAGTCCGAACCCGACATTGAAAAGAACGGACGGTTGGCTTCACCAGCGACGGCCCTGGCGAGCAGTGTCTTGCCCGTACCGGGCGGACCCACCAGCAGCGCGCCCTTGGGCAGGCGACCACCGAGTTTGGTGAACTTCTGCGGGTCTTTCAGGAACTCAATGATCTCCTGCAACTCGACCTTTGCTTCGTCGGCACCGGCGACGTCGGCGAAGGTGATCTTGGGCGTGTCACCGCTGAGCAACTTTGCCTTGCTCTTGCCGAACGAAAACGCCTTGCCACCGCCCGACTGCATCTGACGGAAGAGGAAAATCCAGAAGCCAATGATGATGAGCCACGGCAGGAAGCCGATGAGCATGCTCACCGGATTCGCGCGAGCTTCCTGGGCGTCGATTTCCACGCCATAGGAGATCAAGCGCTCGACCTCGGCATCGGAGTTCTCCACCGGAAAACGCATGGTGAAGCGACTGATATCCTTGCCGTTGGCTTTGATCGGCGACCGGAACGACCCCACGGCAATCTTGCCGCCCTGGATCGTAGCGTCTTTGATGTTGCCCGCCTTCAACTGCTCGAGATAGAAGGTGTACTTGATGGGCGGTGCCGCATCGGACTTCCCACCCGTGTACGACAGAATCGCCGTGGGGATGAGGATCACGAGCAGAATGAACGACAACGACTTGGAGAAGCGGCCCCAGTTGAACGGCTTCTTCGGCTGTGGGGTCATGGGCGAGGGCATGGGAATCCGACCTTATTCCAGGCTTGCGACGTACGGCAGGTGCCGAAGATGCTCAGCATGATCCAATCCGTAGCCGACGAGAAACTCGTGAGGGGCGTCAAACCCGACAAACTGCACCGGTGACGCAAGATGTTCCGCAATGTGCTTGTGAAGCAACGCGCAAATCGCCAGCGACTTGGGCTGACG
>JBBRDP010000262.1:0-4790 GCA_038203795.1 Gemmatimonadales bacterium
ATTCGGCATTGATATTGGCATCGCGGAGCGATTCGCACGATACGCGCGTCATTTGCGACCGCACGTAACCCTCCCGCCGCCTGATTTACGCGGCATACCCCGCGTGGGTGAGCTTTTCGATGTTGTGCACCAGGCAAAAGAGCAGCCACTGGCCGTTCACTTTCGTGCGGCCGCGCCGCGTGCAGCGATCCAGCCGCTTGTTGTCGCGCAGGTTGCCAAACACCGGTTCGACGGTGCCGAAGCGTCGGCCGTACTCGTCATGCCCCGCTGGCGTGTCGAGGCGCTGCTGCATGCGCATCGTGTGCGTCTCGGTCTCTGACGCCTCTTCGCGGCCCCGAAAGAACGCGACGTTGCGAGACACCGTGGTCTCCGGGGTGCGAAGACCCTGCGTGCGCAGCGGACACGGAGCACCATCGCGCGGTGATCCTTGAACGTGTTCCCCGACATACCCGTTCGTGACGTGGCGTGCGCCGCGCCGGTTGAGCGATTTCCCCGCGGGACACACACACGTGCGCGCGCCGGCATCATACGTGAAATCATCCGGTGTAAACAGCGTCAACGCCGTCTTCGCCGCATCCGACTTGTCGTGCAAGGGATTCGGGGCGCTCGTGTGATGCGCGCGATCCGCGAAGCGTTCATCGCGCTTTCGCATGTCCGGATCGGCAATGAGTGCGGCGACGTCGCGCGCGGCCAATGCTGCCAGATTCGCTTCACGGTGATAGCCCGCGTCGGCCGTGAGGACCGTGCCGCTCGTCCGGAACGACTCCAGCGCGTCAACCACCGGCAGTAACAATTCGTGTTCGGAGCCCGTGCCATGCGCCTGCGCGTTCACAATGATCTGATGTTTCGCATCGACTGCCGCGACGCCGGTATAGCCTTGCACCACGCCTTTGTCCGTCGCCATCTTCGCACGCTCGTTGTCGGTGCGATTGCTCGTGCGCAGTCCACCCGTCGGGCCGTGACGATCGGTCGGATGCGTCGCCAACCACGCGCGCAATTGCTCCGCATCGCGCGTGAGCCGCGCGATCCGCGCGGTGGTCTTGGCCGCGAGATCGGGATCGAGCTCGGCGGTATCGGTCTCGCGGTGTCGGTCCAGCATCGTCTTGGCGGCGGCCTCCAGCTTCTCGGCCCGCTGCGTGAACTCCGCCCGCGTGCCGCTCCGATGTTTTGACGCGGTGCTCGGCAACTTCACGCCATCAATCGCAAACATCTCGCGCCCGATCAACCCTTGCCCGTCGCACACCGCCAGCACCGCGGCGAACACCGTCGCAATGTCATCACGGAGCGAGCTGACGAAGTGGGCGATGGTCGTAAAGTGCGGCGCCGACATGCCGCACCACGCCATGAACGTCACGTGCTCCTGACACACCCGCTCGATCGCCCGGCTCCGCACGATGCCCTGCGAGTACGCGAAGCGTACGACCTTGAGCAACATCGCCGGGGGATACGCCGGCGCGCCCGTGGTGTCATTCCGGAAACGCGAATCGAAGTGGGCGAGATCCACCTCGTAATCGAGCAGATGGTTCAGCGCGTGCTCGAACGTGCCGGGGAGCAGTTGGCGCGCGAGGTCGACGCTTAGGCACTGCGGATTCGTATCGAGCAGCTTGTAGCGGGCCATGGCGGACTCTCGACAGCGAGACAAAACGGCAACACATTCCCTGCAAGCAACATTCGTCATCGCGCATCGAGTTCCGTTTCCACATTCGTCACGGTCGGGGCTTATCCTACAACCTCGTTAGCCAGTGCCGGGCATCCGTGTACGTCACTCCATTCAAACACTTCCTTGTTCATGACACGCACTGTCACTTCTGCCGTCCTCGCCGCCGCACTCTTCCTGACGGCCGCCTCTGCGTCTGCCCAAGCCCCAATCGAGCGCTCAACACTGATGCGGTCGCGGTACGCTGCGGGCATCGTAGCTGGAGCGTCGCAGTTCGACCTGTCTGGCACAGGTACGACTGCTTTGGTGGGCGCGCGCATCGAAGCTGAGGTACGGCGTTGGCTAGTGGCCGAGGGCGCGCTTGGATTCTTCCGGCCGAACGAGCAGATCGGCGGCCGCTCGCTCTACACCGTGCCCGAGGCGCAGCTCCAGATCCAGTTCCCCGGACGGCTCATGCGTCCTTACGTCGGCGCTGGCGGCGGCTACGTGGTTGGCAGCGGAGGGCGGCGCACGCGCGGCACGGCGTCCGGGTCGGGCGGCCTGCGCTTCGCGGTTCCGGGTTCGGCACTTGATGTGCGCGCCGAACTGCGGGTGCGTGGCATTGGCCGCGTCTTTAGCGGAAGCACGGCGGAGTGGACGTTTGGCCTTGGGCGCCGCTTCTAACCGTCACGTAGATGGGGCTAGCGCCGCGCGGGCTAACGACTCGTTGAAGCCGCCAAAGCGGGCAACGGTTCGTTTAGTTGGCGAGGTCATCGCGGCCCGCTTTGCAGCTTGACTCTGGCGTTAGACCGGCCCTTCCATCGTTCGTCTCGACCTTTTGTTCCGGAGGGATATCCTTGAAGCCACGCAATCTGAACGGCGCCCTGTTCTCGCTGCTCTGGCCCGGCCTGGGCCAGCTGCTGCAGGGTCGCCTTCTGCCGGGCGCGGTCTTCGCAGTATGGACGGGTGTGAGCGCCATCGGGTTTCTGCACGCCGCGAGCTCCCAACAGTTCGCGCCACCTATTGCGATTGAGTTGATGCTGGTCGCCGCTTGGTCGATCGTTGATGCGTATTTCCACGGAGAAGCCGAGCGGCCGCACGCGGCGAGCTAAACTGCGCGGCAGCCCCAAAATGGTGTACATTCTAATGCTACCCGGAGGCTACTGATGAGCGCGCAATCGCTGCCGATTCTGAGCAATCCTGACATCATGGGCGGCACGCCCGTGTTCGCCGGGACGCGTGTGCCAGTCCAGACGTTCGTCGAGTATCTCGAAGCGGGGGACCCGCTCGACGAGTTCTTGATCGATTTTCCAAGCGTGTCGCGCGAGCAAGCGGTCGCGGTCCTCGAACTCGCCAAAGATTTGTTGCTTGCGCGCGCGGTGGCCTAGTGCGCGTCCTGCTCGATGAGTGTGTTCCGCGTCGTTTCCGCTCGGTGCTACCGGGTGTGCAGGTGTCCACCGCGCGCGAGGAAGGCTGGGACAGTCTTCGTAACGGCGAACTCCTGGCCGCGATGCGCGCCGCGGGCTTCACCACGTTGGTGACCGTTGATCGCAACCTGACGTTCCAGCAGCACATTGCGGCGTCGGGGATCGCCGTGATCGTCATGCATGCGGTCACCAATCGGCTGCCGGATCTCGTTCCGCTTGGCCCGCTCGTCGTAGAGGCCATTGCGGTGACGCCCGTCAGAGCGATCGCGCGCGTGCGAGTCTAACGTTTCGCTGCTGCTGACCGATAGTGCGAACTCCTTTCACGGTTGTGCTGGATCCACCGCAAGTGCGTGCTCGCTTGTCCATCTCCTGACCACCGCGTGTATGCATGTCGATGCGAGTGAGATTCAAGAGTCTCCTGCTGAGGGAACGCGCAGGCAGCACCTTGCGCCATCCGCCGATGCCAGTGTTGTCGATTTCGCGCGCAAGCATACTGTCATCATCGAGCTCACGCCCAAGTCAGGTCGGGAAGACGCGGTACACCATGCGCTGCTCAGTGCTTTCATTCCGGGGGCGGCGCAGATGGCGCAGGGTCGCTGGGTCACCGGCATAGTCCAGTTCGGTGTCGTGGTGGCGTATCTGGCGGGTGTCTTTGCAGTAGGGCCGATCAAAGCGATTTGGCTGGCGGTGTTCTGGAATGCGTATTCCGCGCTCGAGGCATACTGGTACGCGCGTGATTAGCGAATCACTCGCGTAGCAGCAGAACATCATGCGTTCGGCGTACAGAAAATCCCATTGTGTGCTATCCTTTGATCATGATTGACTGGTCTTCCTGCCACGCGGTCGAAAGTGACCCAGAGCGATACGGCGGAGCTTGGCTGTTTCGCGGCACTCGTGTGCCTGTCGCCGCGCTGTTTGAGAATCTTGAAGACAACGCTACTGCGCACGACTTCGTCGATTGGCTTCCTGGCGTCACGATCGAGCAGGTGCGCGCTGTGCTTGAGCACGTAGCCCGCAGCGGCCTGAGTGCGGCGTAGGTGCGCTTCCTGTTCGATCACGGCACGCCTGCTCCGCTTCGTCGTGACCTGCCGCAGCATTCGGTCGAAACGGCGTACGAGCGTGGCTGGGCCAACTTGCAGAACGGCGACTTACTTCGCGCCGCGGAAGACGCCGGATTTGAAGTGATGATTACCACCGATCAGAACCTGCAGTATCAGCAAAACCTGACCGAGCGGCGCATCGGCTTCGTGGTCCTGAACACTACGAGCTCGCCACGCATTCGCACTGCGACGGACGCCATTGCCAACGCCGTGGCCCGATGTGTAACCGAGCGTTTCGTCGAGGCTCGCATTCCGTGACGACGCCGAACAACAGGTTGCAGTTGACAGCCGAGCGACTGAAGGCTCGCTGCGCTCGCATCATTTGATTCGGCTACAACTGACCCTGAAGCGTTAGATGTCTGAAGCGGGCGCCGACTTGACCGCAGGATCGGCAGGCTCCATTCTTACTGGTAAGATCAATCAAGGAGCCAGTATGTTCGATGCCGCCACCACGACCTTGTCCTCGAAAGGGCAGGTCGTCATCCCCGAAGCCATTCGCGAGCGCCTCGGTCTCAAGACCGGTGCCCAGTTCGTGGTCGTCGCGGATCGCGACGTCGTCATTCTGAAGGTGCTGGAGCCGCCCGCCCTGTCGGAGTTCGCGGCGCTGACGGCGCACGCACGGCGCGC
>JBBRDP010000263.1:0-4789 GCA_038203795.1 Gemmatimonadales bacterium
GGATGGGTGTGAGTCGGACAACACCCGGCTGTTGATCTGATCCGGTGACGGATGGCGCCGGTCGCGCTTTGCGTGCGGGTTGCGCGTACGACACGCACACGCTGGTTGCGCACAGACCGAGCGCTGCGCCCACTCGAATCACGTAGCGCGACATTCCGACAAGGTCAAGTGTGGTGGGCATGGTTCTGAAGTGTTGGGTGAACGATGTCGACAGCAACATGACGCCCAACCGAGATTTCGTCCAGCGGCGGATTTCAACGTCAATGTCCAGTGGCAGATTTCAGCGGCGCATCCTGCCAAAACTCTACACCGTCAACGTCCGCAACAGCTGTGTCCCACTGCGGCTCGCCGTGATGCGCGCGCCGTCCCGCATTTCCACGCAGAGCCGCACCGGGTCAAACGGAATGAGGGCCGCGACATAGTCGAGGTTGACGGCGTGCGAACGATGGATGCGAATGAAACGCCGCCCGTCGAGTTTCGTGAGCAGCGCCGCGAGCGTGATCGTGAGCACATGTCGACGGCCGCGCGCGAAAATCGTCACGTAATCATCTTCCGCTTCCAGACGCTCGATCTCCTGCACCATGATCGGGACGATGCGTCCCCGCTCGCGCACAAACACACGCGTCAACGCACCATGCGTGCCCCGGACGCGTTCCGCCACCGACGTGTCGTCGCTATCGACCAACAACGCACGCTCCACTCGCGCAACGGCCGTGGCAAAGCGTTCCGGACCAAACGGTTTGAGCAGGTAGTCTACTGCGCCAAGCTCGAACGCCTGCACGGCATGCGCGTCAAACGCTGTGGTAAACACGACGGCCGGCCGGTGCGCAATACGTTCGAGCACCTCCAGACCGTTCAACTCCGGCATCGCGATATCAAGAAAGATGATCGCCGGCCGCAGTCGGTCAATGAGCGTCACGGCATTGCTGCCATCGGACACCTCGCCAACCCACAGCAGGCTCGGCGTGGATTCGATCAAGCCGCGAAGATGCAGTCGCGCCAGAGGCTCGTCTTCACACACGAGCACTGTCAGAGGCGCATTCATATCGGGAGGTACACACTCACGCCAAACCCTTCACCCGCGACCGCGTGCACATCGACCCGTGCGGCATCTCCGTAGAGAACCAACATGCGCTGCCGCATGGCTTGAAGTCCAACACCCAGTCCACGCGTGTCGTCGTGCGGCAACTGTCCCGGACCATCATCGCTCACTTGCAGCACGAGTTGCGCACCTTCAATGCGTCCGCCGAGTCGTACCACGCCGCCGGCGCTCCGTGGTGCGATGCTGTGTTTCACCGCATTCTCCACGAGCGATTGCAACACAAAACTGGGCACACGCTGACGCAACGCGTCTGGTGAAATGTCGCGGTCCACGCGTAAACGTGCTCCAAAACGAAGCGACTCCAACGCGAGATACGCGTCAGTAAACGCGACCTCATCCGCGAGCAGGACCTCGTCACGCCCTCCCTGACGCGCATCGAGCACATACCGCAGCAACGCGCTCAGTCGCTCCACCGCCAACGCCGCCGCGACCGGATCGTGTTGAATGAGGACGGTGACGGAATGCAACGTGTTGAAGAGAAAGTGCGGGTCGAGCCGTCCTCGAAGCGCTTCCAGTTCGGCGCGGACGCGCTGCGCTTCGACGTGCGCCACGCGTGATTCCTGCGCGCGCCCGCGTGCCGCCGATTGTCTCGCCCAAGTCACTCCACACAGCGCCGCGTAGATCAACACACCCTCAAAAGTTTGCCAGTGCAGCCAGGCGGCCACCTCTTCGCCCACGAGTTGCCAGCTGGCCACGCTCTGGCGGATGCCGAGCAGGATGAATCCGTCCCAGAGGCCCGCATAGATGAGCGCCATTCCCGCGTGGACCAGAAAGAACCGTGGCGTGGGGCGGGCGGGCCATGTCCAACGCTGTGCAATCCACACCACGCCCACGCCGAGGACCGCTGCGCATACGATTGTGGTGAACGCTGCGTTGATCGCCGCGCCCGCAGAGAGTCGCCCCGACGCGCCGATGAGCGTGGCGTACACCAACACCAGGGGTGACCATGCAGCCGAGTACCATGCGCTCCAGCGGAGCCACGTGGTCCAACGGGGCGTCGCGGTCATCGCGCGGCGCCAAGCGCCGGTCGCAGCACGTCACGCACCCACCGGTATTCCGGCGCAATGGCCAGCGCACGATCGTACGCGGCGCGCGCGGCGTTCACATTCCCGCGATCCCTTTCCATTTGTCCAAGCCATGCATACGCCTCGGCGGCTCCCCACGACGGCAGTGGACGCGCCGGTTGATCCTTCGCGAAGGCGACGATCGCTTCTTGCACCAAGGCAAAGCCTTTGTCTTTTCCGCCTCCCCACATGGATGGCGTGAACCACGCACCGATTCCGGCCAACAGCGCCACGCGCGGATTGTTCGGCCCTAACGCGCGCGCTTTGGCACCGGCTTCACTCGCTGCGTTTCCATAGCGCATGCCATTGATCATGCCGGTTCCGGCGAGCACGCCCAGGCAAGACGACAACAACGCCTGCGTTTCGGGCAAGGGACGGGCGGCGGCCGAACGTTCGAGGAGTGCGATGGCCGTTTTAAGTTTCTGCTCGGTCGCGTCTGACATGTCACCGTCCTCGTCGCGTCCGAAGGTTTCGCGATACAGCCCATACGCACGATAGTGCAGCAGCAAGGGATCGTTGGGATACGCCGTCAGCGCGCGTTCGAGCATGACCCCGGCACTGGCCAAGGCCGCGGCATCGTTCGCGAGCACGGCGCGTTCGATGTGTGTTTGCGCGCTGTCGGCCCATCGCGCGGCACCGGTGAGTGGCGCCGGAACGGACTGTGCGTACAAAGGTGGGACGGTCATGCACGCGAGCATCATCGTGCTGTTGACGATACGTCGGGTGCACTCAGTAGAGAAGCGTTGCGCCGGCATAGAGGGCTCGGTTGAAGGGAGCAAGGACCGGCAGACGCTCGCGATAGTCGGCACTCCACCGATAGCGCATCACGTTGCCGCGGTTGAACAGGTTGGACATGTCACCCCAGAGCACCATGGCGCGTCCGCCGCCAATGGGCCGATACCAGCTGGCGGAGACGTCGCTGCGCCAATACGCGGGCAGTCGCTCGCCATTGGGCGCACCAAACACGGGCAGTCGCTCCTCGCCCGTGGGTTGTGTGCCGACGATATCCGTGAACGGGCGTCCAGTGGCATACCGCAGTGCGGTGTTCACCGTCAGGCGTCCGAAAACACGCTCGGTAATCCAGCTCACGGAGTGCCGGATATCGCCGATGGCTGGTGCGTCGACCCCGGTGTCGGGGTCGTCTCGACGGGAGCGGACGATGCTCCACGCCAAGCGGCTCCGCGTGGTCGTGCTGAATCGGGTGCGGAGAAAAATGTCGGCCCCGCGGGCATGGCCACGGCCGTTGCCGGCCACTCCGAAGTCGCGGGTGAACTGCCAGAGATTGCTATAGGCCTTGTCGTAGAGTTCGACGCGCAATCCCTCATTGTCGCCGCCCCACTGCGCGCCAACGATCGACTCGCGGACGCGCATGGGTGCGAAGCGACGGCCGTTTTGTTCCGGGCGGAAGAAGGTCGGTTCCGCCACCTGATGCAGCACGCCAAACGCTCCCGTCAGCCCAAGCGTCCCGCGCTGCCACACGGCGGAGACGCGAGGGTCGACGGTGCGGATACCGGTGATGGTGGCGCGGTCCGTTCGTACGCCTGTGATCACGCGGAGGTTGGGTGTCTGGCGCACCGTGGCTTCAACGAAGGCGCCGGTTCGGTCGCTCCGGCTATTCGCCACAAACAGCGTGCGCTCCGGCGCTCCGGCGTCCACCAGCGCGCCCGTGTATCGAGCGTCGAGCCGTTCCAGGTCACCGCCGAATCGAACGCTGAGGCGCCCATCGGGCTGCCAGCCGAGCGAGCCCACGAGGTGTGTCACGCCGAGTCGGGTGCCGAGTTGGAGGGTCTCGATGGATTCTGTGCGATCGACGCCTGATCGCGCGAGTGTGAGAGCCGGCCGCCATTTGGTAGCACTATCGCGCCATGAAAGCACCATCATATGCTGACCTGACGTCGCCGCGTACGATGCTCCGCTTCGCACGCCCGCATTCCCAACCCCGAAGCGCGACCGGTCGCGTAGCCCGAAGAGGCGGATGCGTCCGGCGGAGCCGCTCTGCCATTCGACGGTGCCGCTGAGATCACCACCCTCGGGGGGCGGATTGTACGGTTGCGTTTCCCCGAAGACGGCGATGAGCGGGGCCAGTGCCCGGATGTTGGCATTGGCGCGCACGCCCACACGCTTGTGCGGCGCGAGTGCGGCAGCGAGGCCGACGCTGCCGATCGAGGCCGTGGCATTGCCGGTTGATGTGAGCGGTCGTCCGGCCGTTTCCATGCGCACGAGTCCCGAGAGGGCGTTGCCGTACTGCGCGCCGAACCCGCCGGCCGAAAAAATGGTGCGATCGAGCAGAAACGGGTCGACGGTGGCCGTGACGTGGCCCACGGGATTGTCGAAGCGCGCCGGCGAGAGCAGCCAGGCATCGTCGAGCAAGACCCGCGTCTCGGTCACGTCGCCGCCGCGGACGAAAAGGCCGCTGCCCTCGTCGACATTCTGCGGTCCCGGCAGCGTTTGCAGCGCCTTGGCGACATTCGCGGCGGCGCCGGGCGTCTGCGCAATCTCCAGCGGTGTGAGCGAGGCGGTACTGCCGGATCCCAGCGTGTACTCGCCGGCGGCGACCACGGTCAGCGTGGACAGCGAGGGGGGCATGGGCACGAGTGTCAGCGTGACGGCGGTGTCGATCGGC
>JBBRDP010000264.1:0-4757 GCA_038203795.1 Gemmatimonadales bacterium
GCACTCGACAGCGCAAACACCGGTGCGACCAGCGCCTGCACGGGCGCGAGCACGATCAGCGCCACCGGCCGTCCCAGCGCGCTGTGCACCACGTCGAAGGCGGCGGTGGGGCCGAGTGCCCAAGCGGTCGTGATCTCCGGACGCGCCTGCCAGAGCACGACGGCGATCGTGCCGAACATGACCGCGAATACCAGCGTGGGGAGCACGGCTCGCTTGAAACCGGCCGATCGATGCTGCATGGCGTTGAGGCGGACCAAGGCGGCGCCCAAGCGGTGCATCGTGAACGTGGAAAAGAGAATCCACAGCGCAATCCCGCGCTGCCACCCTTCAATGGACGCGCCGCCGCCCCGCAGCAGCACGACCCAGATCAGGACGTTCAGCAGAATGGCGATTTGTCCGCGCGCGAGCTTCGACTGCACGAGTGTTCGACGGGACACCGGTGCCGGAAACAGCAGGTGTACCTCGGCGGGTGAAAACGCGAGCGCCGATTGGTCCGGCTTGCTGAGCCACCAGCGGGCCGCCAGCAACAACAGCGCGGCGGCAACGACGGTTGGCCCGATACCACTCGTGCCGAAGGTGGCAAAGGGCGCGCCCTGCCCCTCGCCGTTGATACGAAAAATCCACCAGAAGTACACACCGCCCAAGAGTAGCGCGACGAGGTATCGCGGCTGCTTGAGCTGCGTCCGCTGCGCGCGCAGTCGATTGCGCGCTGTCGTGAGCCAGAGATACGTGAGTGCTGCCGTGGCGTCGCGTGTGCTCACGTGTTGGGCGCGGACGTGACGGCGGTTGGTGCCGCGGCTCCTGCGGTGGTGTCTGCCGCGTGCGCGTCTGCCGCGTGTGTGTCTGCCGCGTGCGGCTCGGCGCCGGTGAGGGCGATGAACATGTCTTCCAGCGACAAGCCGGCGAGCTGCGGACGTTCGGCCACGATTTCTGCAATCGTCCCGTAGGCCACGCGCTCGCCCTGCCGGATCACGAGCAGCCGCGTGCACAGCTCTTCTACCAGATGCAGCAGATGCGAGCTCAGAATGACCGCCGAACCCTCGCGGGCGCGCGCCGAAATGGTGGCTTTCATGCGACGAATGCCCACTGGATCGAGTCCGGTGAGTGGCTCGTCGAGCATGAGCGCGACCGGGTCGTGCAGCAGGCCGCAGGCGATGGCCAGCTTTTGCTTCATGCCGCGGGAGAGTTCGGTGGGCAGGGAATCGCGCTTCGCGTCGAGCTCGAGCTCGGTGAGCAGCGGCCCGATACGTGCTTCCGCGTCGCGTACGCCGTAGAGGCGACCCATGAAGCGCAGGTGCTCGACGACGGTGAGGTACTCGAAGAGCTGCGGCTCGTCGGGAATGAAGGCCAGATGTCGCTTGGCCTTCACGGGCTCGGCCACGAGGTCGATGCCGTTGATGTGGATCGCACCGCTCGTGGGCTGTAGAATGCCGGCGAGGGCGCGCAAGGTACTGGTTTTTCCCGCGCCGTTGGGGCCGACGAGGCCCAGCACATCGCCGGGTGCCACGGTGAACGACAGATTGTGGACGGCGCGAAAATCGCCGTACAGCTTGTTGTAGTTGGAAACTTCGATCACAGCCCCGGTCCGGTCATGATGAGCGGCTGCTCGAGCACCACGCGCACGGTCCCGCCAGCGGGCAGACAGCGTTCGGACGATCCGCCAGCGCGGGCGACGGCGGCACCGGCAGCGGCCCCACCGGCGGCACCGATCACGGCACCCTTGGTGTCCTTGCCGATCATCTGGCCCAGAATTGCGCCCAGGATCGCGCCCCCGATCACCTTCTTCTTCTCGTTGCCACTGCTTACGCGCACACCTTCGAGCCCGCTCTCGATGCGGGCCGACGCAGTAATCGGATACAACTCGCCGTCCAACGACACGCTCTTGACGCGGAAGACGAGTGTACTATCGGTGGCGCTGGCCAGTTCGAGGAGCACCGGCGTGCCGGCGGCAAAGACGAAACCGTCCGGCCCCGTGACCGGGGAGGCGAGCCGCATGACGACGCGGTCACCCGGGCGGTTCGTGGTGTTGCAGACGCGAGCGCCGGTCGCGCCCACGAGTTCGGTGCCACTGGCCAGCAGCGTGCGCCTCGAGGGCTCGGGAGCGGGTGCGGGTGCGGGTGCGACCGCATCAGGTACCGGCTCCGGCACCGGAACCGGCTCGGGCACCGGCGTGGGACGCGGACGGGGCGCGGGGGCCCGCTGCGGTGTCGGTGTTGGCACCGGCGCGGCCACCGGCGGCGCCTTGGGGACGACCACGGGCGCAGGCGCGACCTCGGAGGCCGCCGTGTCGCCAAACGCGATGGGCGACGAAGTCTCCGACGCCGCGCCGGCCAGACTCAGGTCGCGCGACAGCGCGTCGCGTGCCGCTGACTCGGTATCGGACGTCCCGCAAGCGGAGATCGTCGCGACCGCGAGTCCGAGCCCGAGGGCCCGGACATGCGTGTGAACGGGGCGAAAAAATGGGGCACAGCTTTTGGACACCATGTGACGATACTCCCTGAGAGAACAGGCCGCGACTGCGCGAACGCAAAAGGCCTGCCTATCTAGTACTCGCCGCGTGGCCTCGCGGTTTCCGCCGCCGCCCTACTCACGACCCTCGCGCATGGTTTCCCCGACATCGCCACTTCCACCGACTGCTCAAGACGTCTGCCTCGCCCGGCAGCCGATCTTTGATCTGGGCAATCGGTGCGTGGCGTACGAACTGCTCTACCGCGCGAGCTCGATGTCCACGTCGGCCGGCGGGTTTTCGATTGACGCGATGTGCAGCGACACCGCGCTGCACGCGGTGGTCTCCATCGGTCTCGACCGACTGACGGCCGGCGCGCCGGCGTGGGTCAACCTCGGTCGCGAACATCTGGTGGCCGATCTCTACCAGGTGTTCAAACCGAAAGATGTGGTGCTCGAACTGCTCGAAACGATCACGCCCGACGAAGCAGTTGTTGAAGCGTGCCGCCGCGCCGTGAGCGCGGGCTACACGATCGCGCTTGACGACTTCGAAGGAAAAGCCTCATGGGCACCGCTGCTCGAGATGGCATCGGTCGTCAAGGTCGACGTGCTCGGTCACGATGCGCTGAGTCTGTCACAGTTCATCGCACCGCTCCGCCGATATCCCAAACTCAAGCTGCTGGCCGAGCGTGTGGAGACGGGTTCCATGCGCGTGTTGTGTGCCAAACTCGGGTTCAGTCTCTTCCAGGGCTACTACTTCAGTCGTCCCGAGACGCTGGGCGGTCGTGCCTTGTCGCTGCAGCAGGTGACAATCGCGAATCTGCTGCACCTGCTCAGCGACCCGGAGGTGAGCGAACGCGCACTCGACGAAGCCTTTGGCTCGCATCCGTCGCTTTCCTACGCGCTGCTGCGCATCGTCAACTCGGCCAGTCTCGGGTTTCGTGGCGTGGAGTCGATCCCGTACGCCGTGCAGTTACTGGGGCGCGCGGCGCTCTCCCGCTGGTTGCTGATCCTGCTGGTGTCCGGTGTGGCCTCACGCAGTCCGATCGCTCAGGAAGCCGTGAAGCACGCGCTGGTCCGCGCCCGGTTCTGCGAGTTGGTGGCGGCGGCGAATCGGAGCGGTGATCCGTCGGCGCAATTCCTTGTGGGCCTGTTGTCGCGATTCGACGTACTACTTGGCTTGCCGATGAATGAAGTGCTCGATCGCTTGCCGGTGAGTGCCGACGTGCGCGACGCGCTGCTGCATGGCGTTGGTCCGCTGTCGGCAATGCTGTCGCTGGTGGAGGCGTACGAACATGCCGCGTGGGACGCGGTCAGCGAGCTGGGTTCGGCCACGCCGACGCCGCTGGGCGAGGTGTACGTGGAGGCGGTGACGTGGGCCGAGTCGAGACTGAGCGTCGGCCCGACGCCATAACCCTTAGCGCGACACGCCGCGGGTCGTCACTGGAGACCCCACAGGCGGCGCAATAGGCGGCGTGTTCGCGGGGCTCGGTGGACTGTCGGCCATCGGCGTGTCACCCACCACGCCTTCCGGCACGTTGGTAAACGGCAGCAGCAACGAGATGCGTCGGTTCGCCGCCGCCGATGGGTTCTTCGGGTCGCGTAAGCGTCTGTCCGCGTAACCCCGCACTTCCAAAAGTCTTCCCTGACCGACGCCCGAGGCCTCAAGCACGCGCCGCGCGGCGTTGGCGCGGTCTGAGCTCAGTTCCCAGTTGGTGTACGAGGCATTCGCACTGAACTTGGCGGCGTCGGTGTGCCCTTCGAGCACGATCGGATGCGAGAGTGTGGCCAGTTCCGAGCCGACGACTTGTAACACAAGCGCGATGGCTGGCTTGATCTGCGCCGAACCGAGAGGGAAATAGACATCGCCCGAGCCACTCTCGATGAGCTCAATGCGAAGCCCTTCCCCTGTGACGGCGACTTCGACCTGAGCGTTCAGTTTCACGAGGGAATCATTGGCTTGCAGTTTGTCCATGATGCGCTCTCTGGCCGCTTCGAAGCTCTTCTCTTCGTTGGCACGCAGCATCTGGCGCAGCGGGGTGCGTTGCAGATTCGTCACCGTGGAGCCAATCGCGATCGGGCTCGACCCTGCGCCGTAGCCCTTCCGGTAACCCACGGGATTGGAGAAGTATCCTTCGATGGCCGACTTGGTCTGGTCGTCCATGCCGAGGATCCACATCACCATGAAGAACGCCATCATGGCGGTCACGAAGTCGGCGTAGGCAACTTTCCATGACCCGCCATGGTGGCCGCCGTGACCGGCGACCTTCTTCTTGACGATGACGATCTTTTTGCCGCCGCGCGCCGCCATG
>JBBRDP010000265.1:0-4756 GCA_038203795.1 Gemmatimonadales bacterium
CAGGCGTCCGTACGGTTCGCGCCATCCTCTAACCGACGCGGGACCCAGTTCGCCGGTCCTGTTTGAACGGGGCGCCAACCAATGGTGCCCCGTCTGCGTTAGCGTACAGGGTTCATCGTGCGATACCGCCGCCGTGGCGGATTTCCCTTGCCGTTTTGCCATGCGTGATCGTCCTGTGCGGCCGCTAGTAGAGCGCCCACTGCGTGCCGTCGTCCTGCTCATTTCTGTGTCGACACTCCTTGCCTGCAAGGAGCCTCCTCGACCACAGCGGCCGACACCGATGGTGGCTGTGGCCGCCGTTGAAAAGGGAGCGGTGCCGTATGTAATTGCCGCGAACGGAGAGGTCGAGCCCAACCGATTTGTCGCCGTGCAACCACAAGTCACCGGACAGCTCACGCGTGTCGCCTTCAGCGAAGGCGATGATGTGCGGCAGGGGCAGGTGCTCTTCGAGATTGACCCCCGTCCGTTTGCGGCCGAACTCGAGCGTGCGCGGGGCGTGGTGGCGCGCGATGAAGCGCAGCTGGCGCGCGTGCGCATGGATTCCGCGCGATATGAAGCACTCGCCAAAAGCGGCTACGTCACCCGTGAACAGAACGATCAGATTCAGGGCGATCTGCGCGCGCTCGCGGCGACCGTGTCCGCTGATCGTGCGTCTGTGGAACGGGCGCGCTTTGATCTCAACAACGCGACCGTGCGTGCACCGATTTCCGGACGCACGGGGCAACTCGCGTTTCGCGAGGGCAATCTGGTGCGTGCGCAATCCGACGTCGCGCTGGTGACCATCAACGAAGTGCGACCGGTGCTGGTGCGGTTCGCCGTTCCCGAGTCGGACTTTGCGGAGTTACGCGCGCGCGGCGGCCTGAACAAGCCGTTGCCGGTGCGCATTCGTTCGGCGGCCGGCGACACGGCGCGTGTGATTGAGGGAACACTCGCGTTCGTGGACAACGCGATCGATCGTAGTACGGGCGCGGTCACACTCAAGGCGCGCGTGCCCAACACCGACGGTGCACTATGGCCCGGTCAGTTCGTGCAGGTGTCGCTTGAACTTTCGGTCGACAGCAATGTCGTCACCGTGCCCGCAAGCGCGGTGATGTCCGCCGGTACCGGCATGTTCGTGTTCACCGTAAGCGCCGAAGGAACGGCGACCCGCGTGCCGGTGAAACTCGGGCGGCAGGTTGGCGATCGATCGGTTGTCACCGAGGGATTATCCGGCGGCGAGCGGCTCATCGTTGACGGGCAGCAGCGCATCGCTGACGGGGCGAAAGTGCAGGTGCGGGGAAGCGCGCCGGTGAGCGCGTCGCCCGCTGATTCCACACGCACGACGGGTAGCGCGCCATGAATCTGAGTGGCCCATGGATTAACCGGCCGGTCATGACGACACTGGTCATGCTGGCCATCCTCGTGTTCGGCGTGTTCACATACCGGAATCTTCCGGTGAGTGATCTGCCAACAATTGATTATCCCACGGTATCGGTCAGTGCAAACTTGCCGGGCGCGAGTCCGGAAGTCATGGCCTCATCGGTGGCGACGCCGCTCGAACAGGCGATGGCCACGATTCCGGGCATCGAGAGCATTTCGTCGCAGAGTACACAGGGATCGACGAACATCAATTTGCAGTTCACGCTCTCTCGCGACATTGACGGCGCCGCAAACGATGTCCAAGCGGCGATTGCCGGTGCACTGCGCAGTCTTCCCGAAGGCATCCAGCCACCCACGTACCGCAAGTCCAACTCCGATGCGTCACCGATTCTGATTCTGAGCATGAACTCGGATCAGCTGTCGCGCACCGAGCTGAACGAGTGGGCCGAAACATTCCTCGCGCAGCGTTTGTCCACGATTGAAGGCGTGGCGCAAGTCCAGGTGTATGGATCGGCCAAGTACGCCGTGCGCATTCAGCTCGATCCGGGTGCGATGGCCTCGCGCGGCATTGGCATCGACGAAGTGCAGACGGCGGTCTCGAACGGCAACTCGAACCTGCCGGCTGGTGTGCTGATGGGGCCGAACCAGTCGTTCACCGTACAGGCAACGGGGCAGTTGCAGAGTGCCGCTGCATTCCGTCAGCTCGTGGTGGCGTACCGCAACGGTGCACCCGTGCGGCTCGGTGACCTCGGCGATGTGCTCGACGATGTGCAGAACAATCGTGTCGCGAGCACTGTGAATGGGCGCACCAACATCGCGCTCGCCATTGTGCGTCAACCTGGCACCAACACCGTGGCCGTGGCCGATGCCGTGATGGCGCGCGTCGATGTGCTCAGGGAGCAACTGCCGACGTCGATTCAGTTTGAACCGATCTTTGATCGCGCGGTGGGGATTCGCGAGTCGGTGCACGATGTGCAGTTCACACTGGTGCTCACGCTCGGACTCGTCGTCCTCGTGATCTTTCTGTTCCTGCGCAACGTGCGCGCCACCTCGATTCCGGCGCTGGCGTTGCCCTTTTCGATCGTCGGCACGTTCAGCGTGATGTGGGCGCTCGGCTACTCGCTGAACAACCTCACGTTGATGGCGCTCACCTTGTCGGTGGGCTTTGTGGTGGACGACGCCATCGTGATGCTCGAGAACATTGTGCGTCATCTGGAGATGGGCAAAACGCCCATGCAGGCCGCTATCGACGGCTCGCGGGAAATCAGTTTCACCATTCTCTCCATCACGTTGTCGCTGGTCGCGGTGTTCATCCCGATCATGTTCATGCCGGGACTCGTGGGACGCCTGTTCCAGGAGTTTGCGGTCACGATCGGTGTGGCGATTCTCGTGTCCGGTTTTGTGTCGCTCACGCTGACCCCGATGTTGTGCGCGCGCTGGCTGCGCAGTGGCGACGGGCACGCCTCCACGAAAGGCGCGTGGCGTTCCGTGGAGCGCGTGTATCAGGCGGGCGAGAATGGCTACGTGCGCTCGCTGCACTGGGTCATGAAGCACCGTCGCGCCACGATGGCGTTCAGCCTGCTCACACTCGCCGCCACGGCGTGGTTGTTCGTCGCGATTCCGAAGGGCTTCCTGCCGAGTGAAGACACGGGACGTGTCGAAGGCTCGTTGCTTGGTCCGGAAGGCATTGGCTTCGAATCGATGAAGGTGCGGCAAGCCGAGATCGCGGCAATCGTCGGGGAAAACGAGCACGTGGCATCCGTGCTGTCGAGTGTTGGTGGTGGAGGACGCGCAAGCACCGGCAACAACGGCCGATTGATCATTCGACTCGTGCCGCGCAGCGAACGACCGCATGTCGATGTCGTCATGCGACAGTTGCAGGGGGCTGTCTCACAGGTGCCCGGTATGCAGACGTTCTTCCGCAATCCGCCACCCATCAGCATTGGCGGTGTGCGTTCGAGCAGCTCGTATCAGATCACGCTGCAGGGTACCGACATCGCAGAGCTGTACACGAACGCACGCGCATTCGAAGCGAAAATGCGCGAGATCCCGCTCATCGAAGCGGTGTCGAGTGATCTGCAAATCGGCAATCCACAGGTGTCGGTAGACATCGATCGCGAACGCGCGTCGGCCCTGGGTGTCAGCGCCGGTCAGATCGAGCGGGCATTATACAACGCGTACGGCTCGCGTCAGGTCTCCACGATTTTTACTCAGGCGAATCAATACTGGGTCATCATGGAGCTCAAGCCGCAGTATCAGCGCGACGTCGAAGCACTCAAGCAATTGTTCGTGCGCTCCGATCGTGGCACACTCGTGCCGCTCGGTGCCGTGGCGAGTTTCTCGCGCGGACTCGGGCCCCTGTCGGTACAGCGCGTGGGTCAGCTGCCGGCCGTCACGATTTCGTACAATCTCCGCACTGGTGTGGCGCTCGGTACAGCAGTCGCCGCCGTGCAGGGACTCGCGTCAGCGGAACTGCCCGCCGACATCACCACCAGCCTCACCGGTGACACGAAAGCGTTCGCCGACGCACAAGACGGTTTGCTCTTGCTGCTTGTCGTTGCCGTGTTCGTCATCTACATCGTGCTCGGCGTGTTGTACGAGAGTTATATCCACCCGATCACGATTCTCAGCGGCCTGCCATTCGCCGCGCTTGGCGCGCTGGCTACGCTGATGATCTTCGGCAAAGACCTGAGCGTGTACGCGTTTGTTGGCGTCGTGCTGCTTGTGGGGCTCGTGAAGAAAAACGCGATCATGATGCTCGACTTCGCCATCGAAGCGGAACGTGAGCGCGCGCTCGACGCGACCACGGCAATCCTTGAAGCGGCGCGCGTGCGGTTCCGCCCGATCATGATGACCACGTTCGCGGCGCTGATGGGCACGATGCCGATCGCGGTGGGGTACGGCGCTGGCGCGGAGTCGCGTCAGCCGCTGGGACTGGCGGTCGTTGGTGGCATGGCGTTCTCGCAGCTTGTCACGCTCTACGTGACGCCGGTCATCTACACCTACTTCGACCAGTTCGTGCAGTGGCGCGCGGCGCGGCGCGCGCGGTCTGGGTCGCGCCGTGCGGCGGTTGGCGAGGTCGTGCGGGGCTGAGATGGTGTGGGGCCGGCGGGCCGCACGGTGGCCTCCGCGCTCACTGCCGGCCCGGGCGCGCCGGGGCGGGTCTGGGCCCCCAGTGTGGAAACGCTCCTCAAGACCCCTGCGCCAAGCGGTACGCTGCATCCGGACGATTCACGGCGGTTCCCCGAGAGCGCGGCCGGGCGTACACCACGGAGGCGCCCAAGCCATCACCCGCCGTCCAGCACGCGACGCACCGCCGCGTCCAACTCCTCAGCGCGAAACGGTTTTTGCAAAAACGCCGCCAGGCCGCGCCCCACAAACTGACGCGTGACCTCCT
>JBBRDP010000266.1:0-4753 GCA_038203795.1 Gemmatimonadales bacterium
AGCGCGCCACCACCGATCAATGCCACGGCCCAATGCCACTGGCCGCTTGCCAACGCACTTTGCAGCAACAACCATTTCGCGCTGAACCCGCCGCTCGGCGGAAGCCCCATCAGACTCACGCCCGCCAAACCAAACGCGAACAGCGCCAGCGGCATGTGCCGGCTGACACCCGCGAGGTCGGCCACGCGATAGGAGCCGACCGCCGCGATGAGTGTGCCGGCCGAGAGAAACATGGCGCTCTTGGCCAGCGCGTGTGCTACGAGCTGCAACATGAGTCCATCCCACGCGAGTTCGGGCGCGCTGCCCCCGAGCAACAGCGCCAGGCCAACGAACAAATACCCGATCTGCGCAACGGTGGAGTGTGCCACCAACATCTTGAGATCCACGTGACGCAGCGCCTGCCACCCGCCCCACACGATCGCGCCGGCCCCGAGCACACCGAGTCCCTGCGCGAACGATGGTGTGACAATCGAAACACCCACACCCACCATGATGCGCAGCAGCATGACAAACGATGCTTTGACGACAAGCGCAGACATCAATGCACTCACGGGGGTGAGCGAGACTCCGTGCGCCGGTGGCAACCACGCGTGCAGCGGAAACAGTGCGGTCTTGAGACATAAACCGGCGGTGATCAACGCCAGCGCGACATACGTGATGGTATTGGGCGTGGCCACGGCGGCGACGGAGGAAAGCGCAAGTGATCCGTAGGCCGCGTACAACAACGCGACGCCCAGGAGGTACGCGAGTGATCCCAGTAGTGCCGCGAGCAGATAACGCAGCGCCGCCGCCAGTGCATTCGCCCCACCGGAAATCGCCACGAGGCCAACCGCTGACAGTCCCAGCAGCTCCAATCCCACGTACATGTTGAAGAGGTCGGCCGCGAGCCACACGGCGTTGAGCGCCGCGCCGAGCATGAAGAACAGCGGCCAGAACCAGCGCTGTGCCTCGGGCGTATCCGCGTCCATCGGTGTCCACAAACGATAGAGCGCGCACGCCGATCCGATCACGCTCGTGAGCAATGCCATGGTGCTGCCAAGTCCATCGGCGCGCAGTGCAATACCGAGTGGTTCGGGCCACGCACCAAGGACATGCGTAAGCACACCGTGTTGCGACGTCTGCCACCACAGGCCAGCGCAGATGGTCAGCCAGCTCACGAGCCCAGGCAGCACGAGCCACCTGGGCCGATGACGCGGGCGCACAAGCGAGAGTACAGCCCAGAGAAGGGGCACCACGATCGCGAGCGGAAGCAACGACGCGCCAGCGGCCGCCTCGTTCACTCGTCGTCCTCTTCAGGTAACGCGGTGCGACCGGTGGCCGCGAACCAACGGCGAAACAAGATCAGCGCCAATGCCGTGGATGCGACGGCGACGACGATTCCGGTCAGCACCAGCGCCTGCGGAACCGGGTCGGGTGCACGTTTGTGCTGTGCGAGCCCCACAAGAATCAGAAAGCAGCCCGTCCCCATGATGTTGAAGGCCAACAAGCGTCGCAGCAGATGGGTGTGCGCCATGAACGCGCCAAAGGCTGCGGCCACCAGAATCACTCCAACAAGCGCATAAACAAGTTCGGCGCTCATACGCGCTCGTCTCCCGGTTCCGGCGCACTCGCGAAGAGACCCAGCAAGCTGATACCAACGGACACAGTGAGCACCGCTTCGATGGCCACGATGATTGCGCCCGCGTACGAGGATGGCCACGCGAGCAGCGGGCGGCCGAACAACAGCGGAGCGGTGGCTGCCGCCAAAAAGCCGGTAAATCCGGCGAGCAGTCCCACGTGTTGCCAACGGCTTGCCGCGAAGGATGCAATGCGGCGACCGGCCACTCGCCATAGCACACCGAGCGCCGCGAGCACCGCGCCCGCCTGAAATGCGCCACCGGGTTGGAATGCGCCCGCCCACAACAAGTACACCGCCGTCATGATCATCAGCGGCAATAGCAGTGACGTGAGTGAGGCCAGTACTGGCGTCGAGATCGCGGTATTCGCGCTTGCTTCATCGTGTACGGCCTCGGCGGCCGGACGCGGATCGCGCAATGCAAGCGCGACAACAACCGCGACGAGGAGTACCGCAATTTCAAGCAACGTGTCGTAACTGCGAAACTGCAGCAGCACGGCCGTGATCGGATGTGCAACGCCACTGCGCGGGATACCCTCCGCAAGATCGCCCGCGAGATCAAACGATGGGACCGTGCGACTGAGCACCGCGCCACCAAGCATCACGGCTACGCCGACGCTCAACGCAACCGAGGCGAGAACGCGCGCGCGATTCACTCATCCTCCGTGCGCGATGTGCGTCGCAAATGACCAACGGCGTCGAGCAAGAGCGCGCCCGTGAGACCGGCGCCGATCGCGGCTTCAGCCAACGCCACATCAGGGGCTTGCAGACGAATCCAGGCGAGCGCGACCAGCAGGCCGAAGACAATGAAGAGCACAACCGCGCGAAACAGATCGCGCGACCACAGCGCACCGAGCGCGGCCACCACGAGCCCGAGCCCGAGCAGCAGGTCGAAGAGCAGTGTCAACATGCGCGGTCCCTCATCGCGCGTCTCCTCGATGCCACGGAGCCAGTCCTCGCGCCCGTGCCCGACGCGCCACCAGATGGCTCGAGGTCGCACTGGCCGCGAGCACCAGCAGCCAAATGAGCAGCAGCTTGAGTGCCGATGCCACACTGGCGGTCGACGGGAGCAAACCGAACACGAGCAGCCCCAGTCCGATATTGTCGGCTTTGGTGAGCGCGTGCAGCCGCGTGAACACATCAGGAAAGCGCAGCAGCCCGATCGTGCCCACCGTGAAGAACAACACGCCCGTCACGATCAGTACGCTCTGCGCGATCTCAATCCACGTCATCGTCGCGCTCCTCCGGCCGTGAGGAGGGCGGCACGCGTCCCACAAACGCGGAGACCGTCACAATCGCCAGCAACGCCAGCACAAGCGCTACATCACGGAGCGCCGGCACCTCCGATCGCGCCGCGAGGACGAGCAGTATGCCAACGCCCGTCGTACCAAAGAGCTGGCCGGCGAGCATCCGGTCTTCATTCTGCGGGCCACGGAACACCCGCCACAGGCTGCCGAGCAGCGTGGTCAACAACGCCAGCAGCGATGCGTCGAGCAGCAATACGAACGGCGCGCTCACGCGAGCGTGAGTCCAAACAACGCACCCACGTGGCGCTCGGCCTTGCGTACATCGCCTTCGATGTCCGCGCGTTGATCGAGTACGTGCAGCGTCAACCACTGCTCGTGCAGGTCGACGCCGAGACTGCCCGGAAGCAAGCTCAGCGTGGCAACCAGCAGCACACGCGCCGGACCGGGCGGGAGCTGGATGTGGACATCACGCATGGCCGGATCGAGTGGGAGCGAGGGTGACAGTGTACGGCGTGCGACGTCGAGGCCGGCCAGCATCGACTGGCCGAGAAAGAAGACCGCGAAGCGAGGTATCGCGAGCCAGTGAAGCCGTGGCGGTGCGGTTTCTTCGCGGTCGGCTGACGGCCTCGCTGCGTGCGATGCGCCCAGCGCGATCAGCACCGCAAACAGGCCGAATCCAACGCCGCTCGCGACACCATCGCTGAGCACGAACCAGAGAATCGCCAGCACCGGGGCCAGCCGCACACTGCGTGTCATGTACCTCCCGTAGCGCGAAAGAAGCGCCGCTTCGCAAGTTAGCCGGGTGTGCGGTCCGTGAGTATCTTCGGAGCGTTGGCCCGAAGTGCTCCCCACCGTACTCCATTCCCGGAGAAGTCCGCATGCGTCGTCGTCTGGCAGTGTACTCCGCAGCGTCGTTGACGTTGCCACATGTCCCGAGTCGGCGGCTCGTCAAGCTGGTCGCGGGCGCAACTGTCTTGATCGTGTCGCCTTCCATGTGGGGGCTATCCGCACAGGGGCCCGAACGCTCCACCACGGTCTCAACGAGCGCAGAGCTACGCCCCGCACTGAAAGCCCTCTCGCTCGACGACTACGGACAGTGGAGGCGCGTGACCTCAACCGCGCTCTCACCCGATGGTGCGTGGATGTCGTACGCGTACGCACCCAACGAAGGCGACGGCGTGCTGCACGTGCGCTCACTCACCGGCGAGCGAGTGCATACGATTGCCGTCGGCAGCGCACCGGCCTTCAGCAACGACTCACGCTTTGTGGCGTATTTCGTGAACCCAACCGAAGCCGAACTGGAACGCGCACGGCGCGCACGGACTGCGGGAGGCTCGGCGGCGGCGACGCCTGCTACACCGCGGCGATTCGAAGTACGAAACCTTGTGTCGGGCGTAATTTTCGCTGTGCCCAACGCGGCGACCTTCGCGTTCTCAGAAAGCGGATCGTGGGTCGCCGTGCGCACGGCCAAGCCTGTGGCCTCCGCGAAGCACGATGGTGCCGATCTGATCGTGCGTGATCTGGCCACGAAGTCCACGCGCAATATCGGGAACGTCGCACAGTTCGCCTTTGACGAATCCGGCGCGCATCTGGCGTACACGGTAGATGCCGCCGAGAAACTCGGCAACGGTGTGTATGTGCTCACGCTGGCAACCGGCGAAACCCGCGCGCTCGACGGGGCGGCCGCTGACTATGCACAATTGGCGTGGAGTGATCGCGGCGCGCATCTCGCGGTGCTCCGCGGCACCATACCAGAGGGCAAGGTGCAGCGGGTGAACGCACTGCTTGTGTTCACCGCGTTGGGCACAGCGCAGCAGCGCGCGCTGACACTCGATAGCGCTGCCGCCGGCGCATTGCCAGCCGGTCATGTGATGAGCGAGTTTGCGCCACT
>JBBRDP010000267.1:0-4731 GCA_038203795.1 Gemmatimonadales bacterium
GGCCAATGCCAGGGCTTCCCGCGCCGGTACTACCGATTGTTTCGCATTGCCCCGATCGATGGTGAGATGCACGCTGTCGAGCAGCGCGGTCACCAGCAGCGCCGGGTCGGGATCTGGCAACGAGCGGAGCATCGCCAATGCACCCGTCAAGACAGTGTCCATGGCGTCGAGCCGGCCACGAAACCGATGCAGATTCGCGATGCTGACCTGCGCACGAATGGTGCGTGCGTCCGCCGGGCCAAACACACGCGCACTGGTTTCCGCGACTTCCAGCAACATGGGTTCGGCATCACTGAACGCTTGCAGACTGGCCAGACTCGAACCAATCAGCCAGAGCAGCTCCAGTCGCAAATCCTCCCGGTCACCGAGCGACTGGTCGAGCCGCCCATAGGCCTGTTTGAGCAGATCTGCTGCGGTGAGCGTTGTGCCATTGCCCACGTACGGATCGGCATTCTTGAAGACACCGGTAATGAAGTTGGTAATCTCTTCGGCGCGTTGCTGTTCGGCGCGCGCCACACCCGCCTGCCAGATCGCCACGCCCGCGCCGCCGAGCGTGGCGACGGCGACGGCCGCCGCCGCGGAGACGCCGAGCGCGTGTCGGCGCACGAAGCGTGAGGCGCGATAGCCGAACGAATCAGGGCGCGCGCGCACCGGCCGGCCATCCAGCCACGCTTGCAGATCGTCGGCAAACGCCGTCACCGTGGCATAGCGCTCACCCGGCGACTTGCGCAGCGCCTTGAGCACAATCGTATCGAGATCACCACGCAGCCCACGCTTGCGCAGCGCATCATCCACCAACTCGCTCGGACGCACCGGATCGCCGGTGACAATGGCTTCTTCCAGGGCACCGCGTGAATCTCGCGTGAGCCGATACGGCCGCGCCTCGGTGAGCAGTTCGAACAACACCACACCGAGTGCGTAGACGTCGGTGGCGGTGGTGATTTCGCCGCCGGTTACCTGCTCGGGTGACGCATACAGCGGCGTCAGCAGCTGTCCGCCTTCACGCGTGAGCGCCGACGCGCCCGGAGCGCCATCGTCGTTGTCGATCAGCTTGGCGATGCCGAAGTCGAGCAACTTCACTCGCCCCTCAGCATCGACCAGAATGTTTGACGGCTTCAGATCGCGGTGGACCACCAGATTGGAATGCGCATGCGCCACAGCGGCAAGCACATCAATCACCAGACGCACGCGTGCGCGCAGGTCGAGCGCCTTCGTCTTGCAGTGCACATCAATGTGCGAGCCATCGACATGCTCGAGCACCAGATAGGCCTGACCATCGTCGGTCACGCCGGCATCGAGCAGCTGCGCAATATGCGGGTGACGCAGTCGCGCGAGGATCTGCCCTTCGCGGCGGAATCGTCGTTCGCCGTCCGCACCGAGTGATGTGGTGAGCAGCTTGACCGCGACGACGGCATCGTACCGTCCATCGTGCCGACGCGCTTGCCACACACTGCCCATCCCACCGCGACCAATGAGCGATTCGAGCACATACGGACCGCACACGGCGCCTGCCTGACCACCGCGTACCGGGGGCGGTGTCGCCGTGCCCTCCAGAAATCCATTGCGGGCAATCGAATCGCGTGCGTGAAGCAGCTCACGCAGACTCGCCGCCAGCTCCGGCCGCTCACGCGCCTGACGCTCCAGCCACGCCTCGCGATCCTCCACGGCGAGGTCGAGGGCTTCGTCGAGCAACGAAGACAGTTCGCGCCACTCCCCGGGCGTTGGGACAGGCATGTCGGAAGTGTTCAGTGGGTGGGTGTACGCATCGCGTTGCGCAACAACACGCGGGCCTTGTCCCAATGCCGCTGCACCGTACGTTCCGCGACGTTCTGCACGGCAGCAATCTCGGCGAAGGTAAACCCACAGAAGAACTTGAGATCCACCACGCGCGCCAGCATCGGATCGAGCGTGGCCAGTGTCTCCAGCGCCTCATGCAACGCCAGCAGCTCGTCGGGATCGTCGATCTGTTCCGCGTAGTCCGCGTCGAGCGTCGTCGCGCGCACGCCGCCACCGCGCTTGGCCGCCTGTCGCGCCCGCACACGATCAATGAGCACGCCACGCATGGCGCGCGCGGCATATGCCAGGAAGTGCGATTGATCGGGAAAGACGGTCCCTTCGCGGCCACCGAATGCGAGGTAGGCTTCGTGCAGCAGCGTGGTCGCGCTCAGTGGACTGTCCGCACCTTGTCGGCGCACCTCTCGCTGCGCCAATCGATGCAGTTCGTCGTACAATGTGGCGAACAACAGATCGCGTGCGTGCGCCTCGCCGGCATCGGCGCGCTGCACCAATTCGGCGCGCTCACGCACCAAAGCTGTTGTGGGCGAAGTCACGTGCCCGTCCGACGGTTCATCCGCCGGTGGTGGACAGAGTGGAGGCATTGTACAACGCTACGCTCGCGCGCGCGTCCTGTCGAATACCCGGCGACGCCGAGCCGTGGGTGGTACTCGCCGTTGGCATCGCGTGGTGCGCTGCGTCGATGAGGAGCAGTTGCTCCACCATCGCCGCTACCGTCGGCGCATCGCGGCGCAGCTCCGATAGAAACACGGTGCGATCGTATCCGTGACGGCTCCGTGCCAGATCGGCCAGCGGGGCGAGGGCGTCCGACTGACTATTCTTGAAAATGCTGAACATGGTGACTCCTGATCGGTGGTGGCGGTGCGCGTCGGGCGTTCGGGGCTCACCATGACAATCGGATTTCGTGGCGCAAACCCGACACTGGTGTGGCACGACCACGTCACGGCGGAAGCAGCGTCGCCGTCCGCACGTACCGGCGCGTGATGTCCCCGTCGCTGCGAGGCGGCGTCCCAATCGATCGCGCTCGTCAGCCAGTTCGTGGCGAATCGCACCTGCGGCTCCCACGCCGGGTGTTCCATCCGGAGGCGCCAACGATAACTCGAAATCAAGCGCACCCAACGAGCCACCGCTGATCGGATTCACGGCGCGTTGCAGCAGCAATCGATCTGTCACCAGCGTGGACGCGGTGGCATCAGAGCGCGTCCGGGCCGCCAGCAAGTCCAACGGACCGTCGGGCAGATTGAAGATCGTGAACCCGGGCGACGCGAATGAGGGCGACGGCGACGGGGTTCTGGGGCCAACAGCCACCGTTACCTGGTCGCCGGCCGCGAGCCCCGCGAGAGTCCCCGTGACGCTTCGGCTTGAGGCCGGCGCACACGATTGCTCGGCGAACGCCGCCCGCTCGGCGTCGTTTCCACTCAGCACCGTGATGCGGAAGTCGTCCGGTCCATGCCCACGCGACATCCACGGAACGACCGACGGTGGTGAAGGCCAAAACATTACCGGCGGCGGATAACAGCTGCTCGTAGGAGATGGTGACGCCGGGAGGCTGACCACTGGCGTCGAGCGTGAAGGTCTCAGTTGTATTGGTGCGAACGATCGTCACGGTCACCCCACCGCTGCCGTTCTGGCCACGGAGAGCTGCGACGGGTCGAGCAGTAGCTGCAGCGTCACGTCGCCCGCCACTTCGTCTCGGCTGATGATGACATCGAAGGCGAGCGGCGCACCACCCTGCGGTGTCACGAGAGGAGTCGTTCCGTTCCGAACAATAGACATTGTCGCGGGACGCAACACTACGACCGGGGCAAGGTTTGCGCGGCGCGCCGCCATCCCCGTGGCCTCGGCGAGCGAACCGACGGTGAGCGTGAAGGCTGGAACGGGCGTTGGTGCTCGGTTTTTGAGGTGATCGCAGTTTCCCCGAGAAACACGACAGCGCGTCGTGACGCGGCTCAGTCCGTGCCCTTCACATATCGCCCCGGCGTCACTCCCACGGTGCGACGGAACGCCGACGGCGAGCGCATGACCGGATTTGAATGCACGATCACGGTGGCCGACATCGCCGCCGCCGAACGTGACATCATCGCCGCCGGAGGCACCATTCTCATGCCGACCGCCACGATTCCCACAGTTGGTCACCTGCTCTGGTTCCGCGACACCGAGGGAAACGTCGCCGGTGCCATGCAGCCCGACGCGCGGCCAATTCCGTACGACGTCTGAGCCACCCCTGCGGAGCAGAGGTCTGGATTGCGTCTGGCGACGACGAACATAACGAACTCCTGACCGCGCTCCCTACTTCCCCACGCAAAACTCCCGGAACAACTGGTCCAGCACATCGTCGAGCGACACGGCTCCAATCAGTTCGTCCAGCGCGTGCACGGCCGCGCGCACATGCACTGCCGCGATAATCACCGGCACACCGCGTCCCTCGGCCCAGGCGTTCTGAAACAACGCCAGCTCCTCCCGCGCCACTCGCACGCCCGCGTGATGCCGCTCGCGCGTAAGTCGGGGCACTTCCGGCGCGACCGTCCCGTACACCTCCGCGATGCGCTCCTGCACCACCTCCAGGAGCTCGCCCAGTCCTACCCCCGACTCCGCGCTCGTCACCACATAACGCTCACGCCAGCTGTCCTCCAAACACTCCACTCGCTCCACTCGCTCCGTTCTCTCACAGTCTTCGGCTCTCGCTGCAATCTCTGTGTCTGTCGGTTGCGGTTGCATTTCCCCTCCATCCCGCTTCGTCAACACCCGCACCACCGGCACCTCCGTCGCGTCCGCACGTCTCATCGCACGAACCGCCGCCTCCACCTGCTCCACCGTCTCCCCGATCGCCAACACGACATGCGCCCGCGATAACCACCGCGCACTCACCTCGATCCCCAGCCGCTCAAGCGTATCGTCCGTCTCGCGCAGCCCGGCCGTATCCACGAGCCGGATCGG
>JBBRDP010000268.1:0-4712 GCA_038203795.1 Gemmatimonadales bacterium
CACGAACTACGGCGTGTACACCGCCGAGGGCATTCTCTCGCCCGATGGCAAAACGATTGTGTTCACGTCGACCAAAGACGGCGATCTCGACATCTACACGATGAACATTGACGGCACGAACGTGAAGCAACTCACGAACACACCGGGCTATGACGGTGGGCCGTGGTGGTCACCCGATGGCACGAAGATCGTGTACCGCGCGCATCACCCGAAAGATTCCGCCGAACTCTCGCAGTACAACGAGTTGCTCGCAAAAAACATGATCCGTCCGAGCAAAGTCGAGTTGTTCGTGATGAACGCCGACGGCAGCAACCAGACGCAAATCACCAATCTCGGTGGCGCCAACTTCGGCCCGTCGTGGACGCCTGACGGACAGCGCATTCTGTTTTCGTCCAACCATTCGAATCCACGCAGCCGAGATTTCAACTTGTACATCGTGAATCTCGACGGCACCGGGCTCACGCAAATTACCACGCACCCCGAGTTCGACGGCTTTCCGATGTTCAGCCCTGACGGCAGCAAGATGATCTGGGCGTCCAATCGCAATGCCAAGACGGAAGGCGAGACCAACGTGTTTGTGGCGGACTGGGTCGGGAAATAACCCCGCCCTGAGGAGTGCTCGCAGGGCGCCCTCGCCGATAACGTACGCAGCCGCTGCTGAGCCGCGCCGCAGCCCGTTAGTTTCACGGGTAGTGGCGCGTTCGCGCGCCCGCTCGTCACCCGCTGCCTGGGAGCTTCCGCCGTGCTCGCGCTTTTGATCGTTGGTCTGATTGCCCTCGCCCTGCTCGTGTCGTCCGTCAAGATCATTGGTCAGGCGGAAGTCATGGTGGTGGAGCGGCTCGGACGCTTCCACCGTGTCGCCCGCTCGGGACTCAACATTTTGATCCCGTTCATCGAGCGTCCGCGCTCCATCGAAGTGCGGTTCTTCGATTCCGATCCGGGTAGCCTCAAGCGCGTGGTGCAGTCGGTCACCGCGCGCATCGATCTGCGCGAGCAGGTGCTCAATTTTCCGAGCCAGCCCGTGATTACCAAAGACAACGTGACGATCGACATCGACGCGGTGATCTACTACCGCGTAGCCGATCCGCAAAAGGCCACGTACTCGGTGGCCAATCTGCCGTACGCACTGGAGACGCTCACGCGCACCACGCTGCGCAACATCGTGGGCGAAATGGAACTCGACGCCACGCTCTCGAGTCGCGACGTGATCAATCAGCGCATGCGCGAAGTGATTGAAGAAGCATCCATCGGGTGGGGTGTCGACGTCACGCGCGTGGAACTGCAGAGCATTGAACCACCGCGCGACATTCAGCAGAGCATGGAGCTGCAAATGCGCGCCGAACGTGAGCGACGCGCCACGGTAACCAATGCCGAAGCCAGCAAGCGCGCGGCGGTGCTCGAGGCCGAGGGTCGTCGTGAAGCGCAGGTGCGCGGCGCCGAGGGTGAACGGGAAGCGTCGATTCTGCGTGCGCAGGGTTTGGCGGAGGCGCGTCTGGCAATGGCCGAAGCTGAAGCACAGGCGATCACGCGCATTGCGCAGGCGTTGCCCGACGGACAGGCGTCGACCTACTTGCTCGGCTTGCGTTATCTCGACGCGCTGCCGCAGCTCGCGGCTGGCAAGGGATCTACCATATTCTTGCCGGTGGAAGCGAGTGGTGTGATGGGCGCGCTCGGCGGCTTGCGTGAGTTGTTGCGCGTGCGCGAAGCCGACGACACGTCGCCCGGCAGCGCACCGCCCAAGCGCGTGACACGTGCAGCGCCTTCGCCGTCGCTCGGCTTCCCCGATCCCATGCGCGGCGTACTCGGGACTGGCGCGGAGTCTCCGGCGCGCCGCGACGAGGGCGGCGACAAATAATGGCGATCACGCAGGAGCGCGCCGAACGCATAGCGCGTGCGCACGCGTGCAGCGGATGTCAGGAGTACTCGTATCGCAAAGTGGCCGTGAAGGCGAGCAGCGAGGCGCTGCGCGATTCGTTGCGCGTGGATTGGGTGGCGGCGCTCACGTGTGGCGTGTGCGGGCTGGTGTCGGAGGTGGGGATAGATGGCGAGGGGGACGTGGTCTATGTAGGGTGAGCGCGTCGTCGCGTCCACTTGGCGTGCTCAGATTCGATGAGTCTTGATGATTATCGCTGCGCTTCCGGCGGGTGCATGACCGAGCTCCAGTGCATCGTGGATAAAGCCGCCGATGGCGGATACGTCGCGCGCGGAGTGCAGGCCGCCGCTCGCCCGCCGGCCCTCGCGGGGTCGGCGATCGCGCCGTACCGTCACCGGATACTCGACCGAGCCCGATTGAAATTCCTATCCATCGGCCGGTACTTCCAGAACTGGCGGCTGGGGTTCGAGACGCGTGGCGCGCGCACGTTCGGTGGCATCCATGAGGGCAACTCGTGGACGCAGAATACGTCGCTGACACACAAAAACTTCTGGCGTGTGAACGGCGGCCATGAGATTGACGAGTTCGACGCGATGCGCGTGAACGTCGGCGCGCAGCTCACAATAAGTCCGTCAGACCAGCGGCGGCTACGCGAACATGGGCGAGCTCTCGGCGCCTCGCAGCCGTGCGCTTCGGTTTTACGGCACCGACGGCACGAGCGTGTCCATCGATTCGCCGTCGGCGCGTCCGACGGGCCTCGCCGCCACTTCGCAACCCCTCGGCGACCTACTTACGGTGCCTTGGACTTTCCCTCCGGCTTCGCCTTCTTTCTCGGCGACTGCGCCAAAGCGCTGCCCGCCGCTTTCCGACCGCGAGGGGATGTCTTGTTGGCGGACAGGGCCTTTCCAGCCGCACTCGCGGCCACCGTACCGGTTGTTGCGGCGCGCCCTGTCTGCGAGAGCGCACTGCCGGCGGCTGTTTGTGCGGCCTTCGTGGCCTTCGGGTTGTTCAATACGCGCGCGGCCGCGGTGGCTGCCTTCGCTCCCGTCTTGCGCACTGCCATGATCGCCTCCGGAATGGTGGTCAACGAGACTGCCACCATACGCTACGCAATGCACGGGCAGTCCCACAAGCGTACAGAGTCAGCGCGTGCCGGTTTGCGGTGGCGTCGGCTGGAATGAGCGTTCGCGAGATCCTTGGCAGACTCTCGCGCATTGCCCGTTGAGAAGGCATCCTTCCGAAATGTCAGAACTATTGCTGAGACTGTCGACCGCCCTCACCGACCGCTACCGACTCGAGCGCGAGCTCGGCGCGGGCGGCATGGCCACCGTCTACCTGGCCCGCGACCTCAAGCACGACCGCCAGGTCGCCATCAAGGTGCTCAAACCCGAGCTGGCGGCGGTGATCGGCGCCGATCGGTTCCTCAGCGAAATCAAGACAACCGCCAATCTGCAGCATCCGCATATTCTGCCGCTGTTTGATTCCGGCACCGTGAACGGCACCGTGTTCTACGCCATGCCGTTCGTGGACGGTGAATCACTGCGCGATAAGTTGGCCCGGGAGAAGCAGCTGCCCATCGAGGAGGCGTTGCGCATCGCCCGGGAAGTGGCCGATGCGCTGCAGTATGCGCACGAGCGCGGTGTCATTCATCGCGACATCAAGCCGGAAAACATTCTGCTGCAGGGCGGGCATGCACTCGTGGCGGACTTCGGTATTGCGCTGGCCGCGAGCAACACCGGAAGTACGCGCATGACCGAGACGGGCATGAGTCTCGGCACGCCCACCTACATGAGCCCCGAACAGGCCATGGGCGAGCGAACGCTCGACGCGCGTACCGACGTGTACGCACTGGGGTGCGTGCTGTACGAGATGGTGACCGGTGATGCCCCGTATACAGGAAGTACGGCGCAAGCGATTGTTGCGAAGGTGCTCACAGCAAAGCCGGCCTCCCTGTGTGCGCAACGCGATACGGTGCCACTGCATGTAGAGGATGCGGTGCTCACGGCGCTCGCGAAATTACCCGCCGATCGTTTTGCCACGGCGCGTGAGTTTGTCACGGCGCTCACGCACGCAGGACCGGCGCGTTCCGGCGCGCAGCATGCAGGTGTCAGGTCGTCGAGTCGTGCGACTGGGAATCGCCTGACGATACCCCTTGCCGCCGCGCTGTTTGCGTCGGTCGCAGTCGCCGCATGGGGATGGTTGCGCCCTGAGCCGCAACCACCGACGAGTCGGCAACAGGTGGTGCTGTGGGAGTACGCGATGGGGGACGGGCTCTCGCCCGGCGCGCGGGTCATTGCCACGCAGTCAGCAATCGCGCCCGACGGGTCGAGCATTGTGTATTCCGACTCCACGCCGAGCGGATTCGTGCTCATGCGGAAACTCCGCGGTGCGGCGAAGGCCGAGGCCATCGCGGGAACGCAGGGCGGGATCTCCCCCTTCTTTTCCCCCGACGGCCAGTGGATCGGGTTTGTCACGATGGACGGAAAACTGCGAAAGATCCCGGTCGCCGGCGGCGGCACCATTACGCTCGCCGAAGATGTCAACGAAGACTACAAGGTTGCCACGTGGCTGGACGACGGGACCATTGTCTATAGCAGCGTTGGCACAAACCTCACACGCCTGCCGGCCAGCGGAGAAACAGGCAAATCGCGGGCGATATCGCTCAATACCGGGGGCGCAATCCGTCTTGAACAGATCCCGGGGAGCAACGGGGTGCTCATCACGTACTGCGGCGGCAACTGCGCCTCCGGCAGCAGTGTGTACGTGCGCGACTTCGCCGCTGACAGCAGTCGCGAGGTCGTGCCGGGGGCAACCGGTGCTTGGTATTCGTCCACGGGTC
>JBBRDP010000269.1:0-4679 GCA_038203795.1 Gemmatimonadales bacterium
CGGTGTACGCACGGAAATCGATGGGATCCGGACAGGCGATGTACGCGCCATTGAACTCGTCGGGATAAAACATCTGCACCGCCATCGCTTCCCACCCGCCGGTGCTGCCTCCGTACGTGATGCGCGCCCACCCTTGTCCAAGCCCACGAAAACGCTTCTCCACTTCGGGGATCAGCTCATACATGATCGCGTCGCCCCATGGCCCCTGCGATGCGGAGTTCACCGCGTACGAATCGTCGTAGTACGGCGTGGCGTGGCGCACTTCCATGAGCAGCACGCGCGGAAATCCCGGCGCTGTCCAATCTTTGTAGAACTGATGTTCGAGCTCCTGCTGAATGCGATTGTAGCCCGCGAGGTTGAAGCGTGTCGAGAAGTCGGGCATCAGATTCGGATCGGGCGGTGTTTCGCGAAAGCCATCGAACGTGGCCGGAAAGTGACCGTGATTCACGACCAGCGGATAGCGTGCGTTTGGATGCTCATCAAAGCCGGCCGGCAGCAGCACGTTGGCGCCGATGTACATGTCGCGCCCCCAGAACTTCGACAGGCGCTCACTGCGAATCGTGATGTGTTTGATCCACTTCGTATCGGTTGGCGGCGCAATAGCCGGAATCTCCCGGTCCAGTGATACGGTGGGCACGGTGCGCTGCCGCGCGTCGAGCATGATCCACTGTGGCGCGCTGTAGAGATTGCCCGGCTTGCGACTCCACTGCTGCCCTTCACCCTTGTCGGGCGGCAGCTTCACGTTGTGTCCCGTGCTGAGGGTAAAGGTTTCGTACCGATTAAGCAGTGCCTGCACCCAATACCGCCCGCTCGGCAGGTCACGCAATGACTCGAGCGGATACGCATCCGCCTGCTCCGTCACGAGGCGCATTGTCCCAGGCAACCAGTTCTCGATGTCCGTCCCGAACACCAGTTGCGATTCGGCGCCGTCGCTGATCTGGAAGCGTGGCTCGCGCGTGCTGTCGGTGGACACCAGCAGGAGCAGGCGCCCGTCAAGCGGTGTGCCGGACGTGGCGGTTGGGAGCGCCACCTGCACGCGTACTGACGGCTGTGGTTGCGCACCGATCGGAAGTGCGAACAGGAGGGGCAGCAACAGTGCCGCATGCGGGTACTTGAGAAGCATGGCGTGTCCGGGCTCGGAGGGAAGGGCTCGTTCCTCCAAACATACGCCCGAATGTCTCGCGTCGCAGCACCACCCCGACAATGCGACGCGTTGCGATGACGCGCGTCCGTTGCCACTGGCGTACTGCAGACGCCCCGCGCCGCTGGCGCTGTTTGGGCTCGCGGGTTGCCCCCGCTCCTCGTGCCATGTCATCTTCGTTCACATGCCCCCGCTCGACGATCTGCTCCCGAAGGTGTACGACGAACTCCGGGAACTCGCACGGCGGCGGCTCCGCGACGAACAGGCCGGCCATACGCTCAATACCACCGCGCTGGTGCATGAGGCCTACCTGCGCCTCAAGCCGCTCGACGACGGGCAGTGGCGGGATCGAGCCCAGTTCTTCGCCTTGGCTGCCAAGGTGATGCGGCACGTGCTCGTGGATTACGCGCGCCGTCGCAGCGCTGACAAGCGGGGCGGTGGGCGCGTGTCTGTCACCCTCGACCCGGATCGCCACGCGATCGAACCGCGTCTCCCCGAATTCCTGGCGGTCAACGATGCACTCGACCAGCTCGCCGTCCTCGATCCGCGACTTGTGCAAGTGGTGGAATGCCGATTCTTCGGTGGCCTCAGTGCGCCCGAGACCGCCGAAGCGCTCGGCATGTCGCTGCGCACCGTGGAGCGGGACTGGATGCGTGCCCGTGCATACCTTTATGAACTGCTCGCCGATGTGCCCGACGCGACGGCGTGATCCCGTGTCGCGCAGGGCGAGCGCCGCGAGCGCCCGTCGGTGAACACGCCGCTGACGGATCCCACGCACTGGGCGACGATCGATCGTCTCCTCACCGCCGCACTCGATCTACCCGCAGCCGAGCGGGACGGGTTCGTGCACGCCCAATGCGCGGCCGACCCGTCGATGCTGGCGCAGCTGCGGCGCTTGCTCAGCGCGCAGGACACACCGTCCCCGCTCGACGAGGACCGCAGCGCCATCGTCCGCGACCTCCTGCTGCGCGAGGCCACGCGCGATTGGGAAGACGCGCCGCCCGATGCACCGCACATTCCGCGCTTTCGCATTGAACGCGAGCTCGGACGCGGTGGCATGGGCACAGTGTTTCTCGGTGCACGCGATGACGGCGCGTTCGAGCAGCGTGTGGCCATCAAGGTGTTGCGGCGCGGCGTGGACACCGACGACGTGCTCGCGAGATTCCACCGGGAACGCCAGATCCTCGCCTCCTTCGAGCATCCGCACATCGCGCGCTTGCTCGACGGCGGGGCGACCGCCGATGGTCGTCCGTTTCTCGTGATGGAGTACGTCGACGGCGACACGGTCACCGCATGGTGCGACGCGCAGCAGCTCCCCACGCGTGCGCGCCTGGCGCTGTTCGAGCGCATCTGCTCGGCCGTCGAATACGCGCACCAACGGCTGGTCGTGCATCGCGATCTGAAGCCGTCGAACATTCTGGTGGACCGTACGGGCGCTCCGAAACTGCTCGACTTCGGGATTGCCAAGCTGCTCAATGATTCCGAAGCGGACAGGGACGCACCCGTCACTCGCACAGGCCATATCTACGCCACCCCGCGGTACGCGAGCCCCGAGCAACTCACCAACGCCCCCATTACCACAGCGACGGACGTCTACCAGTTGGGCCTGCTCCTGTACGAGCTGCTCGCCGGTGTGCATCCCATGGCTGACGTGCATCCGTCGGTCGAGGCCATGACCCGTGCCGTGCTCGGCGATACCATGCGTGCGCCGAGCGCGGTCTCGAATCGGTCGGCGCTGCGCGGCGACCTCGATGCCATCGTGCTCAAGGCCATACGGGTGGACGCCGCGCAACGGTATTCGTCGGTGGCGGCACTGCGTGACGATCTCGAGCGGCACCGCGCGGGTTTGCCCGTCGCCGCGCGGGTCGGTGCCCGGTGGTATCGGGTTCGTCGTGCCGCGTGGCGGCACCGCGGCGCGCTGCTTGTCTCGGGGGCGGTGCTGATGGCCGGTGCGGCCTACACCGCCAGTCTGCGCAGCTACTCCACGCAACTCGAATCGGAGCGCAATCGCGCGCAGGCACAGGCGCGTGTGGCCGATGCTGAACGCGCACGCGCCGATGCGGCGCTGGTGGACGTCACGCGACAGCGGCGTGAAGCCGACAGCGCACGCGTTGTTGCGGGACTGCTACGCGTTGAGGCCAACGCACAACGCACCGTCGCCGAGCGCGAGCGCGACCTCGCGCGCGACGCCCAACGCCGCGCGTCGGTGGACGCTTCGCGCGCGCAACAGACCACCGCGTTCCTGGTGGATCTGTTCCGCACGCCCGGGGACGCAACACAAGTGCGCGCCGACACAATTTCGGCGCGTACACTGCTGGAGCGTGGCGCGGAGCGCGTCCGCTCCGAGCTGGCGACGCAGCCCGCGGTGCTGGCGCCGTTACTCGCAGCCATCGGCACCGCGTCCAGCCGACTGGGGCTACTCGGGTACCCGGAACTTTTCGATGCCGAACTCGAGGCGCTTGAGCGAGCATATGGGCGCGACGATGCACGCATCGTGGAAGCGCTCGAACGGCAGAGTCGCGTATCCTTCAACGAGCGCGGGTTTGTCGACGCGGCGGTGCGTCTTTCGGCCGCAGCGCGTCTTCAGCGTGCCAGCAGCGCCCCCGACTCTGCGCGTTCGCGAACCCTCTTCCGGCTCGGCAATGCGCTCATCTATGCTGAGCGCGCGGACACCGCCGAGCTGGTGCTGCGGGAGGCGCGAGTACTCCGCGGTTCGTTGAGCACGAACGACGGCGACGAACTCGCGAACCTGCAATCGCTGCTCGCCGCGCTGTATCGTCGACAGGGTCGTATCGGCGAAGCGGATTCGCTGCTGCGCACGGCACTTCGAACGCCGGTCACGGACACCATGCGTGTGCAGTTGCTCAACAACCACGCCTCGCTGCTTGGCAGCCAACAGCGCTTCGCGGAGGCCGAGCTGGCATATCATGACGCGGTCATCATCAGTCGTCGCATTCACGCGCCCACAGATCGGAACCGCAACACGATCGCCAACAACTACGCGGGTGTCCTCGCGCGGCAGGACAAAGCTGATGAGGCGCTGCGCGTGCTCGAGGAAGAGCGTACGAACCATCGCGCGCATTTTCCTCCCGATCATTGGCGTGTGGGGAGCACCGAGGGCGCCGTGTCAATCCAGTTACGAAATATGGGGCGGTTCGCCGAGGCCGTTACGTGCCGTGAACGTCAGGTGGCCATCTACCGACAGTCGCTCGGCGAATCACACGACTGGACGCTCCGCGCGTGGCTCGATCTGGCGGAGACACTCGATGCCGCAGGCCGATCCGGTGACGCCACACGTGAACGTGTGCAGGTTCGCGAACGCGCCGCAGCCATGACGAATGCCGCCGAGCGGTCGGCGATTCTTGAGCGGTTGGCGAAGGAATCGGGCGCGGCGAAAACGCATACCGCCGCCATGGGGATTGTGTCGATCGCACCCGATGGGCAGTGTCTGGTGAATCTGCCCGGCGTAAGCGACGGGCTGCGCTACGCCCGCGAGTACTGGTCCACCACCATTCGCAATCTCACCACCACGCATCGG
>JBBRDP010000270.1:0-4667 GCA_038203795.1 Gemmatimonadales bacterium
GGAAATGCCGCTCGTCGAAGTGGATTCCATCAGCACGCGCAGCATGGGTGGCGGTCTGACCGAAGTCACGGCGATCGTGCTCAATCGCAAGCTTGCGCCCACGCACACGCAGCAGGACGTCGAAAACAAGATCTCGCGCCCTGATCATGTGACGCTGAGCGGTGGCAAGGTGATCGCCGCGTTCCGCGTGACCAATCCGCTGCAGAACAGCACTGAGGAGCAGACGCTTGATCCCACCACGATCAAGCTCGCGAATATTCCCGGCGGTGGTGTGCCGGTAACGGTGCGCTGGATTGTTGAAGGGAGTGGGCCGTTTACGGTGACGGTGGATTCGCCCAAGGGTGGGTCGGATACGCAGCGGTCGCGGTAGGGTCGTCACGGAGTAGCCAGCACTCGTTCGCTTGTGGTGGCATCAAAACGGTGACGACAGGCAGCGGCGCCGACCATATGCTCTTGCATGCCAGCTCCGAGACTGCTCATGCGCCTGCGAGAGTGCGCCGCCGAACGGCACTTTAGTCCGCGTACAACCGACGCGTACGCCCGATGGGTGCGGAGCTACATCAAATTTCATGACCTCCAGCACCCATCGACGCTGGGGGTCGACAAGGTGGGGGCGTTTGTGCGCTATCTCGCGCTCGAGCGGCGGTTCGCCCCGTCCACGCAAAATCAGGCGCTGGCCGCATTGCGCTTTCTGTACGCGGACGTGCTCGCCCAGCCGTTGCCGGACAGCGATGGGTCCCCATCGACGCCACTCCCGCAGCGCCTTCCGACCGTGCTCTCGCGCGTCGAGGCGCACCGCGTGCTGGATGCCATGCACGGCGTGCCGCAGCTGATGGCGCGTCTCCTGTACGGTGCCGGGCTCCGCTTGCAGGAATGCTGTCAGCTGCGGTTTCGGGACATCAACCTTGAGCGTGCCGAGATCACCGTACGGCGCGGCCACGGTCAGCGCGCGCACGTGACAATCATCCCCGTTTCCTTGCGCGCCGCCATTGAGCGGCAAATTGCGGTCAGCACACGAATCCGGCAGCGCCGGCTCGCCACTGGCGGTGGTGCCGTGCTGTTGCCAAGTGCCATGTCGGGCAGGCTGTCGTCCGCGAGCCGACATGCCGCGTGGTGGTGGTTGTTTCCATCGAGTCGCGAGTATCAACGCCCAGATGCCCTAGTGCGGTGCTCCCATCACGCACACCCGACCGTCCTTCAGCGCGCCGTCGCTGCGGCGGCGCAACGGGTCGGTCTGGACCAGCGAGCGCGGTGTCATACCTTCCGGCACTCGTTCGCCACGCATCTACTCGAGACCGGCTATGACATTCGAACCGTGCAGCTGCTGCTTGGCCACCGTGATGTCTACACCACAATGCGGTATCTGCCACTCGTACAACGCGGCGCACTCGGCGGACTTGCCGTGAGGAGCCCGCTCGACGCGGATCCGCTCTCACAGCAAGAGCGCTAGCGCTCCGGGCACGAGAGCTCGGTGCGAGGGATGCTGTGGAGCAGCTTGCGTTATGCTGCGGTATACGCGGCATAACGCGAATCGCGCCGATGGTCTTGCTGCGGCTAACTCCCTTATGCCAAACAACTTAGCGTGATGGGCCGCTTGCTTGGGCAGTGATTTGGATTGCGAGGACGTGCTACGTATGGCGGTGTCCGCAGTGAATGCTGGCAATCCAATGCGAGACGGGGAGGGTGCGCGTGACCACCATACGCGTTGGGCTGAACCGCCGCGTAAGTACGCGCAGGCACGTACCCGCACGCGCGTCCATACGTGTGCTTCGCACTCGCCCTCGCCCTCGCCACACGCGCCCGCACCGCACGCGCCCGCACTCCCCTCGCCTGCACTGCCCTCGCCTGCACCGCGCTCGTTGTTGCGCTCCCAGTCAACGTCGAGGCGCAGCCCGAACCCATCATTCGAGATAGCAACGGCAAGCTGGACGGGCGCGTGAGCGGATCCGACCTCGAGGCCCAGCAATCCGTCACCAATGCTCCGGTACGATCGGGACGCGCCAGATTGGACAGCGTGGGCTTTATCGTGCTGGATTTCGTTCCGCGCTGGTCTTACACGCGAGGACGTGTGGGTGTACGCCATGGACATTCCGTCGTCGTTGGCGTGGGACAGTTTGTGGCCAGCGTTCGGCCGAGGCGATTCGGCAGCAGTTGTCCAACGGACCCGAAAGCGGCAGTCATCGTCCTCGTCACGCCAAATATCCACAAGGCGACTTTCGTACACGCGTCGTACACGCGTCGCAAACGCGTCGCAAACGCGTCGCGACACTCGATCATTGATGAACGCGCGGTTGTGGTGGCACAGGTACAAGACCCTTTGCGGCCGACGCCAGCCCGACGGGAGCGTGTGCTGATGCCCTTCAAACCAGTCCTCGAACACGCCGCATCGTACACAACAGCGGCGATTCACTTCGACTTCGACGTCGCATTTCCCGTGACTGTCGCCCCGATGACGTCGGGCCGCGTTGTGGCGAGTGCCGTGCCCGCAGGCACCGTGGCGGTGGCCGTACATGAGGGCGAGTACGACACGATCGCGCAAAGCTGGACGGCACTCGACACGTAGGTCGCCGAGCAGGGACGCACGCCGGCGGGAGATTTCTGGGAGGTCTACACGCTTGGACCGGAGGCGGGTCGCGACCCGTCTGCGTGGCGCACCATGCTGTATCGGCGACTCAGCGACTGACGCTGATAGAGCTGCCGCTCAGCGTCGGGGAACCGCTCGCGCGTTGCACAATTGCCCGTAGTGGCGGCACACGAATGCCGAGAAACTGATCGCCGTGCCCGTAGTCGCCGGCGGCGGTCTTGAAGAATCGCTGCAGGCATTCGGCGTTCTTCGGATCAGCAAGTGCCTGAATCTCGCGCCGCAGCGCCGCGAGTGAACTCATCGTCGCACGCACGGGCGGCGTATGCTGGTACGAATCAGGTGACCCACCATGGCGTCCGTTGCCGCATCGGTTACTCGCTACCGCGTCGCGTCGCCGGTGATCAATGTGAAACCGTCGACACGAAACTTGAACTCGCCGGGTTGCGGTCCACCGGCGAACACCACACCGGTCACATCGCGCCCATCGATACCGAAATCGGCCCACGTCACCTCAACCGTGCGCCACTCCGGCCCGGCCACGAACGTTCGTGTGAGCGGCGCGGAACCCCGGCTCTGTGCAAATACCATCACACGGTACGTCTGGCCGTCGCCCTGCGCGTTGAAACGCAGTCCTTTGAACTGTGATAGATCGACCGGTGCCATGGGCGGCGCGCCCGGTGTCCACATCGCGCCATACCAGGCGTACGGCACGGTGTTCGTGATCGTCCCGGTTACCGAGAGTGCGTGCGAGGTTGTGTTGGCACCGCCCGGTACGACCTGCACACGACCGGTCGACGTACCGCCGGCCATGTTGTCGAGCGACGGAAACCACATGCCGAGCGAGGCGGTCATCGTTCCCGCGTCAAACGTGCTGATCGAACCGTTTTCGAGCGACGCGGCGGGCCTTGGCGCGGCCGCAGAGAGCGTGGCCACACGCTGCGCGAAACTCGCGCGGTCAATCGGTACGCCAGACTTCCATACGCCAACGATGTCGCGCGTGGCGGTGATGTCGCGTGATGGATCTCCGGTGACCAACAGCAAATCGGCCCGCATGTTCGGCGCGATACGGCCGCGATCGTTCAGGCTGAACACACGCGCCGGAATCTGTGTGGCCGACGAGAGTGCTTGCACCGGTGTGAGACCGGCCTCGACGAGCAGTTCGAGCTCCCTGTGCAGCGCCGCACCGTAGGCGGTGCCGGGATTTTGCGCATCGCTGCCGGCGAGAATCGTCACCCCCTGCGCGAGCAACTCGTGCACTGTGTTTTGCGCCACCGCGTAGTCCAACGCCGGCGCGCCGGGCCGCCGTGGAAATCCCTGTGCGAGTGAACTGCGGCTCGCGGGCAGCAGATACGGACGCAGGCGCGCGTCCTCCACCAGCGGTGCACCACCACCCACACCGGTGATGCTCTTGAGCACGACCAGCGTGGGAATCACAAACGCCTTGCGCTCGGCCATACGTTGAGCGAAGCCTACGCCGGCCAACGAATCGGCGAACAGATGCACGAGACCATTCGCACCAACGTCAATGGCTGTGCGCGCGCTACCCGCGTCACCGACATGCACGACGGCGAGTTTGTTGCGGCGCCTTACCGCCGAAATCACTGCCTGTAGTGTGGCGCGATCGATGGTGGGGATGCCCATGCCGTAGGCGCGTCCGTCATCGTAGGCGATCTTGATCCAATCGGATCCTTCAGCAATGCGCGCATCCACAAACGCCTGCGCGGAATCGGCAGACGTGATGGTGGGAATGATCAGGCCGAACTGCGTCCCGTGACCGCGTGGTGCCGTGACCAGCGTGCCTGATGAGAAGAGATCGGCGCGGTCTGAAGCGCGACCGGCCTCCTGTTCGGCACGCACCGCGCGCACAAACGTGTGATCGGTGAACATGTCGAGATGCGTGGTCACACCGAAGATCACCGCTTGCTGCAGGGCGTCTTCAAAAGAATGCGTATGCGAGTCGATGAGGCCCGGCAGCAGCGTTCGCCCGGTGCCATCGACGATCACCGCGCCGGGGGGTGCGGTGATTGATTGTCCGAGCCTGACAATGAGACCGTTCGCGACGAGTATGTCCTGCGCCGGCAGC
>JBBRDP010000271.1:0-4599 GCA_038203795.1 Gemmatimonadales bacterium
AACGAAAAGGCCGCGAGGACCGCAGTGCAGCCACGGTTGGCACCCGTCGACAGCGTTGTCTTTCGTGGCCTCGCGCCCGGTCAGTATGCAGTGTCTGTGTACCAGGACCTGAACAGCAACGGCAAGCTCGACACCAATCTCTTCGGTGTGCCAAAGGAGCCTTGGGGTACGAGTGCGAACGTGAGGCCCAGTTTCCGGGCGCCGAAATTCGAAGAAGCCATCGTCAACGTGGTGGGGTCGACGCGAGTGGAAATTCGCGTGGAGCGCTAATCCCATGCCCCTCCATACCATCCTCGGCGCGAACGGGGCAGTTGGTCGCGAACTCTCGCGAGCCTTGCACGCGGCGGGTCATCGGCTCCGTCAGGTCAGTCGTCATCCCACACGTGAATTCCCCACCGACGAGATCGTGCTCGCCGATCTCACCGACGCGCAGAGTACCCACGCCGCGATCGCCGGCAGCGACGTCGTCTACCTCGTCGCGGGCGTAACACGCCACGCCTGCATGACAGACGAGCGCTACATCAATGCCATCGCGGCCGCGAGATCGGTCTCCTGCGTGCTGCCCATCACGACCCCACCGCCCTGCGACAACACCTCGCCGGCGCGCGTCGAACTGGCCGCGTCCACCAGCGCAATGAGCATCGACGAGTTCGTCGTGAGCCCCTCTCCCATCTGCTTCAGCAACGCATCGGGAAAGCCGAGGTCGATAAAGTACGCGGCCAGTGCGCCACCGGCGGCAAATGTCAGCGTGCCGATACCCGGCAGGAGCAAGCCAGCAATGGCACCCACCAACGCGCTTTTGCCGATGCCCCAGTCCTGCGACTCTGTGAAATTCACTTTGCCCGATCCGTCGCGCGTCACCACCGCGACGTTCCCCAGCCCAATCGACGCGGCCTTGAGGATTCCCACGCCGCTCTCAGCGCCGGAAGGTGTATTAAAACTGGCAATCAAGATCTGACGGGAGTTCGCTTCGGCCATGACAACTCCATGCAAAAAGGTACGGGTTCGGGACTCGCCGATGGTACCCGAATCGCGCCGCGAGGTGCCCTCGGTGGTTTTGACTTCCTGCCCGATGCTGCCATTCAGCTCACACCACGCACCAAACCCCACAGCTGACTGACACCAAGCACGGCAAAAATCAGTGCACACACGGCCAACGCAATATTCGTGTACACGCCGTTACGCCACTCAGCCGGCACTCGCGATCCGTTCAACAAACCAAGCAACGTGATCGCAAGGAACGGCATGAACAACGCACCCAGCACGCCGTACGCCAGAATGAGGGCAATCGGTCGGCCAAGCGGGAACAGCAACATCGGCGGGAACGTGAGCCACACCAGATAAAACTTGAAGTACTTCCCACCCACGCGCGTATCGGCATGCCCCGACGTGAGTCCGCGCAGATTGCCCCAGTAGTCGGCAAACATGAGTGACACGCCGTTCCACACGCCGAGGAGCGACGAGAACGACGCGGCCCAGAATCCGATCAGAAAGCCGGTGCCCACCACAGCCCCGTATCGGTCGTTGAGCACCGTTTGCAGGTCGAGTAATCCTTCATCGCGTGCGCTCAGGCTCACACCGGCCGACCGTACCACTTCGGCACCCACGATCAGCATCGCGATCACGAATACTCCCGTCAGCACGTAAGCGGCGGCATTATCGATGCGCATCACGCGCATCCACACAGGTGTGCTCCACCCCTTTTCGCGCATCCAGTAGCCGTATGCCGCCAGGGTGATCGTGCCGCCCACACCACCGGCCAGCGCGAGCGTGTACATCACTCCGTTGGTACCGTCGGGGATGATGGGTATCAAACCGGACAGCATCGACGGCACATTCGGCACGGCAATAATGGCGAGGCCCACCACCACCACGAACATCACGCCCACCAGTACCGCAGTCAGCTTCTCGAAAAACGCATATCGACCAAACCACACCATGGTGAGACCCAGCAGTCCCATGACGATGGCCCATGTGGTGAGCGAGACGGCCGGGAAGAGTGCCGCCAGCGGGAGCGCCGACGAGGACATTGCCGTGGCGCCGTACACGAATCCCCAGATGATGATATACGGCCCGAAGTACCAACTCGTCCACAGGCCAAGACTGCGCCAGCCTTCGAAAATCGTGAGTCCGGTGGCGAGTGAAAACCGTCCGGCACACTCCACCATCACGATCTTGATGGCCACGCCGGCGATGACGGCCCAGAGCAGGCCGTACCCGTAGCGCGTACCGGCCACGAGCGTGGCCACCATGTCAGATGCGCCGACACCGGTCGCCGCCACCACAAGACCGGGCCCCAGCAGCCGCCAGCGCACACGCTGCTGAGCGACTGCGCCCGCTGCTGCATCAACTGCTGGCCGCTCGGATGGAATCACGCCTTACGCGCGAGACACTCGATTTCCACACGCGCGCCGAGCGGCAAACCCGCCACCGCGACGGTCGTGCGCGCCGGATACGGCGCCGTGAAACGTTCTGCGTACGCGGCGTTCATCGCCGCGAAGTGCGACATGTCGGTGAGATAGACGTTGCATTTGACGACGTCGTCGAGCGACAAGCCGTTGTCTTCGAGCACGGCTTGCAGGTTATCGAACACGCGGTGTGTTTGCGCCGACACATCGCCATCGATGAGCGAGCCGGTTGCGGGGTCGATCGGCGTTTGTCCGGAACAGAAGAGTTCGGAGCCGCTCCACACGGCGTGGGAATACGGGCCAATGGCAGCGGGTCCGCGAGCGCTCGAGGCGGCGTGACGAGGCATGTCGGATGGGGTGTAGGTAGGAGGAGAGGATGCGTGCGATCCGGCGGGGAGACCGAGACGGCCGTGATTATACGCCGAATAGTGCACCGAACACCCACCTCGCGCGAGCGCGCGCGTCGTTCTCGAATGCGATGGCTCACGACGACGCGCGATACACCGGATTTGACACGGTGCTGCCTGAATACGGCGCCGGGAACTCGGCGCGCAACACGAGACTAGTCACGGCACACGCGTGGTTCGGACGGCGTCACCCCGACCACGACAACGCCGCTTCCCCGGAGTCAGCTCTCATGATGCACGTACGCGCTCGCTCATTCACGCTGGTTGCAATGGTCTTCACCGCGACAAGCCTGCTGTTCAGCAACCCGGCGCGGGCACAGATGGGTCCGCCCAAGCCTGCAAACGCGTCGTCGATGTCGATGTTGACACCGACGCTGGTGAATACCGACAAGGACGGACTCGCCATGCACGGCTACGATCCGGTTGCGTACTTCACCGCCGGCGCACCTACGAAAGGCGCCGCGGCGTTCAGCACGACGTGGAATGGGGCCACGTATCAGTTCGCCTCGGCGGCGAACCGCGATGCGTTTGTCGCCAAACCTGACAGCTACGCACCGCAGTACGGTGGCTATTGTGCGATGGGCATCACCGGCGGTGCCAAGTTCGACATCGATCCCGACGCGTGGCGCGTTGAGAACGGCAAACTTTACCTGAACAAGGACAAGCGCACGCAGACGATGTGGTTGCGTGACGTGCCGGGCAACATCGTGAAAGCAGATACGAAGTGGCCCGGCGTAGTCGCCGCGAGCAAAAAGTAGCGTGTGCGGCCTCCCGGAGTGCTTCGTGGCGCAGGTTTGCGCCAGTCAACCCTGAACGGAAGCGATGCGGTCGAGCAACGCATCCACCGCAAGCGCCGGTAACGCATCCGACACGGCGGCCAGCATGGCGAGTCGAACTTCGCTGGCCGACCGTGGGGTGGATTCATCGAGACAGCCGATGTCCAGCAGCCGGTCTCGCAGCGCGCGCACACGCTGCGGACCGAATCCGGCCACGTCTCCATCCTCAAGCTGGTGCAGCAGTGCTCCCGCGTCGCCGGCGCACGCCTCGGCCACCGCGCTCACCGCGTCGAGCAGCCGCGCCTGCGTGACGCCTGCTTCGACCAAGCGAGTCCGGTCGACCAGATCGCCGCGGCCAATACGCGCCTCCCGGTACAACACCTCGACGGCGCGCATGCGCAGGCGGGCCTGTGCAAGCGCGAAGGCAGAGTCCTCACCTGACACACGAGTCTCAGCGAAGCGCCCGCGCGAGTCGACGAAGAGCTGCAGCTCACCACACGAGCTGATGCCGAGCGACAGCACGTCATGCAAGACGCGCACATCGTCGATCACAGACCATGGGTGTGTTGCGCCCGTCGGCGTGAAACCCGGACGAAGCGCCGGCACGTTGAGGGCCACACCAAAACTGGCGTGCGTGTGCAAGTCCGGATCAGGCAGCTCGAGGCGCGGCGGCGAGACCACCCGCACGCCTGGCGTCCGTGTGGCATGCTCGCCCTCGTACCCGCGACGGATGCTCGCGAGATCAAGCTCCTTCCACGCGATGTTACGATCAGCAAGTGCGGCGCGCCACTTCGCCACTTCGTCTCGTTGTGCCGTGAAGTAAAACAGCTGGCGCCCGTCGCTCGCGAGTTCAAGTGCCGCATCGATCAAGGCCTGCGCGCGCTGGTCATCGCTGGTGCCAAGCGCTTCGTCAAGGAATAGCGGCAGACGCACGGTACTCTCGCTCAGCTCCACAAACGCCATGCGCACCGCCACCAGCAGCTGGACGCGTGTTCCGCTCGACAGTTC
>JBBRDP010000272.1:0-4597 GCA_038203795.1 Gemmatimonadales bacterium
CGTTGGGCAGGCCGCGAATGGCAAACCGGCCATCGTCGCCGGTGCGCGCCATGCGGTTGGTGCCGCTCACGATCACGTCCACGTTGGAGAGCGGCGTGCCGGCGCTGTCCCGCACGACGCCGGTGACGACGCCGGCGTCTACCCGAGCGTCTACCCGAGCGTCTATCCGAGCGTCTACGCGAGCGTCTATCCGAGCGTCTATCCGAGCGTCTACGCCGGCCTCGGCGCGCGCGGTGGTGGTCCGATTGACCCGCGTGAGGACGGGCAGGGTGGCGTTGGGATCGGCCGGCCTGACGGCAAGCGTGTTCGTGTCGGGATTGACCCGCGTCACGGAGGGCGGGGTCATGTGCATGGACGACGCGGTGGGCGCGGTGCCCAACAGCGGCTGCGCGCTGAGCGGCGGTAGTAACAGAAACATCAGGGCCAGAGGCCCGAAGGGAGACGACATGACAACTCCGGAAAAAGCGCGAGGGCACCGTTGGGGGCGGTGCGCGACAGCGACGCGGACGATGGGTGCGCGCGCTGAGTGATGCCTGCGAGCAGGGCCGCAGGGATCACGATGTGTCAGCTGAATTCCGGTGGGGCTCGAGAGGAGTGGGTGCCTGCGCGGCACGCCGCAGGCACGGGCTGGCGGGCGTGTGCACTGGCACGCACCCGTCACCCCCTTCCGACTCCACGTGCGCGTAGGCCACCCGACCGTCCAGACGCCACGCATCGACCACCGCCGCGAGCGCCGGTGCCAGCAGGTGCAGGCACACGAGCACGGACAGCAGTCGCTGGCGAAGCGGAATGCGGGCGGCGCGAGCCATGAACACCCGGTGCAGGAAGACGCGAGGGATTGCGGGACGCCTAGGCGTGCGTCAGGATGTCGAACTCTGGAAACAGTACGCACCCGGCCTATGCCAAGGGCTTACCCTGTAGCAGGCGGTAAGTGTCCGAATACCTGAGTCCGGCGTTGCGGCAGGCGGCGCCGGTGATGGCGTATTCCTTCAGCGCTCGCTCCCCGTCAGCGCTGGTCGCACATTACTTCACGAGGTTGACACTGCCGTCGCCTGCGAGACCAACACTTCCGGAGAACTCGACATGCATCGCACACGCCGACGTTGGCTCACGCTCTGCAGCGTTTCGCTGAGCTTGGTGGTATTGGTGCCGCAGCAAGCGTCGGCCGTGCACACAGTGCACGCAGCGCGCACACATGAATCGCGCATTGACTACGCCGAACGTCCGGTGCGCGAGTTTCTCAAGCTGCACTTCGCGGGTTCGCGCAAGTTCAGCCCTACGGGTCTCGACAAAAAGAAACGTCTCTTCACGCGTCGGTTTCGGCAGGGACTGTACAAGTTCTTCGATCGCATCGCCGAGTCCAAGACATCGCTGCCGATGGTGATGGACCCGTTCACCGGCAGCCAGGGCGCAACGACGTTTCAGGTGGGCGATGCGAAGGTGCGCGCCGAGAAGGCGTGGGTGCCAGTGAGCTTCTCCGATGGCACCAACGATTGGACCATCACATACTTGGTGCGGAACGATCAGGAGCGCAACGATGACGATTGGCGCATCGATGACATTCAGGACGTGCGCGGCATGCTGCTCAGCGAGGTGCTGAAGCGCTAGCGCGACAACGGCACGGCGCTGTTGCTACGGGCGCAGCAGACGATGCACGTGCACGTACGGCGCTTCGCCGTCTACTTGCCAGATCCCGAGTACGAGATCGTCGCGACTGTCGACAATGCGTAGTTGCGCGGGAGCCGCCACGTCACCGAGCCACGCACCGTTCGTCTCGAAGATGCTCCAGACACGCGATGCCGCTTGCTGCTCGGGCCACTCCGACGAACCCACCCATAGCCGTTCGTTGCCATCAACAAACGCCGATTGAAACAACGGCAGGCGATCGGCGAACGACGCATCATCGTACAGCTGTTGATACCGCGACACTGCGGCCTCACCCTCGCGCTGTCGCACCCGCTCCAGATTCTCTGCGATCCACTGCTCGGTCATTGCGGGCAACACCGGTCGTGACTCGACGGGTCGCCGCAGGATGCGTCGGAGCGTGCCCTCGGTATCGAAAAACCGGATCTCATACCGGTCCGATGTGCCCCAATAAAAACCGTTGTTGGCGGCCGCGCGGATGGCATCGTGTGCCGGGGCGAGCATCTTCGTATCGCCACCGTCAAGAATGAACTGCTGTCGCGACGGCAGTCGACCGACAATGCGCGTTGAGCCGTCGGTGGGGTCAAGTGCGACAATCTCGCTCTCCACCCATTGCAGCCCGGGTGTGAGGTCAGGCCTGAATCCGCTTCCCGGATTATACAAGACGAGCCGACCGTCGCCGAACGCACCGAACGCATCAAAGTTGCCGCGCCCTTCAGCAACGGCCTCGGTGCGCACCGTTCGTAGTTCGCCGCTTTTCAGCGGCAGAATCGTCACGCGTCTCTGCGCTTGATCGTACGCCGCGAGTGAATCATTCGATTTCCGGAACAGGCCGGTGATCACCTGGAACTCGCCCGGTCCGCGACCGCTCCGGCCGACGGATCGCACATGCTGGCCCGCTGCGTCGAAGAGTCGAATCTCCATGGCCGACAGTTCCACCACCGCGATCGCGCCGCCCTCAAGCAACAGCGCCGTGCTGACAAAGCTGAACTGATACGGGCCTGCTGCTTCGGCGCCGATGCGGAGCACTGGCACGGAATCGATGCGCGCCTCACGCTCACCGAACGCGCTGCGCATACTGGTGACAATGGTGACGCCAGCTGAATCGACACGCGTGCTCGACGGCGCATCCCGGTCGCCGCCACCGCAGGCGGTGGTGATCGCGAGCAGGCACAGGATCGTGTGTTCGCGCCGGAAGCGTTTCGGCCAAGGACGGTACATTCTCTATTCTGTCGCGTCGGTCCTGCTGCCGCCAGTCGACGCATGCACTGCGATGTGCGGTGGCGATTCACACGTCGGCGCCGGCGGGCGGGACGCCGCCGGTGGCACCGCGCGAACGAACACCGGCGTGCCCTCCGCCACCACACGCCGGAGCGGCAGGCCGAACGCCAGTGCGAGCACGTCGTCGCGCAGCGCCTCCTCCGGCTCGGCATCGGCCACCACGCGCCCGTCGTGCAGCACGAGTGCGCGATGCGCGTAACACGCGGCCAACGACAGATCGTGCAACACGGCCAGTACGGCGCAGCCGCGCTCCTCCGCCAGCTGGCGCGCCGTTTCGAGCACCGCGTGCTGGTGGCGCGCGTCGAGCGCGGCGATTGGTTCGTCGAGCAGGGCGACGCGGGTGCCGGACACTGGCTCGCCGCTCCCGGGACCGCCGTCGGCGAGTTGCGCCAGCACCCGCGCCAAATGCACGCGTTGCCGCTCCCCGCCGGACAGCGTAGGGTAGTCGCGGTCACTGGCCCATCCCATCCCGACGGTGTCCAGCGCGTCCGCGATGACGGCCGAGTGCCCGCGCTCGTTGCGCGTGCGCGTCACATGCGGAGCGCGTCCGAGCGCCACCACCTCTTCGACGGTGAGCGCAAAGTCGAGCGGACTGTGCTGCGGCAGCACGGCGCGCCGCCGCGCGAGGTCGCGCGCGTCCCACCGGCGGAGCGGCATCTCGTCGAGGCACACGGTACCGGCGGCTGGCGTGAGGTCGCCGGCCAGCGCGTGGAGCAACGTGCTCTTTCCGGCGCCATTCGAACCTACCACGGCCAGAAATTCACCCGGGCGCACCGTACACGACACGCCGCGCAGGACGACTGCACTGCCGCGATAGACCACGAGCCCGCGCGCGGCCAGCATCAGCCGATGCGCCGGCGCAAGATGAGCACCAAAAAGGTTGGTGCACCCACCGCCGCCGTGAGCACACCAATGGGCAGTTCGATCGGGGCAGCCACCGTGCGTGCCAGCACGTCCGAGGCGGTGAGCAGCACGGCGCCGGCGACAGCGGCGAGCGGTAGCAGTCGCAGGTGCACCGGCCCAACCACCAGACGCAACAGATGCGGCACCACCAGCCCCACGAAGCCAATCAGCCCCACGAACGCGGTGCCCATCCCGACCCCCAACGCCACGGCCGCCGCGATGGTCCACGTCACGCGATCGAGCCGCACGCCGAGGTGCGCCGCTTCGCGCTCTCCGAGCAGCAGCAGGTCAAGCGAACGCGCCAGCCGCAGCAGCATCACCAGCGCGAGCACGAGCGCTGGCACGATCCAGCGGAGCGCGTCCCACGTAACGCCGCCGAGCGCACCGAGCGTCCAGAAGGCGAGGTTGCGCAGTTGTGTATCGCTGGCGATTGCCGTGCACGCCCCGAGGATGGCCCCGGCGAAGGCGTTCACGGCGATTCCCGCGAGGAGGAGCGTGACCGTGTCAATGCGACCGGCACGCCGAGCGAGGAGCAGCACGAGCGCGGTGGCCGCAGCGGCACCGGCGCACGCGGCAATCGGCACCAGACCGCCGGTCACCACGCCCGTGATCCCGCCGCCGACAATGGCCAGCGCGGCGCCCACGGCGGCGCCGCTCGACACGCCCAGCAGCCCAGGGTCGGCCAGTGGATTGCGCACCAGCCCCTGGAGGGCCGCGCCCGCCACCGCGAGCGTGGCGCCGAACAGCAACGCGACGAGCGTCCGTGGCA
>JBBRDP010000273.1:0-4591 GCA_038203795.1 Gemmatimonadales bacterium
CTCCATCACAGGTGTCGCCATGCTGTGTTCACATCGCCTTCGCCGACTGGCGATCTTCGGGGCCTGCAACGTCATGCTCGGCCTGATCGCGCCGCACACGAGTGCCGCACAAATCTTCCCCACCAACGATCCCGTCATCAAGCGTCTCTGGTCACTCGGCATGGACAGCTCGCGCGTGCAATCGCTCGCGCAGGTGCTGCTCGACTCCGTAGGCCCACGCCTGAGCGGCACACCGCTGCAGAAGAACGCCAACGACTGGGTGGTGCAGGAGTACACGAAGTGGGGCATCACCGCGCGCAACGAACAGGTGGGCACGTGGCGCGGCTGGCGTCGTGGACATTCACACATTGATCTGCGCACTCCGCGCGTGCGTTCGCTCGAGGGCACCATGCTCGCGTACAGCCCGGGCACTGGTGGCAAAGCGATCGAAGCGCAGGCCATCGTGTTGCCGCGTTTCGCCGACACCGCCGCGTTTTTGCGCTGGTTGCCAGAGGCGCGCGGCAAGCTCGTGCTCGTGTCCGCGCCACTGCCAACGTGCCGACCCGTGGAGAATTGGGCCGCGAACGCTGAACCCGCCGTAAAATCGCGCATGGACTCCATGCGCAGCGCCGTTCAGCGTGAATGGTCCGGGCAGAATGTGCGCGGCACGGGACATTCGCTCGCACTCGGCAGTGGATCGCTCGGTGTCCGTCTTGAAGAAGCCGGCGTGGCCGGTGTGATCACCTCGCGCCCGAAAGACGCGTGGGGCAGCATTGATGTGTTCGAGACGTACAACACCAAGGCGCCGGCCGTTGCACTGTCTTGCGAAGACTATGGACTCGTTTTCCGTCTCGCCGAAAACAATCAGACTCCAACGCTGCGTCTCGATCTCGACGCCGACCTGCTCGGCGAGCAGCCGATCTTCAACACGATCGGCATGATTCGTGGCCGCGAGAAGCCCGACGAGTACGTGGTGTTGTCCGCGCACTTTGATTCATGGGACGGCGCGTCCGGTGCCACCGACAACGGCACCGGCACGCTCACCATGATGGAAGCGATGCGCATTCTGAAGCTCGCGTATCCGAATCCCAAGCGCACCATTCTCGTGGGCCATTGGACCGCCGAAGAAAACGGGCTTGTTGGTTCGCGCGCGTTCACAGAAGACAATCCGAAGATGCTCGACGGCATTCAAGCCGTGTTCAATCAGGACAATGGCACCGGTCGCATTGTGCGCATTGGCGGCGGTGGCATGGTGAACTCACCCAAGCACATCAACGCGTGGATGGCGAAGATGCCGACCGAGTTTACCACGCAGATTAACTTCGGCGGACCCGGTTCGCCGAGCGGTGGCGGCAGTGATGATGCGTCGTTCGCGTGTCATGGCGTGCCCGCGTTCGGCCTTGGTGCGCACGGTTGGAACTACGGGCAGTACACGTGGCACACCAACCGCGACACGTATGACAAGGTGGTGTTCGATGAACTGAAGGGGAACGCGACGATTGCGGCGATGTTCGCGTATCTGGCGAGCGAAGATCCGGAGAAGGTGTCGCGCGAGCGTGTCGACATCGCCGCACGTGCAACGGCGGGCGGTGCCGGTGGTCCACCGAGCGCGATGGCCTGGCCGGCGTGTCAGTTGGCGCCGCGCAAGACGAATCCGCGGTTGCGGTAGCCGTTGCCAAAGCCATCCCAGCGTGCGCTCATGCTCAAGCAGTCGTTCCTCCTGTCGTTCCTCGCGCTCGGACCCATCCCGATCAGCGCGCAAACAACCTCTCTTGAATCCGCCCTCGCCGCCGAGGTGCAGGCCGCGCATGCGGCGGGCGCCTTTGATGGACTGGTGCTCGTTGCCGTGGGTGATCGTATCGTGCTGCGCTCCGCGATCGGTTTGGCCGATCGGGCTGGTAAGCGCGCGTTCTCGCTCACCGATCGGATTCCGCTCTGTTCGGTCACGAAGCAACTCACAGCCACGCTCGTCATGCAGGAGGTCGGCGCCGGACGGCTGGCGCTCGATACCCCCGTGGCCTCCTGGTTGCCATGGTTCCGCAGCGATACTCGCGCGGCCGTCACCGTTCGGCACCTGCTGCAGCACACCTCCGGGCTCCCCGACCCGGAACAGATTCCCGATTTCTGGAGCATCACCGATACCACGATCACCGCGACCACGGCGTTGTTCGCGCGATTCGCCGACCTCCCACTGCGAACCGAGCCTGGCCGCACCTTCGCGTACAACAACTTCGACTTCATGGTCCTCGGCCTGTTACTTGAAACGGTGACCGGCCGGACATACGAGCAGCTCGTGGCCGAACGACTGGCCAAACCGGCGGGGCTGGTGAACGTGGCGATGGCGCCCGCCACGATGACACCCGACATGCTGCCCGTGGGCTACGACACTACTGTTGTCGTCCCCAACCAGCGGCTTCGCACATACGGAGCAGCCGGCGGCCTGCTCGGCACCATCGACGACCTCTATCGCTGGGATCGCGCCCTGCTCGACGGCACCGTCCTCGCGCCTGAGCTCCGCTCCACGATGTTCACGCCCGACCGTTCGCTCGGCTTCGTTGGCCTCGGCAGCTGGGTGTACAACCTCACCCCCGTGAAAGGCGGGCCGTCGGTGCGACTCGTCGAGCGACAGGGCGGAATCGGCGGGTGGCTCGAAACGAATATCATCGCGCCTGAGCGCGGCTGGTCCGTGATCGTTTTCAGCAACACCACGGCCGCCGATATTCATCAAACCTACGCGAATCGCGGGCTTGTCTTTGCGCTCGTGACGCGGCTGCTCGAGGCGATGCCGGAATGAAGGTGGCGGTCAGGAGTTGCGATTGGGGACGGTTGGCGATCTGAGTCGCCGTTCGGTCGGTGCAGTGCGATCGGGCGCATGTTCTCCATTTCCGGACTTGAGGCCTGCCATTACGAATCGGTTGAGGACGCGTCGCCAAGAGTGTAGCCAAGCAGATCCTTGCGCAGTTGGCGTGCTCTTTAGAGGGCACGCCGGTCGCCGCAGAGGGATTGCTGCACCTCGGCACTCGCGCGGCGGTGGACCAGGCACTGTCGCGTCTCGCCGTGCGGGGCCATCTGCTACGGGTCGGTCGTGGCCTGTATGTGCACCCAGACGCGGGGCGGTTCGGCACGAAGGCCCCCTCCGTCGTGTTGGCCGTCGAGGCGCCGACATCTCAGCGGGGCGAGACAATCGTTTCGACCGGCGCCGCCGCCGCCAACTCGCTCGGCCTGACGACGCAGGTGCCGCCGTGATTGCTGGCCATCAGGGCGAGTTTCCTGTGCGACTCATGTGCCGTGTGCTCGAGGTCTCGGTCGCGGGCTTCTATGCCTATCGCAAGCGGCCGGAGAGCTGGCGCGCGGTGATCGACGACGTGTTGATGGCGCACATTCGGGTCGCCTTCGCCGAGAGTGGCGAGACGTACGGCGCGCCGCGCGTGCTGCAGGAGCTGCGCGAGGCGGGCCTGCCGACGAGCACCAAGCGCGTCGCGCGCCTCAGGCGGGCCGAGGGGCTGGTGGCGCGGCCACGGAAGCGCGGGCGCGTCGTGACCACCGACTCGAATCACGCCGATCCCATCGCCCCGAATCGGCTGGCGCGCCAGTTCGACGTGCAGGGCGTCGCGCTCAATCAGGTGTGGGTCGGAGACGTCACGTACATCCCGACGCGGGAAGGCGTCCTGTATCTGGCGACGGTGTTGGATCTCGGCTCGCGTCGCTGCGTGGGCTGGGCGATGCGCAATACCATGGAAGTGGAGCTCGTGACGAGCGCGCTGCGGATGGCGCGTGAGGCGCGGCACCCGGCGCCGGGCCTGATCTTCCATTCCGACCGCGGGAGTCAATACGCATCGGAGGCGTACCGCACCGAACTCACGGCGCATGGCATGCTGGCGAGCATGAGTGGGAAAGGCGACTGTTATGATAACGCCGTGGCGGAAAGCTTCTTTGCCACGCTGGAGTTCGAACTGATCATGAAGCACGACTGGCATGCACGGGAAGAAGCGCGACGGTCGATCTTCCAGTACATCGAGACGTGGTACAACCGAAAGCGACGACACTCCACCCTGGGCTACATCAGCCCCGTCGTGTACGAAGCGCAGTTGCAGGTAGCCGCGTAGTTCCTATCACGTACGCGTCCACTAAATCGGGGCAAGCTCTGTGACTTCAACTGCAGGTTACCAGAGCCGCCAAAATTGGCCTTCTATAAATACCTAGTGTAGTGCGTCTAACGCTTCTTTACATTTAGCGATTTTCTTCAGGATTTTCGCCACGGAGGCGGTCCAGACGAAGACCAGTGGATTCTGATTCGATTTCATGATGTAGTCTTCGATGGTGGCGATAAGATCGGGCACACTGTCGAAGGAATCGCGCCGGATGCGCTTGTCGGTGAGATCCCGAAACCAACGCTCCACGAGATTGAGCCACGAACTGGAGGTGGGCGTGAAGTGCAGGCGCATGCGCGGATGCCGCTTGAGCCACCGCTTGACGGCGGGATGTTTGTGGGTGGCATAGTTATCGACGATGAGATGCAGCACCAGGTCGGCCGGCGTTTCCGCGTCGATTTTCTTGAGAAAGCGGATGAACTCCTGATGTCGGTGCCGTGGCATACAATCACCGATCACGT
>JBBRDP010000274.1:0-4493 GCA_038203795.1 Gemmatimonadales bacterium
AACCCGCACCGCGGTGCGTACGCGCTCGCGGCTGCGGCGACCGACGCCTACCACGATGCGCGCGTCACAGTGGCGCGGTTTCTCGGGGCAGCGGACACCGACACACTCGTGTTTACGCGCGGCACCACGGAGGCCATGAACCTGGTGGCGAATGCGTGGGGGCGCACGCATGTGACGGCAGGTGACGAGATCATCGTCACGGCGCTCGAGCATCATGCCAACTTTGTGCCGTGGCAGCAGCTGGCCAAGGCCACCGGCGCCGTGTTTCGCATCGTGGAGCTCACCGGTGACCAGCGCATCGATCTCGACCACCTTGCGTCGCTGCTGTCGCCGCGCACGCGCGTGGTCGCGATCACGCACGTGTCCAACGCCGTGGGTGCGATCACACCAGTCGCTGAGGTTGTGCGACTGGTGCGCGAGAAGTCACCCGCGATCATTGTGATGGACGGTGCACAGGGCGCACCGCACCTGCCGGTTGAGTTCGATGTGCTCGGCGTGGATTTTTACGCCTTTAGCGGACACAAGATGCTGGGCCCGATGGGGATTGGTGGCGTGATCGGCACGCGCGCGCGCTGGCTTGAATGCCAGCCGTGGCAGTTTGGCGGCGACATGATCGAGTGGGTGAATGATCAGGACAGCACGTGGAATGTGTTGCCGCATCGCTTTGAGGCCGGCACCCCCAATGCGGCCGACGCGGTGGGCCTCGCTGCGGGTGTCAGGTATCTCGAGTCGCTCGATATGTCACTGGTGCGTGCGCACGAGGTGGCGTTACTCGAATCTGCCAACGCGCGCCTTGAGTCGCTGCGCGGATTGCGCGTCTTCGGGCCGCCGGCGGCGGAGCGCAGCGGTGTCATCAGTTTTACGCTCGATGACGTGCATCCACACGATCTCGCCACGATTCTCGATCAGCACGGCGTCTGCATTCGCGCCGGACATCATTGTGCGCAGCCGCTCATGCGACGGCTCGGTACCAACGCCACCGCGCGCGCGAGCTTCTTTGTGTATAGCGACAGCAGCGATGTCGACGCGCTCGTGCACGCGCTGACCGACGCGCAGCGCATCTTCGCGCCAGATGCGGACTGACGCATCGTGGTGAGTGATGGTGCCGGTGCGTGACGTGTCGGCGGCGCGGCTGTCGGCGATGTATCAGGACCGCATTCTGCAGCACTATCGCGCGCCGCACGGCCGCGGCGTGCTGGAAGGCGCGACCGCCGAAGGATCACGCAAGAATCCGCTGTGCGGTGACGATTTCCGTGTGTCCGTTGCGGTGGTCGGCACGAGCATCCGCGAGGTGCAGTTCGAGGGCCAGGGCTGTTCAATCGGCACGGCGTCGGCTTCGATGCTCACCGACGCCGTGCGCGGCCTTGAGGTGCGTGAGGCCCGCCTGCTAATAGAGCGCGTGGAGCGATTACTGCAGGGTGACGCCACTGCAGACCCGGCGTCGCTGGGCGATCTGATCGCCCTTGCGGGCGTCGCGTCGTATCCGCAGCGCGTGGGCTGCGCGCGTCTGCCGTGGCAGGCGCTGCGGGATGCGCTCGATGCGTGCGACCAGCGAGCCGCGTCGCTTCAGGACCAGCGAATGCGACCAGCGTAGCCACAGGGTTCCCTATCGCCGGCCTCCCCGCGAGCTTTCGCCCATCATGTACGCACTCGCCATTCTCCGTTATCGATTTCCCCTTGAGGTCATTGCCCCTCACGTCGACGCGCACCGCGCCTACCTGCGCGAGCTCAAGGCGTCGGGGGTGCTGCTCGCCTCCGGCCCCTTCGATCCGCGCAGTGGCGGGGCCCTGTTGCTTCGAATTCCCGATGACGGGGTACAAGCGACGCTGGATCGCATTCGTGATGGTGATCCGTTCAGTCAATTGGGGTTGGTGAACTACGAAATGCTTCCCTGGATTCCTGTGATCGGCAACGAAGACCTCGACCGCCTCTGACCCTCCTTATGCGCACTCTGCCCGCTCCCGTTTTGCGTCACCTCACACGTCCTGCGTTGCACACCGCCTCGCTGTTGTTGCTCGGCGCGGCGATGGCGTGTGCGCCGTCCAGCGCCCCGGTCACCAGCCCGATCCCCGCAGCAGCCCCGTTGGCACCGCGCGTCGCCGCACCGCCCGCCGTGACGCTCGATGAGTCGCCGGTGAACTGGCAGCTGCGCGATCTGCAGTCGGATGGCATCGCTGGCGTCGGTTCCGAACGCGCACTCAAGGAACTGCTGGCCGGCCGCACGCCGGGCCGCACGGTTGTGGTGGCCGTCATCGACGGTGGCGTTGATACGGCCCACGTCGATCTGCGCACCGTGCTCTGGCGCAATGAAAAGGAGCAGGCCGGCACGCGTGATGCCGACAGCAACGGCTACGCGGGCGACATTCGCGGCTGGAACTTCATTGGCGGTGCGAATGGTCAGAATGTGAATCACGATACGTTCGAACTCACGCGATTGTATGCCGCCTGCAACAGGGAACGCAGCAACGGCGGGGCACTCTCGGCGCCACGTGTCGCGGAGTGCGAGAAACTCGCCGCGAAGTATTCCGAGAAGCGTACGGAGATCACCCAAACGCTCGGACAGATCGAGAGCATCGGGCGCGCGCTCGACGGTGCCACCAGCACGCTGCGTCCGCTGATCACTGGTGAGATCACGCCGGCCAAGGTGCAGGCGCTGCAGCCCTCGTCACCGCAGGCCACGCAGGCCCGGCAGCTGTTTCTGCAGTTGGCCGCGAACGGGATTGCCCCCGACATGATCGCGGAAGCGCGTGAGGCGTACGGCGGTCAGGCCAAATACGCACTCGACACGTTGTTCGATCCACGCAACATTGTGGGTGACAACTACGCCAATGGTACCGAGCGTGGGTACGGCAACCCGGATATCGCCGGCCCCGATGCCAAGCACGGTTCCCATGTTGCCGGCATCATCGCGGCGGTGCGTGGCAACAACGTCGGGCTTGACGGTATCACCGACGGCGTGCGGATCATGGGTGTCCGCGCCGTGCCCAATGGCGACGAGCGTGACAAAGACGTGGCCAACGCGATTCGCTACGCTGCCGACAACGGCGCGCACATCATCAACATGAGTTTTGGCAAGGCCTACTCGCCCTCCAAGCAGTTGGTCGATGACGCAGTGCGGTACGCCGAGTCCAAGGGCGTGTTGCTGGTGCATGCGGCCGGCAATGATGGTGAAGACATCGATGTGACGCCCAACTTTCCCAACGCGATGATTGGCGCGAGCGAACGCGCCACGTTGTGGATTGAAGTGGGCGCCAGTTCGTGGAAGGGCGGAAATGAAGTCGCCGCACCGTTCTCCAACTACGGCCAGACGCGCGTGGATCTGTTCGCGCCGGGCGTCGACATTTTCTCGTCGACACCGGGTGATACGTTCGAGCGGCAGAGCGGCACGAGCATGGCGGCGCCGGTGGTGTCGGGTGTGGCCGCGTTGCTCATGGCGTACTATCCCGAACTTTCGGCGGCCGATGTGCGTGAGATTTTGATCGCGACCGTGACCAAGCTGCCGGCGCTGCAGGTGGTGCCGCCCGGCGGTACGCCGAACGCGCGCGTACCGTTTGGTTCGCTATCGGTGACAGGTGGAATCATCAACGCCTACGAGGCGGTGAAGATGGCCGAAGCGAGACGGAACGCGCGACGGCGGTGAGTGCTCCGGGCTGGCTGCAACGACTCTTTGATCGCCTTCACGACTTCGCCGACCGCGGCTGGAGTGGCGTCGCGGTTTTTACGTACGGCGTGCTGCAGAATCTGATTGTGCCGGGACTGGCAGATGCGCTGTTTCTGCCGCTCTCATTGGCGCAGCCTCGACGCGCGTATCGCCTTGCCGTCGCGGCGCTCGCCGGTACGCTGGTGGGTGCAACGTTGCTGTTCTGGATTGGAGGCACTGCCCTCCACACCCTGGTGGATTCCGTGGGTCCATGGGTGGGTGTCACGCCGGCCCGGCTCGATCAAGCCGAGTCACTGCTGACGCAGTACGGCTGGCTGCTTATCATTGGGAGTACGTTCTCGCCGCTGAGCACCAAGTTGCTTGCCCTGTCGTCGTCGGCGTTTGGATTGCCGTACGCCGTGTTCATCACAGCGCTCGCGGTGGGCCGAGGCGTGCGGGTGGTGCTGTTCGCGTGGGCGATTCAGCGGTTTGGTGCGAGGGCCGTGCGTGAAGCGCTTGGCCTCACAGCCCCGCCGGAAACGACATGAGCGAGTCACCGTCAACACACTACGAACAGATCGGTGGCGACGCGGGCGTCCGCGCACTCGTCGATCGTTTCTACGATCTGATGGATACCGCACCCGAGGCAACGGCGGTGCGCGCGTTGCACGCGAGAAACCTCAAGGTATCGCGTGAAAAACTCTATCTGTTCATGAGCGGCTGGCTCGGCGGGCCGCCATTGTACATTGAGGCCTACGGGCATCCGCGTCTGCGCATGCGCCATTTTCCGTTCGCGATCGGTGCGCGCGAACGGGATGAGTGGTTGTGGTGCATGGAGACCGCGATCGCGGAG
>JBBRDP010000275.1:0-4488 GCA_038203795.1 Gemmatimonadales bacterium
CGGCCAGGGGTATGTCTCCGCCTACTTCCTGTTCTTCCCCATGATCGCCTACGGTGTCACCGATCGCCTCACAATTGCCGGTGGCACCCCGGTGATCCCGGGGGCCTTGGGCGAGGTGTTTTACCTGGCGCCAAAGTTCACGGTGTCGCAGCGCGAACGCTCAGCGATCGCAATCGGCGCCCTGGGATTGGCGTTTCCGGACGCATTTGACGAAGGCACGATCGGCATCGCCTACGGCGTGGGCACGTGGGGAACGCGAGACCGCGCGATCACCGCTGGTGCGGGATGGGGATTCCAATGGGGCGGCGGCGAATCGTCGTTGAGCAACTCGCCCGTGCTCGTCCTGGGTGCGGAGACACGAATCAGCCGACGAGTGAAGTTCCTGTCGGAGAACTGGATTCTCACGGAAGGTGCGGGCGGCTTCACCGTGCTCAGCGGTGCATTCCGATTCATCGGTGACCGGCTCTCGACCGACTTCGGACTCATCGGTATCGCGGGAGGAGGCGTTGGCTGCTGCTTGCCGACGCTGAACTTTGTCTGGAACTTCGGAAGAGACGGCACGCCGAAGAAATAGGGCGTGGCTGGCCATCACGCTGTTGCCCTCGCAGAAAGTCGCAATCTGCTCGCTGCTGCCGGGCCGGTTCCCGCCATATTCATTGGACAGTGGCGGCGACGCACGTCGCTCATGTCTTTCAATCGGACTCCCGCGGAATGAGCCAGCACACGTCGCCCGGCGTTGAGCGCGAAGACGGCGCGCATGTTCGGCTAACACGGTCGTGAGCGTGATCCGGCGTCATCTGACCTCGATCATTGTCGTGGTGATCGTCGTGCTGATCGGCGCTCTCGCCGGACCGCGCCTTCTGCTTGGTCCGCAGGTCGACGTGGAGCCTGTTATACAGCAGGACTTCGTGCAGACCGTCGTGGCCAGTGGCCGTGTCGAAACGCCAAATCGCGTAGAGGTTGGTGTCCAGATCACCGGGAGGGTGCGCAGCGTACCGGTGAAGGAGGGACAGGTCGTCGCGGCCGGTGCGACGCTGATCGAACTGGACGCATCAGAACTGCGCGCCGCACTCGATCAGGCGGAGTACGCCGCGCAGGCGGCGGCGGCGCGCCTGCGACAGCTACAGCAAGTGCAGTCGCCGCTGGCGGTGCAGGCCGTGCGACAAGCCCAGATCGGCTACGACGCGGCACGCGACAAGCTGCGCCGCAGCGAGGCGTTGCTCGCCGCGGGCGCAATCAGCGAGGTGGCGCTCGAAGACGCGCGACGTACGGAACAGGTGGCGGCGGCGCAGTTGCGCAGCGCCGAGCAACAGTCGGCCAGCGCGCGGCCATCAGGGAGCGAGGCCGCGGCGGCCGCGGCGGGAATGCAGCAAACGCAGGCGGGTGTCGACGTGGCGCGCGCGAAACTCTCCTACGCCACCGTCACGGCTCCGCGCGCCGGTACACTGATCGCGCGCGACGTGGAGCCGGGCGACATCGTACAGCCGGGCCGGATCCTGATGGTGCTCTCACCCGGCGGTGAGACGCAGTTGGTGGTGGCCATCGACGAGAAGAACCTGCAACTGCTCTCGCTCGGTCTCACTGCGCTGGCGTCCGCGGATGCCTACCCGAACGAGCGGTTCTCCGCCGAGTTGGCGTACATCAACCCCGGAGTCGATGCACAGCGTGGCGCGGTGGAAGTGAAATTGCGCGTGCCAGCGTCACCCGCGTACCTGAAGCAGGACATGACGGTCTCGGTGGATATTGAGATCGCGCGGCGATCGAACGCGGTCCTGGTGCCAAGTGACGCCGTTCACGACATCGAAACCGCGTCGCCGTGGGTGCTCAAGGTTGACGGGCGACGTGCGCGACGACAAGCGGTCACGCTCGGCCTGCGCAGTAGCGGACTCTGCGAAGTGCTGTCCGGTCTGATTGCCGGCGATCGCGTGGTGCCGGTGGCCACGGCCACCCTCACCGATGGGGCCCGGCTGCGCCCGGTCCTCGCGAAATGAACCCGGTAATCACGCCTGCTCCAACCGGCGCACCGGCGTCGAGACCGCTCAAGCCACTCAAGTCCTGGTTGCCATTCGAGTGGATCGTGGCCATTCGATTCCTGCGCGAGGGTCACGTGCAGACCGCGTTCATTGTGGGCGGGGTCGCGGTTGGCGTGGCGGTGATTGTGTTCATGTCGGCGTTGATGACGGGCGTGCAGGCCAACATGGTCAGTCGCACCCTCACGGGCCAGGCGCACATCCAGCTCACGCAAACACGGGAAACAGTGCGACCGCTCCGCGACAACGTCCCCGGACTCCGCGAAGGTGCCATCCTGCAGGCGCCGCTCCAGCGGGTGAAAAGCATCGATCAGTGGCAGGGCATCGTCGCGCAGATGCAGACCGTTGCCGGCGTGGCGGCCGTCTCACCCTCGGTGACCGGCTCGGCGGTTGTCATCCGTGGCAACGCGTCGCGCGCCGTGCTGCTCACCGGGATGGATCCGGAGCGCTACTACCAAATCGTGCCGTTGCCGGAAAAAATCGTACTCGGTACCGCGAACGTCACTGGGACGGACATCCTGATCGGCACCGAACTCGCCTCCGATCTCGGCGTCAGCGTTGGTGACAAGCTCCGTGTGACCGGAGCCAGCGGTGTGATCGCGACGCTCACCATCATCGGTATTTTCGACCTCGGCAACACGGGGGCGAACTCGCGCAGCACGTTCATGGCGCTGCGCACGGCGCAGTCGCTGATGGATCTGCCGGGTGGCGTCACGACCATCGATGTCACCGTGCACGATGTGTACGCGGCAGAGACGATCGCGCGCCGCATCGCCGGCGCGACGAGTGTGCAGGCGGATAGTTGGATCACAACGAATGCGCAGTTCTTCAGCGCCGTCAGCGCGCAAAGCATGTCCAACACGTCGATCCGGTTCTTCGTGGGGCTGTCAGTGGCCTTCGGCATTGCGAGCGTGCTGGTGGTATCGGTAGTGCAGAAGTCGCGCGAGATCGGCATCCTGCGCGCGATGGGCATCACGCGCGGTCAGGTGATGCGCGTCTTCCTGTTGCAAGGCGGGCTGCTCGGACTGAGCGGCGCGCTGGTCGGCTCGGTGATCGGCGCACTCGCGCTCACCGCGTGGCAGAAGACGATTCTCTCCGCCGACGGCACGCCGATGTTCGCGCTCGTGTTCTCCTTCTCCCTTTTCGGCTGGACCATGACGCTGGCCACGATCACCGGACTGCTCGCGGCTTTCGCGCCAGCGCGAAATGCGGCCCGACTCGATCCCGTCGTGGCCATCAATGGCTGAGAGCACGACGTCACCGTCATTGACTGCGGCACGCCCCGTCGTGCAACTGCGCGATGTACACAAGTCGTACGGCGTGGGACTGCCCAACGAGACAGAAGTGCTTCACGGTATCACGCTCGAACTGCAGCGCGGCGACTTTTGCGCCTTGATGGGCCCGTCGGGCTCGGGCAAGAGCACCCTGCTCAACATCATCGGCTTGCTCGACCGGCCCACGTCCGGCACGGTCGCCATCAGCGGCGTGCAGACCCTCGGCCTCGACGATGCCGCGCTGACGCAGTTGCGTGGCCACAACATTGGGTTCGTCTTTCAATACCACCACCTGCTGACGGCGTTCACTGCACTCGAAAACGTGATGATGCCGGCACTCGGCAACGCCGGGTTTCCCAACGCCGAGATGACAGCTCGCGCCGCAGCCTTGCTCGACCGTGTCGGGCTGACGCCGTGGCGCGATCAACTGGTTGGACAGCTGTCCGGCGGACAGGAACAGCGCGTGGCGGTGGCGCGCGCGCTGGCCATGAAGCCCGCGCTGCTACTCGCCGATGAACCCACCGGCAATCTCGACACGAAGAGCGCCGACGCGGTTTTCTCACTACTGCGGGAAGTCAATATGTCGGAAGGCACGACCGTGCTTTTTGTCACACACAATCCGTTGCTCGCGGAGCGATGCGATCGCACCATCGACGTCGTTGACGGCCGCGTGGTTGCGAGGAGTCACTGAGCGCCGGTTATTGAACGCATCGCCATGATGCACACCGTGTCGCGATCGTCGCGCCGGTGTTTGCCCGGCGCCTGTACCGGGTGCATTGTTGAGAAACCCACCTTTCAGGAGTTGGCACATGCGCCTCACCCTCCCCGCGTCTCTCGCCAGTCTCGCCGTCGTGGCCGTTGTTGTCTCCGCGCCCTCGCCCGGCGTCACACCGCAGCAGACAATGAGCTTCTTCATCACCAGCGTTGGCCCCGGTGACGGCGGCAAGCTTGGCGGACTCGACGGCGCCGATCGTTATTGCGCAACACTCGCCGAGGCGGCGGGCGTCGTGGGCAAGGAGTGGCGCGCCTATCTCAGTGCGGCGCCTCTGAACGGACAACCCGCCGTGCACGCGCGCGATCGCATCGGCAACGGGCCATGGTATAACGCCAAGGGCGTGCTGGTCGCGCGTGACGTCGCCCACCTGCACGCCAGCGACAACGCACTCGGCAAGGAGAACAGTCTC
>JBBRDP010000276.1:0-4440 GCA_038203795.1 Gemmatimonadales bacterium
TTCGATAGGTGCGGCGTCGCGATGTGCGCGGCCACGCAGTGTCATCACAACCGACGGGTCGCGCATGATGGCGCGATACTCGCCATCGCGCGTCGAATCGGCGGCATCGGCGGGATACCACACCTCGAGCGTGAGCGATCGATCGGCGCGCACCGTGGGTTCGCCGGTTTTTGTGCGCAGCACGTCGGCGCGGTTTGTATCCGTGACCGTGATGGTGCGCACCCCCACCGAATACGCTCCGTATGCCGCCAACTCCGGTGCCAGCGGTGTGACCACATCGATGCGGTTTTCAACGCCGCGTGCTATGCGGTTGGACGCGGGTTCCTGCGCGACGGCGGTTGCGGAAAGCGCGAGGCTCAGAATCACCGCGAGACGCCGCATCGGCAGCGTCGACTGTATGGATTGGCGCATGGTAGTGCGTTGCTCGTTGGGGTTCGCGTTGAAAGGTACCTCACCGCTGTCTTCCCCGTTGCTGCGCAGCGACGGGAGCTTTTTAGCACATCGCAGTTCTTTGGTGCGCATAGCTCGCGAGGTACGAAACGTGTCTATGAAAGCGCTTTTCCTGACGCTCACCCTCGTCACCGCATCGCTCCCTGCGCAGGACGTGCGCGTCGCCACCTCCGGCACGCACTCGCTCGTGATCGCACCCGACGGCACGGTGCTCTGCCAGGGCTGGAATCAGTACAACGCGTGCGGGGTTGGCGCGACCACGTCGTTCGTAGAACGAATGACGTCCGTGAAGGGGGTGCCCAAGGGTAAGGCCGTCGCGATCGCCGATCCGCGCACCAGCGTGGTGCTCGGTGACAACGGACGTGTCTATGCGTGGGGGAGCAATGGCAGCGGCCTATTTGGCGGCACCGATCGTGGCCCCAAGTTTGTGCAGAGGCAACCCGTCGCGCTCGAGGGGCTGGACCGAGTGGTCGACATCTGCGCGTTTGACCAAGGCGGCGCGGCGCTGCGCGACAACGGCACCGTGTGGATGTGGGGAGAAGACCACGAGGGTCTGCTCGCGACCGGTGTGCTGGGCAAGCAGTGGGACGGCGGCACATCGTACTACCAGCCTCGCCGAGTGGCGGGGCTCGATCAAGTCGTGCAGATCGCCGGCGGTTTGTCGCATATACTCGCCCTCAAGAAGGACGGCACTGTCTGGGCGTGGGGCCGCGGACGAGACGGCGAACTTGGATTGGGTGACCGGTTGTCGCGTGCCGTACCCACACAGCTCCCCACGCTCGTCGGGGTCTCAAAAATCGGCGCTGACGGGACGATGTCATGGGCAACGCTGGCGAATGGGTCGGTCGTGGTCTGGGGCAACGCGCCATCGGCCACGTCAACCAGAGACGTGAATCCCCCCGTGCTCCTGCCCTCACCACTGCCCGGACTGTTGGCTGACGCCATCGAAGTGGGCAACGGCATCGCGCTCATGCGCGACGGCACAGTCCGCACATGGGGTGGTAACTCCTTCGGATCACTCGGTACCGGTGCCGGGGTGGATGCCGTCTCGGTGCGTGGCGTGCGAGTGCGCAGCCTCTCCGACATCGTGCATGTCTGGAGCGGCAACAATCGTTGCCTCGCGCTGTCGGCGAGTGGCAGCTTGTACCTATGGGGACCATCGGGATCAACGGATGCCGGCAGCTATCGGGTGCCGACCGTGGTGGCGCCGTAGCGTTGGACTGTCAGCGAGGCCGGCACGCATGTTTCCGGCGCGCGGATCGCCCTGTCGCTGTCCAGCGCCGCAGCCGGGTGGTTCACAATGTCTGACGAGGCCGTCCGCGCCGCGCTCGTATTCGGATCACCCGCGTTACTCGATGGCAGGATGACCGTGTCGCACGTGGAATCACGCGGGCAGCGCCGCGCTACTCAGGCTTCCGCAACATTTGCGTCTGCATCACCTGTAGTTGTCGTGCGAGCCGCTCCTGTTCGACGCGGCGTTCCAGCACGTCAACTTCCGCGCGCTTGACGTCGAGTAGCGTGGCGCTACCAGTCGCCGCGTTTCGCGTGACCACCTCAAGACGCGCCTCGGCCAGCGTGAGAAGTTTCTGCACGGTTCGCAAGTCGGTCTGCGCATCACCGAGTTGCAACTGTTGCGCCAACTGCTCCATCGGTATGCGCTCACTGATTGCTCGCTCGCGTAGTCGCAGTTTGCGCGCCACGCGTTCGAGCGAACCCTCGTTTCGCGCGAACGCTTCCTCCACGGTCGATAGCTCGTTCGCCGTCTGACTGCCCAGTCGGAACGCGGTGCGCATCGCTTCCACCTGGGATTCCGCCGTTCGCAGCTGCTCTTGCGCGCTCGCGGCTTCGATGCGCAGACGCTCCATCACAAAATCCCGATCACCCACGGTGGGCGCCCAGAGCTCGTTCCGCGGAGCCATCGCCGTGCGGCGAAGCTCCTCCATGTCCACCGTGATGCGCTGTTCCTCGAACAGGGCACGCTGCAACTGCCACTCCGCGTCCAGCACGGACTGGCGCTTGGTCGAGCCCATTGCATATGCCTGCTGTGCAACGGCCAACGATTGTTTGGCGCGTTCAAGGCGCATGGCCATCAACTTCCGCTCAACATCTTTCTGGAGTTCGAGTGCCGTGCGTTGCGCCGACTGCTGCACTTGCGCGTAGACGAGCTGTCCGCCAGCGCCGAGCAACAGACCGGCGGCGAGGAACGCACCGGCGGCAAGGCGATGACTGCGTGCCCATACACTGCGTGCGAACCGCCTGGGTTCGACCGTGGCGTTGGTTGCACTGGCATTCAGCTCACCACGGATGTGTAGTTCGAGCGCGTCGACAAACGCGGGCGAAGGCACGTGTGTCTCGTTGGGCGTGTTCATGCGATTACTCCGGCTGTAGGTGATCATTCCGTCCCATCTCGCGGCGCAGTCGTTCGCGTGCGCGTCGCAACCGCCCTTCGACTGCGCGCTCCGTGATGCCCCGATGTCGCGCGAGTTGCGCCACGCGGCGCTGCTCGAAATAAAACTCTTCGAGGAGCCGCGCCTCGTCCGGCGGCAGTCGTGTGAGCGCGATGCGCAACTCGCGTGAGTGCGCCTCGCGGTCTTGCACATGTTCATCGTCAGGGGGAAGTTGTGGCTCGGTGCCGAGCTCGTCGAGCGAAAGCGTAGTGCGTTGTCGCAACTGATTGAGCAGCGCGTTGCGTGCCACGGTGATCAGCCAGCTGAGTGGATGGTCTGGAATTCCCGTCTCCCGCCAGACGCGTACCGCACGCAGCCACGTCTCCTGCGTAATGTCTTCGGCGACCGCACGATCACCACCGCAGCGCTGCGAAATGAAGCGATACAGCGGCGAGATGGTCTCCCGGTATATCGCGACAATCGTTGCTTCGCTCGGCGCTGGTGTCATGGAACTCGGAAGGAGGTGTGTTCTGTAGACACCTGAGCCGGGCAAAACCCACGCGCTTCCGACGGCGAGAGCACGAGGCGATGCAGGGTTGGATCAGGCTAGCGCTGAGCGACGAGCTACCGCCGCTGTGACGCCAGCAGCGACTAATCGCGCGTGAAGCCACTGCACAGCGACGTGAACGCCGGCGACGTGAACGCCCGCTCCGTAACGAATGTGATCGTGACCACACGCGTGATCCACGCCTTGGGCTGGGGCATACGCGAGCGGGGATGGGGGCAAGAGCACGACAAAACGTACGGAAAGGTACGTGCGAAGCTGTTCTCGCTACGGGTGGCTGCATGGCGGTGCGTGCTGTAGAATCTCACGCAACATGAGAAGCGCAGCCGCAATCACCATTCTCGCACTCGCCGCGTGTGCTGCTCCCGCGACCGACGAGACCGCGAGCACGCCTGAAGCTGTGGCGCGCGGCGCTGCTTCCTCCGTGGACACCATGTATCTCGCCGAGGAGCTACGCATCGGCGCGACTGACGGGGACGAGCTCGGCTCCATCGCCGGGCTGGCCGTCGATGTCGCCGGTCACGTCTGGGTGCTCGACGGGAAGTCCCGGCACATCCGGATCTACAGTGCGGAGGGCACGCTCATTCGCACCGTTGGTCGGCCGGGTGCCGGCCCGGGTGAGCTCGCGCAGCCGGCCGCGCTGCTGGCGCGCCCCAATGGCACCATCTGGATTGATGATCCCGGCAAGGCCCGCATTGTCGTGATGGATACGAGCGGCCGTTTGGTGACCAACCACGTATTCGCGCGCGGCTGCATGCAGGCGCGACCGTGGCCCGCCACCGTCGATCGGCTGGGTCGGTTCGTCGGCTTGGGCGGTGCCGATTGCGACGTGGTCGTGCGATGGGACAGCACCTTCCACGAGGTCGCCCGCGCCTCCGCACCGCGCGACCCGCGCCTACCACGGGAGATTCGCATGCCGGGAGGCTCGGCCACCGTTCCGTTCACCGGCGAGGTGCTCTGGCATCCCGCCGCCGACACGACGATCTGGGCGCTGCAAACCGACCGCTATCGCCTCTCGCGTCTCTCCCTCCGCGGTGA